>NZ_MWQK01000005.1:0-300000 GCF_002210425.1 Fibrobacter sp. UWB2 | reverse complement strand
TGGAACTGAGACGAAAATGTCCATCAAGACGTCTTCAGCCTCGTCGCGATTCTTGAGCATTCTGAACGCGAGGTTCAGAACGTTCGTGCTATGGGACTTCCACAGCACGCCAAGGGCTTCACGACTTCCTTGTTGAATCTTCTTTATAATGACTTTTTCGTCCATTTCGTTATTTTTGATGCATGGGGATGAGGGTTGGTTGCATGGATGCTGAAATTTTTTTTAAAAGGAGGTGCCCGCTCGGAGGCGGGCATGACAAGAAGAGTAAGAAATAAAATATATTTTATAGCGATGCAAAAAATTCTTTTTGAAAAATTGAAAGAGGCTTTTGCCTCTGTTTTGCCCATTACGCTTATTGTGCTGGTGGTTTCGCATACCCCGCTTGTGACTTTTTCGCTGAAAGAGCAGATTGTTTTTACGGTTAGCGCGATTTTTTTGATTATCGGTATTGGACTTTTTAACTTGGGAGCAGACCTTGCAATGACCCCGATGGGGGCGTATGTGGGGTCGGGTTTGACTAAGTCGCGTAGGCTCCTGTTGCTCGTTTCGGTGTGCTTTGTGATGGGGGTTCTCATTACGGTTGCGGAACCGGACTTGTCCGTACTTGCAGAACAGGTGAAAAATGCGGTACGGCCGATTCTTTTGATTTCGACGATTGGCGTGGGGGTCGGGATTTTTTTGCTCCTTGCGATTTTGAAGATTGTTTTTAAGAAAGACCTTTCGTTGATTATCATCTTCTTTTACATGGTGCTGTTCATGCTCGGGATGCTCATGGTGTCCGTCGGGCGGAATGCGTTTGTGCCGCTCGCGTTTGATTCGGGTGGCGTGACGACGGGGCCGATTACGGTGCCGTTCATCATGGCGCTTGGCGTGGGTGTTGCGGGTGCGATTGGTGGTAAGCATGCATCGGAAAATAGCTTCGGCTTGATTGCGCTTTGCTCGGTTGGCCCGATTTTGGCGCTGATGGGTTTGGTGGTATTTTCGAAGGGCGACTTGACGTATGAACTTTCGACGGCGGCATATTCGGTGGACGCGAGCCTTGGTGAACACTTTTTGCCTACGGTGATGGTGATTGCCCGTGAAGTGCTTGTGGCGCTTGGGCTGATTGTCGTGTTTTTCTGTGCGCTGCAGTGGACGGTACTCAAGCTCCCGATGGTGAAGCTTGTGCAAGTGGGTGTCGGGATTCTTTACACGTTTTTCGGGCTTGTGATTTTCTTGACGGCGGTGACGGTCGGATTCTTGCCGATTGGTTTTGAAATCGGGTGTGAACTGGCGAAACGCCCGCATGCGCTTGTGGCGGCTGGCTTTATCATCGGCATGGTGGTGGTGCTTGCAGAACCGGCGGTGCATGTGCTCAACAAGCAGGTCGAAGAAGTGACCGGTGGCCTTGTGACCAAGCGCTCGATGCTGATTGCGCTCTCGGTGGGCGTGGGTATTTCGATTGGACTTTCGATGCTTCGCATTATTATCGGATTCCCGATAATCTATTACCTCTTGCCGGGTTATTTTATTTCACTGGGGCTTTCGTTCTTTGTACCGAAACTTTATACGGCGATTGCGTTTGACTCCGGTGGCGTAGCGAGTGGTCCGTTGACTTCGAGCTTTATTCTGCCGTTGGCAATTGGCGCGTGCTCCGTGATTCACGACGGTGGCGATTCGATTTTGAATTATGCCTTTGGCATTGTGGCGATGGTCGCAATGACTCCGCTCATTACGATCCAGGTGCTTGGTTTCAAGGCAATTGTGGCAAGGCTTTGGCGCAACAGGATTATGATGCGTCGCTTGCAGGATGCCGATGACGAACAGATTATTGACTTTGTGTAGAGGCATGCGATGGTTGAAACTGTGAAGAATGTTTTGAAACGGGCGATGCCTCAAAAGGTTCATTCGAAAGTCTCGATGAATCGCCTCAAGATTCTGGTGACGACGGTGAACCGTTCAAAGGCGGACTTTTACATGGATTACATCCAGTCGTTTGGCGCGAATATGCAGTTCGTGTTTTACGGGCATGGAACGGCTCCGCGCGAAATCATGGCGGCACTTGGACTTGCGGACTCTGAACGCGCAGTGATTATCAGCATCATTGGCGAAGACCATGTGCCTGCCGTCCTGGAATGTCTGGAAGAAAAATTTAGGACGATTGTGAACGGCAAGGGCATTGCCTATACGATTCCGATGTCAAGCGTTATTGGCAAGTCGGTATTTAACTTTTTGAGCGACAACCGATCTCAGGTAGGGAGAGGGTAATTATGAAACCGAATACACATGAATTAATTATCTGCATTGTGAATAACGGATTCTCCGATACTGTGATGGAAGCCGCTAAAGAGGCGGGTGCCCGTGGTGGCACGGTCTTGAACGCCCGTGGTACAGCAAATAAGGAAGCGGAAGCTTTCTTCCATATCGCTATCCAACCTGAAAAAGAAGTCGTGATGATTCTCGTGCCGCTGAACGTGAAGGATGCGGTGCTCCATTCTCTATACGAAAAGGCTGGCCTCAATACGATGGGGCAGGGGATTGCGTTTGCGCTCCCAGTTGATAATGTCGTTGGGCTTACGCCGTGGAAGGCGGAAAGTAAAGCTTAATTACAAGATTTTAGTTGGCAGAACTTAGAATGTTAAGCGCATTTGGTACCAGACGACTCCGCCGTGGACGGAATTGCTGACACCTTCATTTACAAATCCGAATTCGACGAACGAAATTAACTTGTCTCCATCGAACATCAACCAAAAGTGGTTGCGGTTCTGATTTGCATTACAACTTTACCTGGAAGTAATCGATTTCGGGGTGGCTAATGTAGAGGCCACTTACGGAGGCTTGCGGGTACATGGCGCCGTTTTCGGTGAGGCTGATGCCTACGCTCTTGAAGTCGATGAGTTTTGCGACGTTGAAGATTTCCTTGATGTTCGGGAGCACGGGGTAGCCGACGGCCGGGCGGATGCCCTTCCAGCCGCTTGTGCGGTCGAGTTCCTGGCTCAAGTATTCAGCGCCTGCTTCGGCGAGGCGGTCGGCGACAGTCTGCATGAGGAGCACGTCGTAATCGCTGCCGCCCTGTTCTGCTTTGAGCTTTTCGAGGCGCTTGACGAACGTGTCGCTCATGGTCACTGCGAATGCACCGACGATGTCGCGGAAAACGTCCTTGCCTGCGGGGGAGGCGAAAACGCTTGCGGTATTGGCGTTTGCCGGAGCGACGTAATCGCAGAGCGCAAGACAAGTGCCTTCGGGATTCTGCTGGCGTGCGGTCGAGACTTCGATGAGGTCTGCGTCCGTGCCTGTGCGGCCCGTGTTAAAGATAACGGACTTTTCGGTACCGGCAGCGGGGTAGAATGCCTGAACGGCGCGGAGGGCGTATTCGGGCTTTGTGAGCGACTTGATGAGCGCCTCGGCATCGGCCTTGAGCTTCTTGGCTTCTTCTTCGTCCGGCTTGATTTTCCAAGTGAAGAAGAAGTATTCCCAGCTGATGAGCGGGATAATCTTTTCGATAGGAATCGGCGGGAGCTTGCTTTCGCCCATGAACGGTGGCTGTACTGGCTGGTATTTGCTCCAGTCGTATTGGAAACGGCGTTCTTCCGGCGTGGAGGCGGCTGCGGCCATGGCGTTTGCTGCTTCCGTTTTGATGCCGTTTTGCTTGTCGCGGATGCGCTGCTGCTCTTCGCGGTTTTCTTGAATTGTCTGTTCGCGAGTGGCGGGGTCGAGCAATTTCTGGGCGAGGCCCGGATTGCTGGCGGCGTCGCGCACGTGGAAAACAGGACCGTCATAGCACGGAGCGATTTTCACGGCAGTATGCGTGGGCGAGGTGGTGGCACCACCGACGATGATCGGGATGCGCTGACCGGCGGCTTGCATAGCCTTTGCGACCGTACACATTTCTTCAAGAGACGGCGTAATGAGACCGGAAAGGCTCAAGATATCCGCTTTGTTCTCAATCGCAGCCTTGACGATGACATCTTCGGGAACCATCACGCCGAGGTCTACCATGTCATAGCCGTTACAAGCCATAATCACAGAAACGATGTTCTTGCCGATATCGTGCACGTCGCCCTTGACGGTGGCGATGACGATTTTACCGCGGCTCGATGCGTTTGCATCTTTGCCTGCTTCGATGTAAGGCTGCAAAATTTCCACAGCTTTTTTCATCGTACGTGCGGTCTTCACGACTTGCGGGAGGAACATCTTGCCTTCACCGAAACGACGGCCGACTTCGTTCATGCCGTCCATCAGCGGACCTGAAATGATGCCGACCGGGCTATCGCCACGGTTGATGAGTTCCATCAAATCGGGCTGGAGCGTTGTGGATGTTCCCTTGAGGAGTGCTTCTTGCAAGCGTTCTTCGGGCGTGGTGGGCTTGGCGTCAGCGGACGCGTTGCCTTCGTCAGAAGAGCTGCTTGCACCTGTGCTTACGGCAAAGATTGCTTTCGGGTCGTACTTGGCGCCAGTTTCCTTTGCCTTGGCTTGGGCGGCCGTCATGCGGCTTGCAATTTCGATGAGTTCTTCGCTTGCTTCCGGTTCCGTGTTGAAGATGACTTCGGTAATCGCCATGCGGAGTTCAAGCGGAATCGTCTTGTATTTGATAATGGCGCTCGGGTTCATAATCGCCATGCCCATGCCGTTCGGGATGGCGTAATGCAAGAACGTGGTGTGCATTGCTTCGCGCAAGTAGTTGTTGCCGCGGAATGCGAACGAGAGGTTCGAAAGACCGCCCGAGATGCGGACGCCGGGGAGGTTGTCCATAATCCAGCGGACAGCGCGGATAAAGTCAATGGCGTAGGCGTTGTGTTCTGCCATGCCGGTAGCGACCGTCAAAACGTTCGGGTCGTAAATGATATCGGACGGGTCGAAGTGCAGTTGCTTCACCATGATATCGTAAGCACGGGATGCAATTTGTACGCGGCGCTCGTAGTTCGTGGCCTGGCCTTCTTCGTCGAAGAGCATCACGATCACAGCGGCACCGAGGCGCTTCACGGTGAGTGCGTGTTCGATAAACGCCTTTTCGCCCATCTTGAGGGAAATCGAGTTCACGATGCTCTTGCCCTGGATGCACTTGAGGCCTTCTTCGATAACTTCAAAGCGGGAACTGTCGACCATGATCGGCACGCGGCTCACGGCAGGGTCAGATGCAATCAAGTTCAAGAAAGTGCGCATTTCGGCGGTGGCATCGAGGAGGCCGTCGTCCATGTTGACGTCAATGACGTCGGCGCCGTCATCGACTTGCTTACGGGCAATGTCGAGCGCTTCTTCGTAATTCTTCTCGTTGATGAGACGCAGGAACTTCTTGGAGCCCGCGACGTTGCAACGTTCGCCGACCTTCACGAAATCATCGGCGTTGCAGCTGTCGGCGCCGTTGCTCGGACGAACCTGTTCTCTGAACAACGGTTCGAGCCCCGCAAGGCGGAGGCGCGGGCTGGTAACGTACTTTGGAGCGGGTTCACGGCGCTTGTAGTCGGCCGGGAGCGCATCAAGCATCTGGCGCATCGCGGCGATGTGTTCCGGAGTCGTACCGCAGCAACCGCCAATCATGTTCACGAGCTTGTCGTCCAGATAAACGCGCATCAGGCGCACCATGTCTTCGGGCGTATCGTCATAACCGCCGAACTGGTTCGGAAGACCTGCGTTCGGGTGGCAGCTGAGGTAGCACGGAGCGATAGCGCCCATGCGGCGGAGGTACGGCACCATGCCGTCTGCACCGAGACCGCAGTTTAAGCCAATGGAAAGCGGGTGCATGTGCATCACGCTCACGGCAAATGCTTCGACCGTTTGGCCCGAAA
Organism: Fibrobacter sp. UWB2; assembly: GCF_002210425.1. Taxonomy (NCBI): domain Bacteria; kingdom Pseudomonadati; phylum Fibrobacterota; class Fibrobacteria; order Fibrobacterales; family Fibrobacteraceae; genus Fibrobacter; species Fibrobacter sp. UWB2. The sequence goes on along the minus strand of NZ_MWQK01000005.1, from coordinate 294,235 downwards.
GCGTACGGCCGGAGGCGTCGCTCACGGTCATCGAGAGCATAACTTCAATCGGCTTAATTTCTGCTTCGGGAGTGCCTGCAGCCTTGGCGGCTTCAATGCGTGCATCGTTTGCCTTGCTGTAAGCGCTGAGGGCCGCTTTCGCATTCAGCGTATCGAAAATCGTTTCAATGAGGATGGCGTCAACGCCTTCTTCCATGAGCACGGAAATTTGTTCCAAGTACGCATCTTCGAGTTCGTCAAAAGTGATGGCGCGGCTTGCCGGGTCGTTCACGTCTTCGCTCATGGAAAGCATCTTGCTTGTCGGGCCGACGTCGCCCAGAATATAGACTTTGCGGCCATACTTCTTGAAGCCTTCTTCGGCGGCCTGCTTTGCGATTTTCACGGAAGCGCGGTTCATCTCGGCGATGCGATGTTCCTGGTGGTATTCGTGTTGGCTCACGCGCTGGCTCGAGAACGTGTTCGTGGTGAGGCAATCCACGCCTGCATCCACGTAACGACGCTGGATGTCGAGAATTATCTCGGGCTTTTCGATGGAGAGCATATCGTTGTTGGCGCCCTTGATCCCGTAAGTCTGGATAACAGAGCCCATGCCGCCATCGAGCAGCATCATCTTTGATTCAAACGCTTCGCGAAGAGTCATTTTGATTTCCGTGTTTAAAATTCGAATTTATGCGTATATTTGTTTTTATGCATAAAAATAGAAAATGCTCGGATTGCTGTCACGAGCCATGAACCCATAATACCCTAAATTACATATTCCTATTGAAACGGTATGTAGATTAATCGGTTAAATGATTTCAATGACGGCTGCGGGTGCTTTTTATCTAAAAGAAAAGTCTTTAAAAAGTTACAATGAAAAAGCGTTGCGGGTGATTTATAACTACTTAATTAGTATAGATTTGCACTCATGAATATCGTTATTTACGCGCTTTTTGCTCTTTCTGGTTTTGCGGGTCTCATTTATGAGGGGTCGTGGGCCAGGTACCTTAAACTTTTCCTCGGACATTCGAGCTATGGTCAGGTGCTCACGCTCTGCATTTACATGGGCGGGCTTGCGATCGGCAGTTTTGTTGCGGGCAAGCTTGTGGAGCGCGTGAAGAGGCCGCTACTCGGGTATGCGGCGGTGGAGCTTGCGATTGGCATTGGCGGGCTGATTTACCACCCGATGTACATCTGGATTACGGATTATTTTTACGATTCAAATTTTGTGGCGGGGTTGAGTTCGCGCGGCGCGGAAATTCTGAAGGTCGTTTTGGCGACGGGCTCAACGCTCCCGATTGCGATTGCGGTGGGCATGACGTTCCCGTTCATCGCGGCAGGTCTCATGCGCAAGAGCGGTGCCGAAGTCTCGCTCCCGATGCTTTACTTTACGAACAGCCTCGGTAGTGCCATTGGTATTTTGTTCACAAGCTATATCTTGATTCCGGAACTCGGAAACCACATCACGCTTTGCGTCGCGGCTTCGATTAACTTCTTATTGGCGGCGGTGTTCTGCTTTATCGGCTATACGACGCCTTCGACGTACGAGGAAGAACTTGAAGAAGAAGGGGGAGAGGAACCGCTTAACGAAGATTATGTGGCGGAACACAAGCTTGCGATGCCGCCGAAGAACATGTGGTTCTGGATTGCTGGAATTACGGGACTTACTTCGTTTGTCTATGAAATCGTCTGGATCCGTTTGCTCTCGCTGTTGATGGGTTCTTCGAGCCACAGCTTTGACCAAATGCTTTCGGCGTTCATTTTAGGGCTTGCAATTGGCAGTGCCGTGAGCGGAAAGCTTTTGAAAAAGGACTCGCTTGTGGTGCTTTCGCTTGCGCAGATTTTCATGGGATTCTTTGCGCTTTGCACTCTGTATTTTTACAAGCCGTTCTGGGAAGGCATGAATGTCGCGAACCAGATTTTCAATACGACAAATGACGGTTACGTTTGCTGGAGCATTTTCAAGTACGCACTTTCGATTTTGTGGATGGTGCCGACGAGCTTCTTTGCTGGCATGACGCTCCCGCTCATTACGTTGATTCTCACGCGTGCGTTCAAGAGTGAAGCCCCGATTGGCAAGGTTTACGGCTGGAATACGGTAGGATCGATTCTCGGTTCGGCAGGCGGTGGACTTTTGCTGTTGCCGCTGATGCAGCTCAAGGGTTCGCTTGTGCTCGCTGCCGTGCTTGACTTTATGATTGGCTTTATCTTGCTCGTCATTTATCGCAAAAAGTTCCGCTATAGCGTACTTTTTTACGTGATGACGGCGGTGATGATTTTGCCTTCGTTCTTTGTGAATTTCGATCCGCACATGATTACGTCAGGCGCCTTCCGCGCTTACAAGAATTTGCATCCGGACGAAAAGATTGTGGTGCGTGACGGTAAGACGGCGACGATTAGCTTCCACGAATCCGATGTGCATTATTACGTAAAGACGAACGGCAAGGCCGATGCGAGCATGAGCAAGAATCGTGAGCGCCCGATTGAAGGCGATGAGCTTACGCAGGCGGCGACTGCATTTATGCCGATGGCGATGAAGGACAAGCCTTACGATGCGGCGATGGTCGGGTTTGGCAGTGGCATGGGTGCGCATTACTTGCTCTCGGATCCGCTAGTGCGCGATTTTGACTGCGTGGAAATCGAAGAAGAAATGATGAACCTCGCTCGCGGATTTTATCCGTGGAACGCTCGCGGTTACGATGACCCGCGCATCCATATTTTCATTGACGATGCGCAGACGTTCTTCCTTACGAACCGCCGCAAGTACGACTTGATGATTAGCGTGCCCTCTAACCCGTGGGTGAGCGGTGTCGCGAGCTTGTTCAGCCATGAATTTTATACGAAGATGCGCCGCTACATGAAGCCGGGCGGACTTTGGGTGCAGTGGATCCAGACTTATGAATTCAATGATTTGCTGTTCCTCAACATCTTGAAGGCGCTCGATGTGGCGTTCCCGTACGTGAGTTTGTACAAGGCTCCTGAGGAGCCGGACATTATCATTGTCGCCAGTGACGAGCCGGTGATGCAGCGTGCTATTGGTCGCTTCAGCACGGATCCGACGCTTGTGAAGGAATTCAAGCGCATCCACCGCGAACCGGATTTCTTTGGCGAACAGAATTTCCTCTTTACGTCGAAGATGATTACATCGCTCTTGGATGGTGTGGAACCGAATAGCACGTTTATCCCGATTGTCGACAACAAGGCGGAAGAGGCTCGCTTCGTGCATTCGAATGCGCGCATTGTGCAGGTGTTTGACAGCTGCGAAATTTGCTGGCCGGAATATTTGGACTCGGCAGATTATGCATTGCGCCGCCCGATAAAGGTGCAGTCCATGCTCAAGGCGGGTACGGACAAGTACCGCGAACGCGCTTTGCTCGCTTATATCAAAGAAGTGAAAAAACGCAAGAAAGTTTTCGAAGGTATTTCGACAATGCTTGATTCCAATGCGGATGATTCTGAAAAGGGCTCGGATTCCGCGGCAGTATCGGAAAATTCTGTTGATTCAGCGACGGCGGTGGATAGCCTCGTGCGTCCAAAATTCAAGGTGGATGAAACTTCTCCGGATTGGAAAAAGTTCCGCGAAGAATATGTGGAATGGATGCGTGGTATCCCGATGGAAGCTCGTGACACGAACAAGGTCTATGTGAAGGTTCGCAAGCTCGTGAATGCAAACGTGCTTCCGGAATCGTTCGTGGATGAGTTCAACATTATGGAAGCGGCCCGTGCCAAGGATTACAGGCTTGCTGCGGAATATGTCGCGAATTTCTACGAGAAGTACGAAGTCGCTGCAATGGATGAATTCTTCTTGCGCAACGCGATTTTGATTGCGTTCCTGGCGCACAACCCGACGCTTGCCGATGTGCTCTACAAGGAAGCCATCAGGCCGCACGAAGAATTTGCTCCGATCGAGAAACTCCTCATCCAAAAGGAAATCCCGAGAATCCGCAGAAGGTAGGCCACGCGTTTCGTCATCCTGAGCAGACGATGCACGTCTCGCCATTCGGCGGCACATCTCGTCAGTCGTGATACTTCACTGGATGTTTCGCCCTACGGGCTCAACATGACGAGAGTGCGGACTCTCGTCTTTCAACTCAGCGAAATTGATGTGCAAAAACAAAAGGAAGCGTTTGGCGCTTCCTTTTTGCAATTAATAACTATTGACTACTGATTAATAACTAATCAATTAGAACAGGAACGAAATACCGGCGTTCGTGTAGAACGTGAGGAGCGTTGCCTTGTCAAACGGCTGCTTGACGGTCAAGCCCTGGTTCAAGAGGTTCGTAATGCTCTGGACAATGCGAAGGTTCACGTGGATATTACGCGTGAGCATGTAACCGCCTTCAATAGCGAAGCCCACTTCCATATTCGTGGTTGCAATTTCGGTCGTGGATTTCAGGCCGTTGTCGCTGTCGGCGATGACGCCTGCTTTCGGTTCGGATCCGTATTCTGCGCTACCCATCAGCTTGAGACCGAGGTGCAAACCTGCAGCCGCAAAGAAATCGTATTGTTCGAACGTGTAGCGGAACATGATCGGAAGCTCAAATAACATAATGTTGATCTTTGCCTTGTTCGTGTAAAGATCATTCATTTCTTTTTCGTAATTGTACTGGCGGTAGTTGAACGTGAGTTCCGGTACCAAGCTAAAGTTCTTGGTGAACATCGAAATCTTGATGATAAGGCCGCCACCGACGTTCCAACCTGCCCCCCAGCCATCGGAGTGTGAACCAAGGAAAGTGTTGAAACCACCTTGCAAGTGTGCTCCAAGGAACACGGACTGCGAGAACCCTTCACTGCGCTGCTTGCTAATTTCGGAACGCGATGTCGTCTGCGTCTTGTATCTGGCGTAAGCGCTTGCGTAATCTTCGTCATTTGCAAATTCGCTGTCGTTCGATCCATCGTAAGAGGTGTTGGAATCGCTACTGGATGCTGGCCTCGGGGAATCGACAGAAACCCATTCGTCATCATCGGAACTTTGAGCGAATGCACTTGTGGTAAGTGCTAAAACCATGGACGCGAGTAAGCAAGATTTTCTTAAAAGCATGGCGAAATTATAACAAAACGTGGAGGTTCAACGAGTTAAAAATATTTTAATACGGCTGAAATAAAAAGAAAAAAATGTTTACAGAAGACCGGAATCACGCTATTTAAAGGGCTCAGCGTCAAATCGGGATGAAAAGTCTCTATTCCACCTAGAGCCGTTCTCTTGTTTATCATATATTTTTGATAAAATTTTAAATAAAATGACGCTTAATGTGCTATTTTATCAAGTAGTATTTAAAAAGGAGTGGCCCTTTTTATGTTCAAAAGGAATCGTGTTTCTGTGCTGGCTATGCTGGCGTCTTTCTCGTTGTTGCCGTTCACGGCGTGCAATGACGATATCGTAAGCGGTCCTTTTCAGTTAATTGCGGAATCGTCTTCGTCGGAATCGGGCGCTGTGGAGTCGTCGGCTCAGGAGTCTTCTAGCGATGTGGTTTCGAGCAGCTCGGAAATTTTGCTGTTGGAATCGTCCAGCAGTTCAGAGCCTTTGCCGCTTAGTTCGTCGAGCAGTATCAAGTCTTTGATACCTGAATCATCGTCTGCGACTCCGGAATCTTCGTCGTCTGTTAAATCTCCGATTGACAGAGTATGCAATGATGAAAACGAAGGTGAGGTTGATTCCTTATGGACGGGGAATGACGGTAATCCTAGATTCCGTTTTGTGGGTACCGAGGAGTATTATCGTTGCGAAAAGGGCTCGTGGATTCATGGAGATAAGTGGCTCGCGTGTGATACGACCGGACTTACGCCGGGAGCGGTTTGCTCCAAGACGGAATGGATGGCTGGATTAGGATCTACTGAGTATTTCTACACTTATGAAGGAGGTGGCATTTGGAGTACTTTGGGTACTTTGAGTGATGTGCCTGGCGGTATTATGGACAGAAATCGTTTGGTTGTGCCCAAAGAGTGTTCCGCTGAAAATGAAGGTTCGCTAGAAAAGATGACTTTAGGAAATGAAACGGGCAATGTGGTCATTCTTTTTAAATGTGTAAGCGGTACTTGGAATAGAGTAACCAATGTTGATTCGGGTGAAAATGCCCCGTAAAGTTTCTCTAGACTTGCAAATGAGCCTGGGCTAAAGCCTGGGCTTCTTTTTTTCTTACAAATTTTTGTAAAAATGTTTTTTTAAATTGTGAGTTTGTATTTTACTGATAAATTTTGGAACATAATGGGAGTTGTTTTTATGTTCGGAAGGAATCATGTTTCTGTGCTAGCGATGCTGGCATCTTTTTCGTTTTTGTCTTTTACGGCGTGCAGCGACGATGTGGTGAATAACCCGATGCCCGTGGCGGCTGAATCTTCGGCGGCTGAATCTTCAAGTAGCGAAGTTGTTTCAAACCCTGTATCTTCTAGTGATGTGACTTCGAGTAGTTCTGAAATTTCGAGCGCTTCAAAAATTGTGGAATTGGCGCGACTTTCAACGTGTGATGCACACAATGAGGGGGCGGTTGATTCGATATGGGGCGGCAATGCTAAATATGGTTTTAAGATTGATTATTATAAGTGCAAAAATGGGCATTGGTATGAGGCGGAGCCGTCTGTCGCTTGCGATTCTGCAGGCGTGTCTGTGGGGAGTCTTTGTAATGTTCATTCTGCGCAAGGCGGTTATTGGGGTGCTGGCGGACGTGGTGGAAGATGTTATGAATATGTGGGAACCGGAACGTGGAATGAAAGCAAATGCTTAAAGGCTCCTGCCAAAGAATGCAATGCTGAAAATGAATGGAGTACTGGAAAAATCACATATTCAAATGGATATACGGATTTTTTTCAATGCGAGCATGTGGTGTATACTGATTTGAGTGAAGAATTACATGATGAAGGTTTTTTATGGCAGTCTGTAAATGAGGCTTATTATAATTGCCGAACGGGAAAAAACGTTGAAGGAGACACTTGCTCGTTTGAATCTCAAGGCGAAAAGCAATACTATCTATTTGAGGGCGGTCAATGGGTGCAGTTTAATATTGACCCTAAATTGGGAATATGCCGGATTTATAATGATTTGCCTTATGAGCTACATTTTAAAGAATTTGAGGGTGAATACTATTATTGTGTTGATGGCAAATGGAACCCCATAAAACTTGTACCGCGTCAATACACGGATCCTCGAAAAAAAGGCTTGACGGATGAGGAATACGATGTTCTGGATTTGCCTAAAGAGGCTAAGGTCGGCGACCGTGCAAATGGGTTGCTTGAATATTGCGGTTATGGTAAAACGTTAGACTATTTTGACTCAAACGTCTATGATTACTGTTACTCGACCAATCGCTATCGGTATCGCGAAGATGGTTCTTGGACAAAAGAAACGGATGAAGACTTGTGGGAAGATGATGCTTATTTCGGCAGTAAGCCTTGTGGGGATGATACATGGTGCTGTGCGAAAACAGAGGGGATGAAACGCAACTTTTTTGACTACCTTGAACCAGGAAAAACCTACCAGTGTGTTTCTGGCGAGATTGTTTTGGAAGAATACCTTTGGAACCGATTTGAAAAGAAGTAATTGGGAGGTCTTATGTTCAATAGGAATTATGCTTCAGTGCTAGCAATGCTAGCGTCTATTTCGGTTTTGCCGTTCGCGGCATGCAGCGACGATGCTGGGAGTAATCCGATGCCCGTGGCGGCTGGATCGTCGGCTGTAGAATCTTCGAGTAGCGTGGCTTCTAGTAGTGAAACAGGCTCAGGTCCAGTATCTTCTAGCAGCGAGGCTGTTTCAAGCCCTGAGTCTTCTAGCAATGTGGCTTCGAGTAGTTCAGTTCAAGAAATTGAACGCCCGTCGTTGGAAAAGTTGAATGAAAAATGTAGAGAACAACATGATGCTGTTAGTATTGCTGCGTTTGACGGCGTGAAGACGGAGTATTTTTGTTTGCTCGAAGCCTATGGCCCTAAAATCGAAGAAACGTTTTCGATTTTGGACCATGCTGAAATTTCTCTTTATACCTATGCAGAAAATGGATGGCAAGAAGTAAAATGCAATGCCGAAAATGAAGGCCGCAAGGAACTTTATGCCTTTTTTAATACGCACTGGCCAGGCAACTTATATTACAAGTGCACTAACAATCAGTGGGTGCAAATTGGATATGAGGAATACCATAGTTTGTCTGAGTTGACGTGCTCTGCCGAAGAAGAAGGCAAGGTAGATTCTGCTTGGGTGGGGGCGAATAATCCTAGATTCCATTATGTTGGACAAACAAAGTATTATAGGTGCGAAAAAGGGCTGTGGATTTTAAGAGACCGGAGAATAACCTGTGATACGACGGGTGTTGCTGTTGGTGATGTGTGCACTAAGGAAGAATGTTTTGTAGGTGTAGGATGCTCCCAGTATTCTTACACGTATGTTGGGAATGGTGCTTGGAGAGAAGCTTCACTTTCGCTCACGGATAAGGCTCAAATAATCGCTAATTGCCAAAAAGAGGATACCGTTGTCGGCGATACTTGTTCTGTGGAAATGTCTGATGGCACGAAATGCTACAGGTTCAATGAGCAGAACGACTGGGAAGAATGTGAATCCTTCTAGATAATTTTCTAAATTTTGCCTCGAAAATTTAATGAGGTCGTGGCGGTTCCGTCGCGGCGTTAGAGGAATAAATAATGGCAAAGTATAATCCGCAAGAAATCGAAACCAAGTGGCAAGCCTACTGGGAAGAACATCAGACGTTTAAGACTGGCGAAGACAAGTCCAAGCCGAAGTATTACTGCTTGGATATGTTCCCGTACCCGAGTGGTGCTGGTCTCCATGTGGGCCACCCGGAAGGTTACACTGCAACGGATATCATTTGCCGCTACAAGCGCAGCCGCGGTTTCAATGTGCTCCACCCGATGGGGTGGGACGCTTTCGGCCTCCCCGCTGAACAGTACGCCATCCAGACCGGTACGCACCCGGCCATCACGACCAAGAAGAACTGCGACAATTTCCGCCGTCAGATCAAGCGCCTCGGCCTCTCTTACGACTGGAACAAGGAAGTCAACACCACCGACCCGAAGTATTACAAGTGGACGCAGTGGATTTTCAAGCGCCTTTATGGCACCTGGTTCGATGAAGACCAGCAGAAGGGCCGCCCGATTGAAGAACTCCCGATCCCGGCCGATGTAGAAGCCAAGGGTAAGGACGAAGTTCGCAAGTACCGCGACGGCAAACGCCTCGCTTATTACGCCGATGCTCAGGTGTGGTGGTGCAAGCACTGCAAGATTGTCTGCGCTAACGAAGAAGTTTTGAACGACGGTTCTCACGAAAAGTGCGGCACCAAGGAAGTGGAACGCCGTAACCTGAAGCAGTGGCTCATGCGCATTCCGCTGTATGGCGACCGCCTGCTGAAGGGCCTCGACAAGCTCGACTGGCCACAGGGCGTCAAAGACATGCAGAAGAACTGGATCGGCAAGAGCTACGGTGCCGAAGTTGATTTTGCTATTGCCGATGCTGAAGGCAAGCCGACCGAAAAGAAGCTCCGCGTTTACACGACCCGTTGCGATACGCTGTTCGGTGCAACCTACATGGTCGTTGCTCCGGAACACGCTATGGTGCCGGAACTCACGACTGCCGAACAGAAGGCCGCCGTGGAAGAATACGTGCATGCCGCCGCTCTCAAGAGCGATCTAGACCGTACGGAACTCGCCAAGGAAAAGACTGGTGTGTTCACTGGTTCTTACGCCGTAAACCCGCTCACCGGCACGAAGATTCCGGTGTGGGTTGCTGACTACGTTTTGACGGGCTATGGCACTGGCGCTATCATGGCTGTGCCGGCTCACGATACTCGCGACTTTGACTTTGCAAAGAAGTTCAACCTCCCGGTGATCTGCATCATGGAACCGGATGCAAGCTGCCCCGAAGATGTAAAACCGCTCGTGCTCAAGGGTGAAGCCTGTTGGGCTGCCGACGGCACCTACATCAACAGCGAAAATGCAACGCTCTGCCTGAACGGTCTCAACAAGAAGCAGGGTATCGCCAAGGTCATCGAATGGCTCGAAGCCAACAAGATCGGTAAGGCCACGGTGAACTACAAACTTCGCGACTGGCTCTTCAGCCGTCAGCGCTACTGGGGTGAACCGTTCCCGATTATCCACTGGGAAGATGGCGAAATCTCTACCGTCGACGATTCCGAACTTCCGGTTCTTTTGCCGGAACTCAAGGATTACAAGCCGGGTGACGGCGGTCAGTCTCCGCTCGCGAACGCCACCGAATGGCTCCAGGTCGTCGATAAGAACGGCCGCAAGGGTATTCGTGAAACGAACACCATGCCGCAGTGGGCCGGTTCGTGCTGGTATTACCTCCGCTACATCGACGCTTGCAACGGTGACGCATTTGTGGCAAAGGAACTTGAAAAGTACTGGATGCCGGTTGACCTCTATGTGGGTGGTGCCGAACACGCCGTGCTTCACTTGCTCTACAGCCGTTTCTGGCACAAGGTTTTGTTCGATCTCGGCCTCGTCTCTACCGACGAACCGTTCCAGAAGCTCTTCAACCAGGGCATGATTCTTGCCTTTGCATACGAAGATGCCGCTGGTTCCAAGGTCCCGACTGACGAAGTCGAAGAAAAGAACGGCAAGTACTTCAAGAAGGGTACGGACATCGAACTCAAGCAGATTGTGGCTAAGATGAGTAAGTCCCTCAAGAACGTCGTGAACCCGGATGACGTTGTCCGCGATTACGGTGCAGATAGCCTTCGCTTGTATGAAATGTTCATGGGCCCGCTCGACGCCGTGAAGCCGTGGCAGACCAAGGGCATCGAAGGCATGAACCGCTTCCTCGGCCGCGCCTGGCGTTCTGTTGTCGGCGACAGCGATGAAGCCCCGGTCTTCGTTGACGAAGCCGCTCCGGAAGCTATCGAAAAGGTGATGCACCAGAGCGTTATCAAGGTCACGAACGACATTGAAAACATGAGCTTCAACACCGCGATTAGCCAGCTGATGATCTTCAACAACGAAATGATGAAGATGGACAAGCGCTACCGCGAACCGTGCGAAACGTTCGTCAAGCTCTTGCACCCGTTTGCCCCGCATATCGCCGAAGAAATGTGGAGCATACTCGGTCACGAAGGCTCGCTCACGAACGTCGCCTGGCCGGAAGCCGACCACTCCAAGGCTGTGGAAAACACCGTGGAAGTCGTGTTCCAAGTGAACGGCAAGGTCCGCGCCAAGGCATCTGTCGCCAAGGACTTGGACAAGGCCGCCCTCGAAAAACTCGCACTTGACAACGAACGTATGAAAGAGTTTATGGCAGGCAAGACCGTTGTGAAGTCCATCGTGGTTCCGGGCAAGCTCGTGAACATCGTGGTGAAGTAAAACCCGCTGTCATCCTGGAGCGTCCGTAAGGATGCGATAGGACCCATAAAAATTTCAGACCGTAGCCTCGCCGCTGCGGTCTTTTTGTATGCGTCCGCATTTGTCGTATTTGATTATATTTTTAAATAGAACATCTTCAGGAGTTTTTATGGCGGACATGACTCGCGGCGAAAGAACTGTGCAACTTTTTGCGAAAGTGATTTCTAATCCAGAAAAGAAATTTACCATCAGCGATTTGATGACTTCGTTCGAAATTCCTGAGAGTGAACGCCGCAATGTGCAACGCGATATGCGCTTCCTTTCGGAGATGGATGGTGGCCGCTACATCGCAGTTGATACTGTTGGCCGTACGTCGTATTACACCTCTGCACTTCGCAATGCCGAAAGGCTCCTGTTCCCGAATTTTGAAAACACGATGCTCCATTTCGTGTTCCTCAAACGCATCGCGAATATTTACCCTGCCACGAGTGAAATTATTTCGCAACTTCTGGAGCGCATCGAAAAAAGCTTGCCGGGCCGCGAACAGAAATCGCTCCGCCATCTCGGCGAGGAGCTGAACTCGAAAATCATTTTCATGGGGACTCCGCCGGACTTCGAAGAAGATGCTAGCGAAAAAATGCGGACGATTCTCCAGGCGATTCACGACCACCGTAAAATTGACGTGTTTTACAGGACAGCCTCCGCTTACAAGAAGTCGACCCGCATTCCCTTGATGATTATCGTTTATCAGAACGAAATTTACGTGGGCTGCGAATCTGAAAAAGTCAAGGACGCCACCTATACGCTCAAATTCCGGCGAATGGTCAAGGTGCAACTCTCCAAGGAAACGTTTGTGGAAAATCCGAAAGTTCTGGAAAAGTTGCGTCGACAGGTCTCGTCGGGGGCTGCGTTCATGAGCGAGCAGGAACCCCATCCTGAGGATGTTGAAATTGAATTTGAAATGAACGCTAGCCTTTATCTTATGGAAAACAAGTTCAACCGAACGATGCATATGAGACTAGCCAAAAATGGCAAAATCCTAGTGAAAATGAAAGCTGATGTGAACCAGCTTTTGGTGAACTGGGTCGTGTCATTCTCGACTGCCGCCCGCGTCATAAAGCCGGCCTCGCTGCAAACTCGCCTCAAGGAATACGGGGAGTATTTGCGCTCAATTTACGCGTAAGCCGTTTAACCGGTTTAATGAAAAATTAGGGTTGTAGAAAAAAAATAGTACAATCCTTTTACAAAATCCCCTTGTTTTACGATAATAATTATGCATATATTGATATATGTGCATAATTTTGTTTCCTATGCGTCGATATTTGACGTATGCGGGTTCTATATTATGCGTGGGTAATGATATGATTAGTAGGATTTTTAAAAAGGAATGCTTTGAACCGGTTGCCCGCAAGTATTGGGAAAAGCTGGTTTGCGGGCTTCTTGTTCCTGGAGAGCGTGGGTGCGCCCCTTCCGAAGGGGAGGTCCTTTGTGCGTACAATGTGATGAAAAGTTGCTATCCAGGATGCAAGTGCAATGTAGTGAGGTCGGGCAAAAGTCAAGGTGATGCGCTCCAGCGGGATATGTTCCAGCAGGGCGATAAAATATGTGGCATCAGGGTCGTTGCTGAGCTGAGTGCGGCAAATTCGTCTATTGAATTCGTTTCGGCGGATTCGTTGTATTATGTGCATTTTAAAACCGATGGAATCGACTCCTTTTCTCATCGGGTTGATACTTGCGACTTGTCGCAGACCATGACGAATATAAAGGAATTTATCGATAATTTCCCTGCGCATCTTGCGGCACTTGAAAACGAAAAAGTTGAATTTGAGAAGAAAGCAAAGCTTAAGGAAATATCAAGATTAAGCCTGAAAACGTGCGTTGCGCAGATGATGTCACAATTGGGTTACGAATGGAATTTGGCGGATAGGGGTAAATTTTTTTTGCTCCAGATTGAATTGGGCGAAAAGCGAATGGTTGAAATTTCGCTGAACGATAAAAATTTTACCAAAAGAATTCCTGCAATACCCGAGGTGATTAAAAGCGTTGAAAGCCTGCTTGAAACGCTTCCGTTTCCGGTGGATATCTCAATGACAAAGGGAATTTTAAAACTGTAGAGGTTTGTATGTCTGTACGTATAAATGTACGAGAATTGGAAAGCTTGCTGGAGGCAACTCCCGCATCGCAAAATATAATGCTCACGGGCAAGCACGGAATTGGCAAGTCGCAAATCCTGGAGAAGTTCTTTACATCGCGTGGCGAGCGCGTGGTGATTCTGTTCTTGGGGCAGATGAGTGATCCGGGCGATTTGATTGGCCTCCCGCGACTTGACGAGGCAACGGGTAAGACTTTGTTTATGCCGCCGTATTGGTTCCCGACGGATGGCAAGCCGGTGGTGTTGTTTTTGGATGAGCTGAATCGCGCTCGCCCGGAAGTGTTGCAGACCATCATGGACTTGACGCTGACCCGCACGCTTGCGGGGCGCAAATTGCCTGAGGGCTCGCGTGTGATTAGCGCGGTGAATGATGGCGAAGAATACCAGTTGACGGATTTGGATCCGGCACTTGTGAGCCGTTTTAACATTTACGAATTTAGGCCCACTGCGCAAGAATGGCTGTTGTGGGCATCGAAGGCGGGCTTGGACAGCCGCGTGATTGATTTCATTTCTGAAAATCCAGAAATGCTCGATGGTGCTGCGTTTACTCGCGAAGATCAAGGACTTGAAAAATCTCCTGACCGTCGTGGGTGGGAACGTGTCTCGAAGATTTTGCAGACGAACGAGGTCTCTTCGCTTTTGAAAACGATTATTGCGGGAATCATCGGTATGCCTGCCGCAACAAAGTTCTTTGCGACAATCAACCAGAAACGCTTACCTAGCGCAAAAGAAATTTTGCTTGGTGATTTCGCGAAGCAAAAGACTGCACTTAAAAAATGTTCTACGCCGGAACTTGCTGCCGTTAACGAATCGCTCTTCCGTTTTATCGAAACGAAAAACTACGACGAGAAAGATACTGAAATGGTGGCTACGAATTTTGCCGCTTATTTTGAGTTTCTTTCGGTCGAAAAATTCCGCGAGGCGCAGGCACATTTCGCAAACTTGTATTCGTCTTCGCTGTACCCGTCAACGATGACGTTCGCCATTATGCATTGCCAAAAACTTTATAAGAAAATTACAGAATTTATCAAGTCGATTTAAGGCAGAAATGCGCCGAACAGGTAATTTAAATCTATGACTGTACTGGATAGAATAAAGAAAATTGGTGAACGGTGGTTCTTGACAGAGCCACTTTTATTTGCGGTGTACTGTAGCCATGAATTTTACGAGAATGATTCGCTTGTTGTGGCGATGCGAACCGGAAATAGAACGATCGAATTTGCTCCGAAACTTTTGGATAACGTTACAGATATAGTGCTGGCGGAATTTTTGAAAGTCGAAATGTTTCGCATTTTACTCAAACACCCGTATCAGCGACAACCTCCGTTTGCAATGAAATCGATACTTACGCGGGCGAGCAACGTCACAATCAACGATGTCTATGAAGTTCCGCCAGTTGTCAAAAAACAGATGAGCGGCGCAGAAATGAATTTACCTAGTGCTTTGTGCTTTGAAGAGTATTACAGTTTGCTCAAGGATACAGTTATGCCTTTTGCTCCATCGGATGGCCGCGGGATTCCGAACGATGTCAGCGAGGCAGCGCAGGGCGAAGGTGAATCTTGCGAATCGAGCGAATTTGGAGAAACGTGCGCGAACAGCGGCGCTTCTTGTGCCACGCAAGGGAATAGCGACAATCAGAAAAAAAACGACGCGGATGTGCAAGAAAAACTAGATGCGCAAATTTCGGAGCTTTGGGAAGAAAACGAATCGGCCTGCTGCGACATAAACGGCTTTATTGAAGTTGCTGAAGCCAGCAACAATTGGGGCTCAATTTCTAAAAAGTTGCAAGGCGTTATCAAGGCGAGTAAGAAAGTCGATATGGATTATCGCAAAATGCTGAGCCTGTTCAAGACGTCGGTGATTTCTAGCAAGCGTCGCCTTACTCGCATGCGCCCTAATCGGCGTTTCGGCTTTGACGCCATGGGTAGCCGTTACGAACTTTCAACGAACTTGCTCATTGCCGTTGACGTGAGCGGATCCGTTACGGATAAGAACTTGCAATTTTTCTTTTCGGTGATTAATCGGCTCTTTAAATATGGTGTCGAAAAACTAGATGTTTTGCAGTTTGATTCCAAAATTCAAGGCGAACCCGAACCGTTAAAAAAGGCTCGTAAGTCCGTAAAAATCATGGGTCGCGGTGGAACAAGTTTTCAGCCCGCCACCGATTATTATTGCGCACATCCCGAATATGACGGGCTCATCTACTTTAGCGATGGGTGCGCCCCGCCGCCTAAATTCAACACCAAACGCCCCATTGACGTGCTTTGGGTGCTCTGTGGAAAATCAAACTACGATGAACACGCCAAGTGGATTAAAAAGCTAAAACGCAACCGGGTTACATACATTCCTAAAAGCGAATAAGGAGGCAATATGAGATACAAACAAGAAATTGATTTAAGACCGATAAAGTTCGTCGTCAAAGAAATCAAGGCAATAGGCGCAGCTGAAGCCTACGAATTTGACGAAATCATTCACCCAAAAGACAGAATGCAACAGCGTGGATTCCTTGGCGGAGTGATTGTCTGCCCCGCTGATTTGCAGACCAAGCCAGGATTGCACGGGGTATCGAGTTTATTGAAGTCTTGTCGAACGCAGATTTTTCATCGCTGTTTCTGGGCTCGACTTTTCGGTAAGAAACGAGATAATGTCTTTTTGGATTACAACGATTTTAGCAACGATAGTATATTCAAGGGACATTTGCTTAACAGAGAATCAGGCGAAATATACGATAGCCATTCTGCAACATTTGAAATAAGCGGACTTTCGTCAAGAGAACTTCTTGCTTTGGCAAAATGCATTCTTGACGATTTGCACGATAAAGGTCATGAAAAGGAATTGTTGGTTAACGACTTGAATCAGCGTAAGCATTATTTGATTTGCGTTCAGGAACCTCCGCAGAAACAGGTGCCTGTCGTTATTGATGATTCTGTTGTAGATAAAATCTCAAATTATTTCGAACAATATGAATGTGCGGTGGTTCGCAAATTCCCAGGCCGTATTGAAAATATAAACGATGGTGTCTATAGCAAAATTCGTACGTATGCAGATTGCGAAGAATGCAAAAATGTCGGCTTTGTCCCGCTGATGTACCGACGTGATTGGGACCGCAAGCTCTATGCTATCGCTCTCAAGTTGCGTTATACCATTGCGATAGGCGATGATTGCTATGTCTTTATCAATATGTGCGGCAATCCGGATTTTTTCAAGAATGTCCAGAAACTCGCCAAAGCGTTCAACCAAAAGTCTATTATCGTCAAGGATGCGTCTTCAAAGAACGCTTTCAGGGAGCGTGTCAACGTTGATGGTTCGCCGCGAGAACCCGTCGGCCATTTTGTGGATAACATTCCTCTCTCCGAAATTATGCAGCACGCATCTAGTCCGTTGAGTATGCCATTGCATTTTAAGGACGATGGTGATTTAAAAAGAACGATACAACTTTGTCTAGATTCTTGGGAAGGGCATAGCCATATGGGCAAGTATATGGTCTCGCAGATAACCAAGAAAATTATGGAAGAACTTGGAATTGAAGGGTAGTGAACGACAACTTTGGATTTGTGGGGATATTCACGATGAATTATCTGCGCTTGTCCGGAATACGATAAATCGTGGGATATCGTGTGCCGATATCCTGGTTGTCGGTGATTTTGGCGCTGGTTTCGGTCGTCCAAATTCGATGAATGTCGCCTATGGCAAGGTGCATGCTACTCTTGAGAAAAATGATATTTGCATACACACGATTCGTGGCAATCACGACGATCCATTGTTTTTCGATGGCTTGCATAATTTTGAACGCCTTCACTTTTTGCAGGACCATCGCATATTACCGAAGGTCTCCCCGAAACGGTCGACATCGTTGTTTCGCACGAAGCTCCGCTTTCTTTTGAACCGCCTCTTGTGCGGGTTGTTTGATGTTTGCAATATGCGTCGTTAATTGTCGCGTAGGGAAAGTATATCTATGGATAAAAGGAGTATTGATATAAAAATTTTTGAGTTTTTTTGTGGGAAAAGCCCCATCGCTTGTAAATCCCTCTCAAAATGAAGTATATTGAAGAAGCTGCTTTTTGAAGAGTTTTTCAAGCGTAGATAAAATGACGTTGCGTACTAGTTTCATCAAGGTGTCCG
The DNA here is from genome assembly GCF_002210425.1 of Fibrobacter sp. UWB2. NCBI lineage: Bacteria > Pseudomonadati > Fibrobacterota > Fibrobacteria > Fibrobacterales > Fibrobacteraceae > Fibrobacter > Fibrobacter sp. UWB2. The sequence goes on along the minus strand of NZ_MWQK01000005.1, from coordinate 276,693 downwards.
CTATCGGACTTGCTGTAGCCAGCACTTCTTTGTTTGCTGAGTCCAATTACGCGCCGAATACCTATCAGCAGAATGACTGGTTTGCCGAATTTGGTGGTAACTCCTCGATGTTCGTGAACCCCGCTGGTATCTCTGAAACCGACCAACTTGAATTCAGCGCTGCATTCTTCAGCACCACTGGTGGCGAAGCTAGCCAAGAATACGTCAGCTTGACATACCCAATCGACTACAGGCACACTTTGGGTTTCTCCCTTTTCGAAAACGCGGCTTTTGTTGAAGGCGGACTGTCCCATGGCGAAATTGCCGCTCAGTTCGGTTACGCTTACAGGCTTTTCCATTTGCTCTCCCTCGGTGTCGATTTCTCTCTCTTGTACATCAATCAGTTCGATGATGGCAAACAGCTTACGGTCAGTGCAGATGTGGGCTTGAGCTGGAACCCGCTTGCTTCTTCGAAGTACGGGGACTTGCTCATTGGCGTTGCTTTCCAGAACATTGGAGGCGACCGTTCCGATGCTTACAATATTCCTTCTAACCTTAACTTTTCGCTTTTCTACCGCGGTTTTAACCGTCTCCTCGAATTCAAGGCTGAATTTTCGCTCATCGATGTATTCCACTCCAAGACCGAAGATGGCGAGGGTTGCGACCTCGAAATGAGTTTTTCCCTGACCTATTATCTTTCGCCTCACCTCGGTGTTCGAGCCCGTTTCACTAAGGAAGGCAATCCGGTCATCGGTGCAACGGTGAACGTCAAAGATGTGAGCATCTTCCGTTATCTCGCTTTCGACCTCGAAATGTCTCACGATGACCTTTGGGCCAAGAAAAATCGCGGTTTAGTGTGGGCCGCCAAACTCACGACCCGCTTCGGTGATACCCGTGAAGAGAAAATCGGCGAAGAACGCTATCGTCGCTTGAATATTGAGCCTGAAAACGACTACTATGCAGCTATGAATCTCTATTTGAATCGTCGGTTCTTGGATGCCGCATACGCTTTTGGTAAAATCCAGACCAAGTACCCATCATTCCGCTTGGCGGACGAGGCTGCTTTCTACATGGCAAAGTCCTTTGAAAACCTCCGTATGCACAAGGCTGCGAAGTCCATCTATGAAGACGCTATCAAACGTTATCCGCAGAGCGATCAACTTGCCAAGTTCCACTTCCAGTTGATGAATATCGACTATAAGGATGGTAAATGGACTGAAGCTTTGGACAAGTACCAAATCATTGCCCGAAATTTTGGCAAAAGCAACGCGAAGGCTGACGCTGACTACATTGCAGGCCAGATAAAGTTCGAGCAGGGCTACTATCAGGAATCCATTGACCTGCTTGCCTCTATTCTTCCGGGTAACGCCAATTATTTCTACGCTCGCTATACCATGGGTATCGCTTACAACCGTATGAGCAAGTTTGACGAAGCCGAAAATTGTTTCCGCGCTATTACGGAACAGCCTGTTACCAACAACTCCGAACGCGATATTCAGGACGCGGCCAAGGTCAAGCTCGGTCACCTATTCTTCTCTGCAGAAAAGCCAGACATCGTTGCGGCTGCTCAGATGTATGTCCAGGTGCAGAAGGATTCTCCGGTGTTCGACGAGGCTATGCTCGGTATTGCATGGTGCTTTCTCAAGGCTCGCAAACTGGATGACGCTATGAAAGTGGCAAAGTGGATTATAAACAACTTTCCGGAATCATTCCTCGTGTCTGAAGCATATCTCGTGATTGGCTTCTGCTACTACATAAAGGAAGACTGGCGGAACGCTATCGAACCTTTGAGCGAAGCTGAAAAACGCACGGAAAAGCCGATGGTGTCTGTTGCTTCTCGCGATAGTGCTCGTCAGGCATACGATGCAATGCAGAGTGAATTAGACTCCGTTCAGGTTGTCGCCTTGGATCTAGCTCGCCAGTTGCCGACTCCTCGTGTGGAAAGCAAGCGTAAAGCTTTGCGCCCGACATTCGACAAGGTTCACCAGGCTATTGAAGATTACGCGTCGTTTATGCAGAGATCAACCCAGAGCGACCACTTTGAATATAACCGCAAGCGCGTCTTGGATTATGCGGGCTTTTATCTCGTATGTGTCCGTTCTGGAGCTGCTTGTGCACCAGAAGAGATTGATCCTCCTGAGATTGTGTTTTGAATCGACGATAAGACCCAGGTCCATCTACGGGCGAGGAAGTTCCTCGCTTTTTTGGTGGGGGGAGAATCTTGAAAGAACTTAGCGTTTTTGATGGCGTTCATCCGCTCATTAGACATTCGGTACAAATGCTTTTATATCGAAAAAAAGCATATTGAGGATTCCGTAGAAGCGACTGGCAAACTTTCTAAACAAATATCCTTGTTTGTAAGAAATCATTTTGATGAATTTACCGAACCGTCCAAAGTCACAAGTTGCGACTTTGAACATTAGCGGAAACAAACGTGGTTGCAATATTATAACCCTATCTCTCGCAATTTACTGAACTCCTTGTAGTTCTGCTCAAAGCCGGGTCGGCAGAATACGGCGAATTCGATATTCTTGAACGCGTGCAGGTAATCCTTGATGGCTTCGGCGGTGGCGTCTGCGACGATTCTTGGATCGTTCATGAATGCCCCGCAGCCGAATGCTCCGAGAATAATGCTTTCGACTTTATTCGAGATGGCGATATCCAAAATGCGGCGGAGCCTCTTGATGTGCAGTTGCTTTAGACCTTTGTCGGTGATAGAACCGCAGCCGTATTTATCAACTAACAATCCTTTTTGGCGCTCAAAATTGCGCAAGTTTGGAGCAGCACAGGTGATAACGTCTACGTTGTACCAATCGGATTCGTCTAGCAATTCGGGGGCGGATGTGTCGGTCTTGATGACCGTTACGCCAGGTGTGTAAATGCAGTCGTCATCATGGAGCGCATTTTTCTGGTGCCAATGCGGTTCGTAGAATTGCTTTTCCATTTTCGGTGCCAGGAAGCATTGGTGCAATGTGGAACATCTGCAGATGCTTTCTTCTTGGGCGCCTGCGCCTGTTGTGACACCGCCGCCTGGGTGCGATGCGGATGCAAAATTGAGGACTGCGACTTTTGTGTTTGCGTAAGCTTTGGCTGCTTCGAGTGTTCGCTTTTGTGAGACGATGATGTTGGCGCGTTCGGTGAAAATCTTGCGGTTTTTGACAATGATGTTTTCGCGCTCCCCGGTGAATTTCTGTTCGCGTATAGAGCGTTCAATAGATTCTCGCAATCGTGCGTTTGTGCGGCACCGTTCCGCAGTGTCTTCGTAGACTTCGATGTTTAATTTCTTGTAGTCAATTCTGTTTTGCATAATTACCTAGTGTATTTTCCTTAATATCGTCTTTGCGGTGCTATTTGTCAAGCGTGCGCTCCGCGGCATATTGCGAGCGGCATTTTGAATCAACATCTTGAATACACGAAAAAGCCTCCGCGATTGCGGAGGCCATTCAAACGTTTAAGTTTGTTCGTCTTGAAGAATTACTGGATGCGGACGTTCACGCGGCGGTATTCTTCTCTGGAACCGTACTTGAACTTCTTGAACATGCGCTTGCCATACCACTTGGCAGTGATCTTGGAAGCCGGAATGTACTTGGAAAATTCAGCCTTGACGGTTTCAGCACGGCGCTGAGAAAGTTCGTCGTTGTAAGCGACAGAGCCGAGGTCGCAGGTGTAGCCTTCCACGAGGAGGGATGCGGCATCGATGTTGGTCTGTGCGAACTTGGAACCGACTGTTGCGATGACGGCGCGGCCTTCGCTGCTGAGTTCTGCGCTAGCGAGTTCGAAGAGGCTGCTCACGTTCGGGAATTCGATCGAGGTGGCCTGGCCGTTTTCAACCTTGGCGAATGCGTCGTTGAGGTATGCTTCGACTTCGGCATTCGTGGTCAAGAAAACCTGGGAATTGTTCTTGATTGCTGCGAACTTGGAGAAGTCAAACGGTGCCGGCTGTTCTGGTTCCGGTGCCGGGGCTTCGACCTTGGCCGGTTCCGGCTGCTTGACCGGAGCGGGCTTTTCAGATTTCTTGTCGCCGCAAGCGACGAGGACAGAGAGCGAGAGAGCTACCGGAAGAATACGACCAATTGTTTTTACCAGATTCATTATAAAACCTCCGATTGAAAAGTGGTATAATCCTTGGATCGCTTTTTAATATAAGTAAAAAAAGCGGAAGAGGTAATTTTTTTTTATTTGTACAAAAAAAATTCGCCTTTTACGGCGAATTTTTGTATGAAATTTGCGAATTTTGTTGAAAATGCGGTTTTAGCCTTTATTTCAGCTTCCATTCAAGCGTCTGTCCGGCAGCGAGCGGTACAACGCCGTTCACGACAGCTGGGACGGTCCACGATTCCTTGACCACCTCGATTTGCTTTGTTGTGCGCGGGAGGTGGTAAAAGTCTGCACCGAATCCTGCGATGAAGTTCGGGAGCTTGTCGAGGGCTCCTGCGCGGTCAAATTCCTGCACCAAAAGCGGGATGGCGACCGGTGCGCTGTAAACGCCTGCGGCGCCACACGGGCATTCCTTTTTGCCCTGCTGGTGCGGGGCGGAATCGGTACCAAGGAAGAACTTCGGGTTTCCGCTGAAGGCGGCTTCGCGGATGGCCTTGCGGTCTTCGGGGCGCTTCGGCAAGGGCTTGCAGAAGTGGTGCGGGCGCAGTGCATCGCCGACGATATCGTCGAGGGTCATCATCAGGTGGTGTACCGTGAATGTGGCGGCGACGTTTGCGGGGAGGCGCTTCACGGCTTCGACGGATTTTGCGCTGCTCAAGTGCTCGAACACGATGCGGAGCTTCGGAAACTTTTCGGCGAGAGTTTCGACGCGCTTGATGAATGCGGGTTCGCGGTCCAGGCAGAATTCACCGGGTTCTTCGCCGTGTACACAAAGTACCAGGCCTAGCTTTTCCATCATGGCGACAACGGGGAAAACCGCTTCGAAATCGCTGATGCCGTCCTGGCTGTTCGTCGTTACGCCTGCGGGGTAGTACTTGCCTGCGACAACGCCTACGGCCATCATGTCCTTCAAGTCCTGTTCCGTGTAGTTCGGGTTCAGCTTGAATGTCATGAGCGGTTCAAAGTCCGGGCGCACCGGAGCGGCGGCTTCGAGAATCTGTTTTTTGTAGTCGGCGATTGCTTTTGCGCTAGTCATCGCGGGAACTGTGTTCGGCATGATGATGGCGCGGCCAAACTGGGCTACAAGATCGCGGACGTAACCGGGCATGAGTTCGCCTTGGCGCAAGTGCGCATGAAAATCGTCTGGTAATGGAAGGAACATAACTGTAATTAAGTATTGGGTGAAACGGATTGAAGATCGCGGAACTGGTCCTTCGAAATTTCGCTATCCGAATGGAGCCAGTAGTCAAAAGAGTGCGGCTCGGTGAGCTTTTTCTGGTGCAAGAATACGAGGTTGCAGTCCAGTTCTTTTGCAATCATGAGGTCGTGAGTGACGATGATGATGGACGTTTTGAACATCGTTCGCATGTTGTCAATCAACGGCAAGAGGTTTCTGCGGTTGTAGTTGTCAAGCCCTGCGGTCGGTTCGTCCATGAGCAAAAGCTTCGGGTCCATGGCCCACGACCTTGCGATGGCGACACGCTTTTGCATGCCCACGCTGAGTTCGTGTGGGAACATGCTTGCCACGTTACGGACGCGCATCAAGTCCATGGCCATGTTGACTTTTTTGGTAATTTCGTCTTCGGTACCCATCTTGTGGTAATGAAGCGGCAGTGCGATGTTGTCTGCAACTCTCAGGTTTGATATCAGTGCGGCGTTCTGGAGCACGTAACCCACTTGGCGCTTTGCGACTTCGAGTGCATCAAGCCTTTCGGATGGGATGTATTCGCCAAAGTAATAGATGTGCCCTTTGAGCGGTCGTGCAAGCCCTGCAATCATGCGGAGAATGGCGCTCTTGCCTTTGCCGGAAGGGCCGCCGATGCAAATCGTCTCGCCGAGTTTTAGCGTGAGGTTTGCCCCTGCGATGAGCTGGTTGTCCTTGTTGCTTTCGCTAGCCTTTATGTTCTCGAAATAGCTAACAGCCCTCGGGAGCGAAAACATGGTTCCCGAAAGTTCATTTGTCGAGAGGTAAACATCTTCTAGTCTGAGGGCTTCGTCTAGCATATCTTAAATAATCGATGAAAGGTTATGCATGTAATCTTGAACGAAGTACATCAAGAACAAAGCGTCGGTAAAAACAATATAGAGGAAGGACGTGATGACCGAGCGGGATGTTGCCTTGGGGACTTGGCGGATGTCTCGCTTGATGTTCAAAGCCTGGTAGCAGGCGTTGATCGTGATAATGATGCCGAAGAGGAGCGGCTTTACGATGACAAAGACAAAGTCAGGCATGGTGAGCGCCTTGATAATTTCGGTCGAGAGGGCGTTCCATGTGATTTGCAAGTTGGGGGCGTTGCCGGTGAATAAGATGATTCCTTTTGTGACGAGGTATCCGGCTCCGATGGCGCTTGCACTAAAGATGATGTTCATGATGATGGTCGCTATGGTACCACCGATCACGCTAGGCATGACAAGGTAACGGATGGGGTTGATTCCCATGGTTGCAAGAGCGTCAACTTCGGAATTGATAACCATGCTGCCGATGTAGGTGGTCAGCGAGGAACCTGTACGGCCTGCGATGAGGAACGCCGTGAAGATGGGGCTCAGTTCGCGGATGATGATCACAACGATGAGGGAGCCGATGTCATTTGAAAAACCCATCCTGCCCATAAGGGAGAACAGATAGATGATGACGACGGTTCCGAACAAAGTGGCAACGGCGAATAGCGACGGGAAAATTTCGACGCCGGTAAAGAACGTCTGCAAGATGATGTTACGGGAGTCACTCTTGAAATTGTGGCTTTTGTCGAAAAGGGACGCTACTGTGCGGAGAAACAGGGCAATGAGTTGCCCGAATCTACGCTTCAAGATGAATATGCCGAGCGAATGGAACAATCGCCCGACAGGGGTCATCTTTTGCCAGTTTTTAAGTCGCGTCTTTTCCATTATCGCTATGTATTGCCTCTAGGATTTCGGTCCAGAGTTCGTCGAGCCCGGTTTTCTTGAGCGAACTGACGCAAAGCGGCTTCTGGTCGAGGTCCAGGCGCTGCTGGATGTCGCGGAGCCCCTTGGCGAGTTCGGACTGGTTCACCTTGTCACGCTTGCTCGCAACAACCAACACGGGGCAGCCCGTGGCGCGGATGCTTTCGACCGTCTCGATGTCGATGGGGGTTCCTCCGTGGCGGATATCTACGAGGTAGATAAGTCCCTTGAGGTCCTTGCACTTCTCGACGTATTCTCGGATAAAGTCGGACATCTGGTCGCGCTTTGCATTGTTGACTTTAGCGAACCCTACACCTGGTAAATCTACAAGAAAAAATTCGTCATTGACTTTGAAAAAATTCAATTCGCGCGTTTTTCCGGGGGTCGAACTGATTTTCACGAGTTTTTTCTGGCCCATGAGGGTGTTCATGAGCGAAGACTTGCCCACGTTGGAGCGTCCGAGGAAGGCAATTTGCGGGAGGTGTTCTTCGGGGAGACCCTTGAGGTTCACGGCGGCCTTGACAAACTTTGCCGAACGGACGGTGTAACCGCCAACTTCGACAGGGGCCTGGTGGACGACTTTTTCTTTTATACTCATAAGGATACTCTCCCTTCGAATGCGCGAAGCATGGTGACTTCGTCGATGAATTCCAGGTCGCTGCCCATCGGGATGCCGCGGGCAAGGCGGGTGCGCTTGACGTTGACGCCGGCGAGCATGCGGTCGATCATGAGCGCGGTACTGTCGGCTTCGGGGCTAGAGCCGAGTGCAAGGACAAGTTCTTCGATGTTTTCTGTTTTGATGCGTTCCACGAGTTGCGGCAGGTGGAGTGCTTCGGGGCCGATGCCGTCGAGCGGGGAAATCACGCCGCCGAGGACAAAGTAAAGACCTTTGTGTACAGATGAACGTTCAAACGGCAGGATGTCTGAATTCTTTTCGACAACGCAAATGGACTTGGCGCCTTCGCGGGCTCTGCACGTGGGGCAGATGTCTTCGTCGGTGAAGGCGTGGCAGCGCGGGCACGGGTGGACCTTTTCGGCGGCCTGCATCAAGCTATCGGCAAAGCGTTCGACATCGCCTTTCTTGCGCGAAAGCATGTGGTAGGCGAGGCGGCGTGCCGTCTTTAAGCCAATCCCCGGAAGGGAGGCAAATTCAGAAATCAGGTTTTCTAGGCTTTGCGGTTCTACGTTCATGAGCGGGAGTCCAAATGCGCGTACAGCATGATCGTGAGCCATTCTTGGATGTGCTTCATGCCCACCCAGACGATGGCACCTTTGACGCTTTCGATGACGGGCTTGTTGCGCACGTCGGAATTCACGAACTGCAAAAGGTTCGCCGAAATGTCCGGGTGCTTGTCGAATTCATCGCAGAGGACTTCGAGCGTCGGGCGTGTGCGCAAGAGCTTGATGATTTCTAGGATGGCGGCCGATGTGGCGTCAATCTTTTGGCCTGTTACGATTTCGGGCTTTGCAAAAAAGAACCCCTGGAAGAAATCGTAGCCGATGTCTTTGCAACGTTTGTATGTCGGTTCGTCTTCGACTTTTTCGGCGAGCAACTTGATGTTCTTTGCTTTGAAAAACTGCGCCGCTTTTGCGATGTCTTCGGGCGAGTTATCGACCAGGTCCATCTTGACGTAAGAGACGAGTTCGAACAGCGGCTCGAAGCGACGGATGTATTCGTCGCTCATGATAAAGTCATCGAGCGCAAGTTCAAAGCCGAAAGACTTGTGGCGCTGAATGGCGCGGATGAGGTTCTCGTCTACAGCGACGTCTTCGAGAATCTCGAGGACGAAGCGGTCGGGGTTTAAAAGTCCGAATAAATTGTCGAGAAGAATCTCGCGACTGCAGTTGATGAACGCCTTGGATTCACCGACGAGGCGCGTAAGCCCGATGCTGTTCAAGATGTTCTCGAGCACCTGGGCTGTTGCCTGCAAGTCGCTTGCGATTATTGCGGTATCGCTACTTGGCGAGTCGCGGAAAAGCAACTCGTACGCGAAGATTTTGCCCTCGCGGTCAAGAATCGGTTGACGTGCCAAGTAAGCGAGAGATTGCATTTAGATACGTGCGCTTTCGATGCCGAACAGGAGGATGCTCCTTGCGCCTGCGTCCCAGAGCTTGTCCATGATGGCGTTGGCTTCTTCGCGCGGCACCATGGCCTTCACGGAGTACCATTCACGACCGTGGAGCTTCGTCACCGTCGGGGCGTCGAGACCCGGAGTCATTTCGCAAGCCTTCGAGAGAAGTTCGGAGGGACAGTCGTACTCGATCATCATGTACGTCTGGGCGACGAGCTTGCCCTGGATGCGGCGGATGAGCGTGTTGACTTCTTCGAGTTCGGTCTTCTGCGGGTTGCAGAAAATGGCGGCGTTAGAGCGGAAAAGCGGTTCGCCGATGATGCGGAGGCCGGCCTGCTTGAGCGTCGTACCTGTTTCGACAACGTCCACGATGGCGTTTGCAACACCGAGGCTCACGGAGATTTCAACGGCGCCTTCGAGCACCACGAAGTCCATCTTCTTCTTGTAGTAGCCTTCCACGATGTTCGGGAAGCTTGTGGCGATCGTTGCATCCTTGAGGTCAGCGAGGCTCTGGATCGGGCTTTCGTTCGGGACTGCAGCGCAGAGCTTGGAAGCGCCAAACGGGAGGTCCAAAACCTTTACAGCCGGGCTCTTGGCTTCGGCGTTGAAGTCAATGCCTGTGATGCCTGCGTCGATGATGCCGCGACCCACGTACATCGGGATGTCGCTCGGACGGAGGAAGAAGAATTCGATACCGTTCTTGGAATCGATCTGGGTCAAAGTCTTGTAGGGCTTGGATGCCTTGTAACCGCAGGCCTTGAGGAGTTCCTGGGTCGGTTCAAAAAGCATGCCCTTGTTCGGGAGAGCTACCTTAATCATAGTTTTGCGTACACTTCTTCGAGGGTGAGACCTTTTTCTGCCATCATGACGGCAACATAGTAGAGCACTTGAGAAAGTTCGAGGCACTGGGCGTCGCGCGATTCAAAGCGAGCGGCCATCCAGCTTTCGGCAGCTTCTTCGACGAGCTTCTTGCCGATGCCGTGCGGACCCTTCTTGAAGAGTTCCGTGGTGCCCTTGCCTTCCGGCATGTCTTTCTTGCGCTGGCAGGCCAGTGCGTACATTTCTTCAAACGTCATAATTAGACCTCTTTAGTTTTACAAGCCCAAAGATAAAAATTTTAATTAGCTTCGCTTGTGAAGCTCTGCTTTTTGAACGCAAAAATGTATATCATGCGGGCGGGGACCGTGGCTGACGCTTTCTGCGAAAATGACGGAAAATAGTTGATTTGTCATGCCCCACTTGATGGGGCATCCCCTTTTTAATGAATTTATATTTATATTCTCTATATGAGTTGGTTTAAGTGTTCGACATTTTTGTGTGTATTGTTCGGTGTTTGCTTGTTCTCTGCTTCTTTGGCGTGGGCAGATTCCGTAGATGATTTTTCTGGAGAACGCTATTTCCCGGTGATTCTTGTAGAAACCGCTGATTTCAAGGCGTTGGATTCCGCTTTTATCGCAAGGATGTTCAACGAAGAAGGCTTCAAGGAAAATGGAGTGTACGGAAGCGTTCGCGATTACTACATAGAAAGCTCCGCCGGACTATTTAAGCCGACATTTGACATCTACCCAGTAAAGCTTCCCAAAAATTTTAGCGAATACAATACCTATACAAAATTCATTTTGCCTTCCATTGATGCAATGGTCGAACGTAGCGACTTCCAAGCTCGCGCAGACTTGTACGGAAACGATATTCCGTTCCTCATTTTGCACCCCACATCGAAAGAAAAAGCACAAGAGTATAACAAAAATTTTATGAACCATATGCTTGAATTGAAACAAGTGTTGGGATACGTTTATTCGAAAAAAGGCTATACCTTTAATAGTTACGCCTTTGTATCGCAAAAAGCAGAAAAAAAGCCGAATGCGACAAGTACAAAGGATGTCGCCATGTTGGGGGCTTTTATTCATGAATTTAGCCATGTTATGGGGCTTGCTGATTTGTACAGTTCCAATGCTGATGGTTATGCGACGATTGGTCCCTTGCCTTTTGACGTGATGGCGCTTGGGCTCCGCAATGGGAATGGCGGGTATCCGCCGACGTTTTCGGCTTTCGAACGCAAATTGATGGGCTGGATGAATCTTACGGAAATTTCGAAAAGCAAAAAGATTTTTGAGCTCAAAAATATCTCGGGCATGCAGGCCTATGCGGTGTCGAATCCGAATTTTCCCAATGAATTCTATGTCATTGAATATCGCCCGGCGGTAGGCTTTGATTCTAAATTAGGGCAGTCGTCTTACAGTGGCAAGCAAGGCAAAAACGGTGTGTTTGTCTGGTATTTTGATTACGATGAGAAGGTGTTTCGCAAGAATAATCCCAATAAAGACGTCGATCACCAACGTGCCGAAGTGAAGACCGTCCTGAATCAAAAAGGGGATTCGTTTACAGAATTTGAATTTGTCAATAATGGCGGAAAAACATCGGTCGAAGGAATTTTCAATGTTGTTTTTGATGGGACAGACCGCGTGTGTTTTACCATAAATCGCATGACTGCATTGGACCAGTGCCCAGACCTTTCGTCATCTAGCTCTTCTGTAGAAAGCTCGAGTTCTTCGGCGGGAACGATTTCGATTGCTCAAAGAGCTGTGCGCGGTGCGCGCGTGTTCTTGACCCGCGGATTCCTGAATGTCGAAGTCCCTGTGGCAGGGCAAAAGACGCTCCGCTTTTATGATGCTCTCGGAAACGTTGTTGGTACGCATTCGTTTGTTGAATCGTTTGCGTCTGTCGATATTTCTGGGTGGAAAGGTCCCGTCTTTGTCCGGTTGAATGTCGATGGACGACAGTTGCTTGCAAAACGCATAGCGAATTTGCCTAAATAAAATGGCAAAAAAATCGAGTTAGCTATATTTTTACTGTAGGCTATGACGCCAAACCTTGGTGCTTTTGCAAAATGAGGAATTGATGAAGAACGTTTGTTTACTGGGGAGCGCAATTGCTCTTTCGTTGTTGGGATGTGCTTTTACAAGAGGCGATAGTGTCTCCAAGGCTGAAAACTTTCAGGGTAAAACCGGGATTATCGGCGTGTTCCGCCAGCCCGCCTATTACTGCGGCGAAGGTATTCCGCATACGATGGTTTTGGGCGGTAAGTCCATCATTGTAAAACCCGCCTTTAGCAGCGAACAGGAAAACGTGTTCTTTAGCGAAATGAAGCCTGGTGTCGCTACGCTTACGGAGTACAATTACACTTGCGGCGAAAACGAGAACAAGATGGCGCTTGACACGGTGGGTGCCGGGAATGATCGCTTCCCGACGTCAGTCGTGATTCCCGAAAAGGGGTTCTGCAAGGTGGTCATCTCGTTTATGGAAGGCGACAAGCTTTTCTCGTATAATGGTGACATCTTGAAGGAACAGTTTGCCAAGGCCGAAGTTGCCGTGAATACCGACAGTATCCCGTATTGCGAAGTCCGCGATAATAAGGGCCAGAAGGTTTCGATGGCGAACCGTGACTCTATTTTGGATGCGCGCTATGCCGATGCCGTCAAGGATGCGTCCGAAGCGCTTGAAGAAGAAAAGTTCAATGTCGTGACGATTGACGAATACAGCGACAAGGTCACGTGGAACGAAAGCAAGTCTAGACTCCTCGTGGTAACGCTCACGTCGGACCCGGAAACGTACAAGGATGGCAAGCTTGTCAAGTCCGATAGCGTTGTGTGGGTCGTGAACGAAAAGGAACTCTTGTTGTGGTATCAGGAACATAAGGAAGGTATCCGCAACTGGGACTTGAGATTCAAGCAGCTGTTTGGCGAGCCGAGAACATCCAAGGCGACGCACATGGCGTTCTTGTGGGTAAAGCCGGAAGACCTGATGCGCCCGGCATATGTGCCGGATGTAAAGGCTTATGATATGCGCACCGCTTTTGAAGGTGAGCTGAGCAACGATGCGGAAATTACGGAACGCATGATGTGGTTCAAGAACTGGTTCGATGATCGTGCATCGAAGAGCTACACTGGACCGGATGCCCGCCCCTGGACGCGTTTAGGTTATACGTACGACTGGGGTAGCAAGGGTGAAAAGTACGGGCTTTCAGAATTTATCGTGGTGCCCGGTGCCGAGATGGACGTGCGCTTTACGCGCAACTTGAAGTTCATCGCGAACTGGATGAAGGACAGGAAATAGTAGGAACGTTACTTTCTGATGAATGCTCGCCATAGTTTTTGGCGGGCTTCTTTGTATTTGCGCTCGAAAGCCGTTTCTGGTTTTTTGGGGTCGAAGCTCTCGCAGGTAATTGTCATTCCCGCCACCGAGTGGTCTTCTCTTTTGTCATCCTCGACCGAGCGAAGCGAGGAAGGGGATCCATTAAGTTCTTGCGCGGCAATTCTCGCGGCTTCGGCAAATTCTCGGGCGTAGATTTCCCAGTTCGTGCGGAGTTCAATCGTTTTTCCGAGCGCAAGGAGCGTCGGGAAAATTGGGTGCATGTGGAAACGTCTCGTGGCTTCGCTTTGCTTTGGCCACGGGTTCGGGTAATAAACCGCATGGTACGGAATCGTCCACTTGCATGCTTTGACGTAATCTAATGCGAGACGCCAAAAGTCTAGCAGTTCTGCGCGAATCCAGAATGCGTTTGCGGGAACGTCTTCGCCCGCCGTTTGCGATGGGTTACCTGCCTTGTTCAGGCGGGCGCAGGACTTGTCTATCCCGATGACGGGAATGCCCGGAAAGCGGCGAGCGATGTGGAGCGTGCTTTCGCCTGTTCCGCAACCGGAATCTAGAATGACAGCGACTGGCGCGGTCATCCCGCACCCTGTTGCGGGGTCGGCATTTCTTGCTTCGTAGAACTTCCGTACGAATTCTTCGACTTCTGCAAATGCTTCTCGTGTGTGGTCTGCGATAGGACGCAAAAAAGTTGTCCGCGCGTATTTGCGGACAACTTCTTCAAGATCTTTATGCAGAGTCTCTTGGTTCGATGTTACGGAATTTGCTCCAGACATTATTTGTTCGATTTCCAGATGTTCAGCAAGTCATTGCCGATGAACTCGAGATTGTCGAAGTGGAGTTCTGCATCGCTGTGGAATACGAGACCGATTGTAGTTGCGCTCTTGCGCGTTTCTTCGTTGGGCACAATGTCTGCAAGTGCGAACTTGTACTTCTTCTTCTCTTGCGTGAGCTCCATGAAGGTCTTGCCGATGGTGAATGCTGCTCCACCAAGCGAGGCGTCGACGTCCTTGAGCGTTGCATCAATAATTACAAAATCTGCGGTGCCTTGGCCCCATGCTTCAAATGCAATCGTATCGATGGGGGAGAGGTCGTAGCTTACACCAGTATTTCCGATATCCACTTTGACAATGGCGCTAGCCTGCTTGTATGCGGATGTATCCGGGAACTCAATTGTAAAGTGGACTTCCTTGCCTCCGTTTCCATCATCTTGAATAACGGCTACGAATGGGGAACCAAAATTTGCGTATGATGCTGCCGGAGTGATCTTGAACGATGCTGGGTTCGATGAATCGTTTATAAATACCGGATCGGTGTTTATCGCCCATTGACCCCCATAAGAGCCGAATATGAAATTCGTGTATTCGGGAGCGAGGCGGTGATAGAAGTCCCCGTCTTCAAAATCTTCAATGAGGAGAGTCTCTTTTTCCGGTTCCGGAGTATTCGGCTTGAGCGTCGTGACGGAATCGCCAGCATCCGTTTCAACAGAGACCTTCACCGTGTCGGCGGTGTCTGTCGGGATAATCACCATGTTCAGATGACCTGCCGGGAGACCGAAGATTTCAAACTTGCCGTTCGTGATGGCGGCAGAATGATCGAGACCGCGGAACTTGACGTAGCCGTTCATGTTTTTGAGGCTTTCAGTCGTGTCGTCAATAAAGTCGGTAATTGAACCGCCGATAAAGACGGACTTCTGCAAATTCTGCTGACCGAGTTCAACATCGCTTACGGTATCCTTGACATCCACAGGGAGCTGGAGTGCGAGTGCGGATTCATCAAGGGAGGCTTCCATCGTGTAGTTGCCAATGGCGACGTTTTCGATAGAAACAAAGCCGTTTGAGTCTGCGGTAGCCGTATAGCCTTGACCGTCGAGACTGTTGTGCTCGACGAGCTTGACGCGTGCATTTGCTGCAGGTGCATTGGCGATAAGGATCTGTGCAGTAATGGCGTTGCCTGCTTCTGTGCCGCTCGGGCCGCCGCCTGCAACTTCAGAACCACCGCAGGCGCAAAGCGAAAACCCGATTGCAAGCGGTGCAATCAGCGAAATCATGCGTCTGTTGTTGTTCTGCTTCAAGTCCATACCCTTAATATATAATTTCTTTTTGAAAATCATTTTGCACCTCCTTTGTTTTCGGGCGAGGTAGGGCCTGTTGCCGGGTCGGCTACCTTGTCGGAGAGGGGGTACATAGCGATGTTCAGTGCATAAACGCGGTCGGCGCGTTCGCTCTTGCGGGCAAACTGCAGAAGGCCGCGGCGAAATTCTTCAATCTTGTGCTTGATTTCGGGCAGGTCGGATTCATCAGCGGTGAATACCACGCTCGAAATGTCGCGTTCTTCGGGCTTGTGACGGTCGAGCGATTCCTGCGCAAGTTCCATTGTGTGTCTGTGGAAACTGCGGACTGCAGAACTCTTGACTTCGCCGCCAGTACTGATAATCTGGTCGGTGATGTTCCAACCGCCGGTGCCGTCCGGAACGACGAGACCGAGCTGCTTCAAGATGCCGAGCGCATTGCGGGCGTCATCCTGCGAAATGGGCGGATTCAAATGCTTGCCGAGACCGGCGATATCGCTTGTGTCCTTTGTAATGCCGATGAGGGCGCGGAGCGCGGCGCATGCCCAACTGCCAAAGTAGGCGAGTTCCGGTTCCGAAAGTACGCGTGTTTCAAGGGAACGGAGTTCCAAAAGCTTGTAGTAAAGCTCGGAAAGCGTCTGTTTTGCCTTGGTCTTGTTGAACCTGTAAAGGGTCTTGAAATACTCTGCCCTTCGATCGTCTAGGCCGCAAATTCTGATGAACACGGGCAGGGTGCTCTCGTTCAGATGGCCTTCTTTTTGGAAAACTCGAACAAGCCAGGCCGGGTCCACGCCGGTTTTCTGGCCGAGATAGCGGTACGAGGTGAACGGGTTGTCTTTCTTGGTCTCGACAAACCAGTCCTTAAGGTACTCGCGGTATTCCAGGTAATCTAATACTTCAGGCATACCCTATAATCTATATTATTATAGGGACGTGTTGCGAAAACGCGTTGAGAAAATGGGCTTCGCGTTGTAAAATTTTCAACGAGCGTTGTAAATTGCCGTTTTTTCGCGAAAAACGCAAGGTGCACGCAGGGGGGGGGCTGCCTTATCCTTCTAAAAATTTCAGCAATTCCGGCATTTTGTTGTGCGCATCTTCCTTACCGAGCTCGTAAAGTTCCGCAATTTTCTTCTTGTTGCTCTCGATGTCCGAAATCTTGATGAGTCGGCTCGGGCGGTAGATGAAGACTTTGCCCTCGGATTCGAGTTTGGCGAGCCTGTCGAGTGCCTGGTTGTAGCGGATATGGCGTGTGGCGACTGCTTCGACGAATTTCGGGTAGTGGCGGAACGCGAGTTTGACGAGCGGGAGAGCCTTGTTGACCTTTTTGCGGTAGCCGAGCGGGCGTGTGAGGATCACGACGGCGCGTTTAAAACCGCTTTTGAACATGGGCTCGAACGGAATGCTGTCGGCTACGCCGCCATCCAGGAACTTTCTCCCGTGAATTTCGACAACCTTGCTTAAAATCGGGAGACTAGCCGATGCGCGGATGCGGTTCATGTCGTCTTCGTTGCGGTAGTCCAAAATGCGCGGGTATTCTGCAAGACCGGTTTCAACGTCTGTCATGCAGACGCGGAATTCGGTCTCTTGGCACTGGGCTGCGAACTTGTCAAATTCAAATGGGTCAATTTTGTACGGAATTTGCTTGTAGCAATAGTCAAAAGCAAAGTAGTCGCCTGTAAAAAGCAAGTTCCTGAAGCTCATGTAGCGCGGGCTCTTGGAGTGCACGGTATCGACGCGGAAGTTGCGCCCGATTTGTCCTGAGAGAAAACTGCACAGGTGCGTGGCGCCTGCCGATGTGCCGCAGGCCCCGCCAAACTTGATTTCTTTGTCGGCGAGCACGTCAAGAACTCCGCCGGCATACGACCCGCGTAAACCGCCGCCCTCGACAACAATGGCTGTGTTTTTGTACTTCATAAAATTAACCCAAATCCGACTTATTAATCTACATTAATTAGTTTGGCTATTTAACTACTTTAAACTTATTTTTGCATAATTTGTAATGATTTTATCCAGGCGTAATCTTTGGGGTGGTTGACGAATTTTTCGGGATTTTGAACGAGCATGGCCAAAAATTCATCGCGCGTCATCAAAATGAAGTCGTCCACTTCACCTGGCTGCGGAACGAGATGTTCCACTTCTTCGTCAGATAGCGTTATCTTGTACGTGTCATAGTATTCGTTATCGAAATACGTTTTGTTGTTCAAAACGTTCTCGTGAGTCGCTTCGAAAAGGTATTCCAGGTCTTCGGGGCGCTTGTGAACGCCCATTTCTTCGCTGAGCTCGCGGATGGCTGCGTTTCGGCTGTTGTCGCCTGCGGTGATGTGCCCTGCGCAACTGGTGTCGAGCAAGTTCGGGTTGTTCTCCTTGAGGTGGCTCCTCTGCTGGAAAACGATTCGACCGTTCTTATCGAATGCCCAAATGTGTACGGTGCGGTGCCAAAGCCCCTTCGCATGGACCTCTGTCCTTCCGCGGGAATACCCCGCTGGAGTGCCGTCGCTGTTCAAAATGTCAATCATCTCTTCTGCCATGTCTACCCGCCCGAAAAAAAACTTGTTGCAGTATAATATAGTAATGAACGAAAATGTGTGGACGGCAAGAGAAAATTTTTCTAAGCGCAAATTTTTTCAAAAAATACCTTGACCTAGAGCTAACTCTAGATGTTATATTTTTAGAGAACATCTAAACCAAGGATGAATGGCTATGGACAATACCGCGCAGAACGATTGTGAAATAGGCAAGGAAAGAGGTGTACATGGGGGTAAAGCAATGAGCTATTCTATCGGTGAGGTTGTCAAGAAGACGGGTCTCTCTGTGCATACGTTGCGCTATTACGAAAAAGAGGGACTGCTTCCTTTTGTGCAAAAGAATAAATCCGGAATGCGAGCCTATTCCGATATGGATTTGCAATGGTTGACGATGATTGAATGCCTCAAGGATTCGGGGCTTCAAATCAAGGAAATCCGCCAGTATATCGACTGGTACCGCGAAGGTGATTCTACGTTGCAGCAACGATTGAAACTTTTCCGAAGCCGTTGTGAGGCGGTTGAAAAAGAAATGAAACGCCTTACGGTGGTGCTGAACAAGATCCACTTCAAGGAACTCTTGTACGAGGAAGCCGTCAAGCAGGGAAGCCTTGATGCCGCTGACAAGAATCCGAAACTTTTACGACTCAAGAAAAAACTGTTCGAATCACCGGACGATTTTGACAAGGTAACAGGCTAGACGTGAAAAAATTAACGAAGAAAAAGAAAATTATGATTATTGCACTTTCGACCCTTTTTATTTTGGGAACCGTTGGCGTGCTGTTCCTGAACCAAGCGAAATTTGGGCGTATTCCGCAAGGTAAACGCCTTGAACGCATCAAGCAGTCACCACATTACGATGGCCAGAAGTTCGTGAATGACGAAAATACAGTCACGATGACGGGTGATAAGAACTTGTTTGAAACGACGCTTGAATTCTTGTTCGGCAAAAGGTCGCAAACCGTTCCCGATACAGCGCTGACGGTTGTCAAGACGGACTTAAAATCGCTACCGCAGGACCGTGATTGGATTGTCTGGTTCGGACATTCTTCGTATCTGATGAACTTATCCGGAAAAAAGATCCTTGTGGATCCCGTGTTTTATCAGGGCTCGCCAGTAAGCTTTGTGAACAAGATGTTCAAGGGAACAGACGTTTACAAGCCTGTCGACATGCCGGATATCGATTACCTGGTGATTTCGCACGACCACTGGGATCATCTGGATTATCAGGCCGTGAAGGAACTCGAACCGCGCGTAAAGCGTGTGGTGACGGGACTTGGCGTGGGAGAACATTTTGAATACTGGGGTTACCCTGTCGAAAAACTCGTGGAACTTGATTGGTGGGAAACTGTTGACTTGGAAGCGGCTGAGGATGCAAAGTTTGTGGTGACATCGACACCTGCTAGACATTTTTCGGGTCGTGGGATAAGGCCGAATAAGTCGCTGTGGTCCTCGTTTGTGTTCAATACTCCGAAACGCACTGTTTGGATTGGTGGTGATAGCGGTTACGGCAAGCATTTCAAGAAGATTGGTGAAAAATTTGCAGATATCGACCTCGCCATTCTCGAAAACGGTCAGTACAACGAAGATTGGAACCAAATTCATGCCTTGCCCGAACAGCTCAGTAAAGAAATGCTGGACTTGAATGCAGACCGCTACATGACGGTTCACCATTCCAAGTTCTGCTTGGCTTATCATTCTTATTTCGAACCGCTCGAAAACGCAAAACGCGCCGCTCAGGAATCAGGAAAGCTTGTGCTTATGCCGCAAATGGGCGAAGTGGTGTATCTGGAGTAGTTTTTGCCGAGAATCTGTAAGGGGTAGACCTTTTTGTTTGCCTTTGGTAGCGCGATAAAATTATATTAATACTAGCAACTGGAGGGGCGCAAATTGTGCAAATGCGTTATCTATCATTTTTCGTTATTAATCTAATATGAATAATCTATTAGTCATTATTAATCTCCTAAACTAAATTTGGGTGCGAAAAAAAGAAGGTGTATAAAATGGACTGGCTAATTGACCTGTTTGCAAAGCCCTCCGTAGGGCAACAAGTACTCGCGCTATCCTTGACGGCTGCCATCGGCATCATGCTGGGCAAGGTCAAGGTGAAAGGCGTGAGCCTTGGGGGAGCTGGCGCTCTTTTCGTAGGAATCCTTCTCGGTCATATCGGAATGCGAATCGAGCCCAGCGTTCTTCATTTTATGCAGGAATTTGGCCTCATCCTCTTTGTCTATACAATCGGTATGCAAGTAGGCCCGGGCTTTATTGACTCCATAAAGCGACACGGTCTGGTGCTCAACATTCTTGCGGTGAGCATTGTCCTCCTGGGTGTACTTGCTACCGTTCTTATTTACTTCACGACGAACATGCACGATAACGTGCCGGTGCTGATTGGCATGCTTTGCGGAGCCGTGACGAACACGCCCTCGCTCGGTGCTGCGAATTCTGCTCTGACGGCGGCTGGCGTGGACGCTTCACTCACGGGCGTTGGCTATGCGGTGGCTTACCCGTTCGGCGTGATTGGCATTATCCTCGTGATGATTCTTGTGCGCGTGTTCTTTAGGCAAAAGCCGGAAGTCGCTGCTGCGGAATACCAGAAAGAAATTGCAGAACAGTCCAAGGAAATTGTCTCTTGCACGCTCCGTGTGGATAACGTAAATCTTGTGGGCTGCAAGATCAAGGACATTCCGGGGCTCATCTCTTCGGGTGCTGTGGTAACGCGCCATGCTCGCGATCAGGTGATTAACATGCCGAAGGGCGATATGACGCTTGAGCTCCATGACTTGGTGCATGTCGTCGGTATGCCGGACGCGATTGAAAGCTTGCAGAAGATTATTGGCGAAAAGCAAGAAAATCCGATTACGCTCCAGAAGTCGAATTTGGCGGTCAAGACGATTCTCGTGACGAACAAGAAAATTCTTGGCAAGAGCATTCAGCAGCTTGCGCTCAATGACCGCTTTGGCGTGACCGTGAGCCGCGTGACGCGTGGTGGATTCAAGTTTACCGGGCGCCTCGATATCCGTGTGAAGTTTGCAGATAAGTTGCTCGTTGTCGGTACGCCGGAAAGCATTGCCGCTGCTGCAAAGGAATTGGGTGACTCGCTCACGGCGCTTGACCATCCGGAAATTCTCCCCGCATTCCTCGGCATTTTCATTGGCGTGATTGTCGGTAGCATTCCGGTGGCGATTCCTGGAATGCCGACCCCGCTCAAGCTCGGCCTTGCTGGCGGCCCGCTGATTGTCGCAATTATCCTTAGCCGTAAACGTAAGATTGGCCCGCTCAACTTCTTCATGGCGAACAGCGCAAACCTCATGCTTCGTGAACTCGGTATTACGATATTCCTCAGCTGCGTGGGCCTCAATGCGGGCATCAAGTTCTTCGATGTGCTCTTGAACGGTGACGGATTCTACTACATGGCGCTCTCGGCGATTATCACGTTCTTCCCGCTGATGATTGTAGCGATTGTTGGCAAGGCTGTGTTCAAGGTCAATTACCTCTCGCTTTGCGGTGTGCTTGCAGGTGCGACGACAGACCCTCCGGCACTTGCATTCGCAAACGGCCTCAGCAATTCTGAAGCGACAAACGTTGGTTACGCATCTGTCTACCCGCTTACGATGCTGCTGAGAATCTTGAGCGGTCAAGTCCTCGCGATACTGCTAATCTCTTAGAACGTTGGCAAGATGCTTCTCAAGATGCGTTGCGAGAAACGTGTCGAGAATCGCAGCGGAATGTATATCAAGATGCGCGCGGCACGATAACTGTTTTTGGTTTTCCTGGTCATAACAAAGGGCGGCTCGAAAGGGCCGCCCTTTTCAAATGATTTGTCGTTATCGAACGCTATTAAGCTTTGACTTTCTTCTTATCCATGTGGGCGTAGATGCCGGCGAGGATTGTGCCGCTGATGGAATGGTAGGCGCAGCTGATGGCGCATGGAACGACACAGAGGGCGGCTTCCGGGTGAAGCGCGAGATTCTCCGGGTTGGCGAAGAATGCTCCGGCGAGGACTGTTGCCATGCCTGCATTCTGCACGCCGACTTCAATGGAGATGGTGCGCTTCTTGGCGGTGTTGAATTTGAACAAACGACCGACATTGTAGCCGAGCACGTAACCGAGGCCGTTATGCAAAAACACCACAGCGAGGATGAGCGCGATAAGGCCAACGCCGTTCGCGAAAAGCTGCGGGCGGACGGTCACGATAACGCCACCGACGATTAACGCAAGGCCGATAACGCTCACGGCGGGCATGTTTGCCTGGAATTCCTTGAAGCCAGCGCGCTTGCCGAAGAAGTAGTTGCAGGTGAAGCCGATTGCAATCGGGAACACGGTCACATAAAGGATGTTGAGGAACATGCCGACGGCGTTCACTTCGATGCTTGTGTCTGCAAGCCAAAGGACCAAAAGCGGGGTCATGAGCGGAGCGAGAAGTGTGCTTGCCATGGTCATGCTTACGGAGTAGGTCACGTCGCCTTTAGCCAAGAAGCTCATAACGTTGCTTGAAACGCCGCCCGGGCAGCAACCGACGAGAATGATGCCGATGGCCAAATACGGGTCAAGTCCAAAGAGCTTCGTGAGCGTGAATGCGACGAGCGGCATGATGGTGTATTGCGCGACGGCGCCGAGGAAAATGTCGCCAGGACGTTTCATCAAGTTGCGGACATCGTCCATGGTAATGGTAAGGCCCATGCTGAGCATGATGATGCCGAGAATAATCGAGCTTGTGTTGCCGTGAACCCAGCCAAAAAGCGTGGGGATGAAAAATGCGATGACTGCACATGCGATGACGAAAAGCGATGTGTATGTCGATAAAAAGCGGCTAACAGCCTTGATTAAATTAAGCATGATTGTATCCTTCTTTGTGTGGCTTAAATATAGGCATATACGCGGGGTGTGGCTAGGTAATAAAAACACGGCACCGTTTTTACGGTGCCGTGCAGAATTTACTTGTGAAATCGCAGATTTCTCAGTTGCAGATTACACTTTTTCAAGTGCCTGCGTGAGGTCGGCGATAATGTCTTCGACATTTTCGATACCGACGCTGAAACGGATGAGGTCCGGTGCAACGCCTGCTTCGATGAGCTGTTCGTCGGTGAGCTGACGGTGCGTATGGCTTGCCGGGTGCAGCACGCAGCTACGGGCGTCGGCCACGTGGGTCACGATGCAGATCATCTTGAGACTATCCATGAACTGGATGGACTTTTCACGACCGCCCTTGATGCCGAACGTGAGAACGCCGCACGGGAGGCCGCCCTTGAACTGCTTCTGGGCGAGTTCATAGTACTTGTCGCCTTCGAGACCAGCGTAGTTGACCCAAGCGACCTTCGGGTGGTTCTTGAGGAACTTAGCGCAAGCGAGAGCGTTTTCGCAGTGGCGCGGCATGCGGAGGTGCAAAGTTTCGAGACCGACGTTCAGAAGGAATGCGTTCTGCGGAGACTGGATAGAACCGAAGTCGCGCATGAGCTGTGCGGTTGCCTTCGTGATGTAAGCGCCCTTGCCGAAAGCCTTCGTATAGGCGAGGCCGTGGTAGCTCGGATCCGGTTCGGTGAGGCCCTTGAAACGGTCGTGGTTTGCTTCCCAGTCGAAGTTGCCGCTATCGACAATGCAGCCACCGACTGCCATGGCGTGGCCATCCATGTACTTGGTCGTGGAGTGGGTCACGATGTCAACGCCGAATTCAATCGGACGGCAGAGAATCGGGGTCGGGAAGGTGTTGTCGACGATCATCGGAACGCCGTGCTTGTGGGCGAGATCAGCAAAGCGCTTGAGGTCCAAGACCTTGCCTGCCGGGTTTGCGACGGTTTCGCCGAAGACGCACTTAGTGTTCGGGCGGAAAGCCTTTTCGATTTCTTCGTCGGAAGCGTCCTGGTCAACGAACGTGCATTCGATGCCGAGCTTCTTCATGGTGACGGAGAAGAGGTTGCTCGTACCACCGTAAATAGCGGAAGTGCTGATGAAGTGGTCGCCGGATTCGCAGATGTTGAAAACGGCGTAGAAGTTTGCTGCCTGACCGGAACTCGTGAGCATAGCAGCCACACCACCTTCGAGAGCGGCGATCTTGTTGGCGACGGCGTCGTTGGTCGGGTTCTGCAGACGGGTGTAGAAGTAGCCGGAAGCCTTCAGGTCGAACAAGTCGGCCATGTCGTTGGTGGTTTCGTACTTGAACGTGGTGCTCTGGTAGATGGGGAGAACGCGCGGTTCGCCATTTTTCGGCTGCCAACCGCCCTGAATGCAAAGAGTTTCGATCTTGGACATTTTTTTAGAATCCTTTATAAAATTTTTATGTTGTGTAATATAGTTAGATTCTATAACGTGGTCTAGTAAAAAGATTTCCAAAAATGGCGGAAAAACAGAAAGTATTGGTTAAATTAGGTAAAAGTTATAGATAGTAATAGAAAAACGTTATAGCTGTGAAATGTATTTTGAACAGCTTCTTTTGTTTTTAATGCCGTTTATTTTATGAAAAGATGTCGTGTTTCGCGTTTTTTTTGTAAATTAAGAACAAAGAAAGGGAGAAAAATGCGCTTTTCGAGAAATATTTTTTGCTCAAGTGTTTTGGCACTTTGTCTTGTCGCATGTAGTGACGACTCCGCTGCGATAAATGATGCTTTTGTTGCGATTTCCTC
This sequence comes from Fibrobacter sp. UWB2, assembly GCF_002210425.1. NCBI lineage: Bacteria > Pseudomonadati > Fibrobacterota > Fibrobacteria > Fibrobacterales > Fibrobacteraceae > Fibrobacter > Fibrobacter sp. UWB2. The sequence continues at coordinate 252,260 of NZ_MWQK01000005.1, read as the reverse complement.
TAGCAGTGAAACGTTTAACGAATCGTCTAGCGAAATGTCTGGGATCAGTGTGGTTTCTTCGAGTGATGCGTTGTCATCTGAAAACTTGATTTCTTCAAGTAGTCAGGTTGAGGGGACATCTAGTACTGCTGTTTCATCTTCATCGGTATCTCGTTTTGAAGGAATTGTTTTTCGAAATGGTGACAAGAAAACAGCTGTCCAAAAGTCTGACATCGATTCTGTTAAAACTCAGGCCGCGGGGCGTTTTTGGCTTGTGATGAGGGATCCCCTAAACCAAAAAGAAACAGAATCCCTTGAAAATATTGGAATTTACAGACAACGTTGCTATGAAGGCTATCGGTATTATCTGTATGACTATAATGGTCCCTCCCGAGATGATTTGGGGTACATGTGTCTTTGCCTTATGAAGGCGGAAAAAGATGTCCAGAAGAGTGCTATCGATTCACGGATTAACGAATTCTACAACTCATTTGATGCGGATGAAACGGTGGCGGAAGGCATTGTCTGGGAATCCCGAGATCAGAAAACGGTGGTCAAAAGATTTGGCGATGATTCCCTTATGACGCAAGCCGCAGGGCGTTTTTGGCTTATTACGGATTATTCGTTGAACAAAGAAGCAAGAGCATCTCTTGAAGCTTTCGGAGTAGAAACGCTAAGCTGTTCTGCTCTCCATACCGAAAGTTTGGACATGGGCATTTGCTTTATGAAGGGGGCTCGCGATATTCAAAAGGCCACCATGGATTCCTTGATTGTAGGGTTTTATAACACGTTCAGTGTTGATGATACGACAAAGCTGGAATTTGATTACACGGGGGCGCATTGGGTTGTTGAAGATGTGTCTCTTGAAATTGTTGTCGGCTGCTGGGAAGATGTCTCAATGGATGCTTGCAAAGAAATTGTGAAAACTTGCAAAGGCGAGGATGCCGCATTGGATCGATCTGTCATTCTTAGCACAGCTACGAGAGAAACGATTGATTGTCTTTTATCGAATAAAGATGTAAATCGTGTGGAACCTGTGCGATATGGGGAACCAACCGTTATAGATTGACGGCTTTAGAAAAAAACTATCTTTGCGGTTGATGAAACCGGTTCCGATTAAAGCTCTCGAATCTTCTGCAAACGCTTCGCGCGGTCTTGCTCTTTGGCATTTGCTTGCCATAGGGACGATTGCATTTTGGGGCACGAGTTTTGTGAGCACGAAGGTGCTTTTGAATCACGGTTTCTCGGCGGTGCAGATTTTTACGTTGCGCTTTACGGTGACGTACTTGCTGCTGCTTGCTATGACGCATAAACAATTCCGTTGCGAAAACTGGAAGCACGAGTTGATTCTGTGCTTGTGCGGACTCACGGGGTGCACGTTTTACTTTTGGGCGGAGAATACGGCGCTCACGATTTCACCGTCGAGCAATGTCTCGTTGATTGTCTGCACGAATCCGCTTTTGACGATGATTTTTGGCGGGCTCATTTACAAAAGCGAACGCCTTTGCAAACGGCAAATTTTCGGGTGCGTGATTACGTTTATCGGGATGGTGCTTGTTGTGTTGAATGGAAAGTTTATTCTGAAGCTTTCGCCGGTTGGCGATTTGCTCGCGTTCAGTTCGGCATGCATGTGGACGATTTATTCCTTGATTGTCCGGCCCCTCAACGGAAAATATTCTACGTTGTTTATCACGCGAAAGATGTTTTTCTATGGCGCGCTCTCGTCAATAATCATTATGCTTGGCGAAACGGATAAGTCTGTCCCGTGGCAGAACTTTGCGGAACCTGTCGTGTCGCTCAACTTCCTTTGCCTCACGGTTTTCTCGTCGCTGTTTGGCTACTTGATTTGGAATAAAGTTTTAAAGCAACTTGGGACGGTTTTGGCGAGCAATTACATATACGCAATTCCACTCGTGACGATTATTACAGCGGTGATTGCGCTTGGCGAAAAAATAACGGCCGTCGCCCTTATGGGGGCAGCGGCCATTGTTGCGGGCATGGTGCTCGCGGAATGGAAAAAGTAAAATTATCTTCTGCCAATGTTCTTGTCTTTGATTACGTCTCTCAGATGAGTTTTGCCACCGGTTGTTATCTTTGGATCGATGATGGGTTCCTTCGGTTCTTTCGGAATGTACCCCGGAGCAATGTCGCCGTCTAACGGCTTGATGCGGCTATTGACGTCGGCTGTATTCAATTTTTTCAAATCGGCTGCAGCGGTGACTTTGTTGATGCTGATTTCTTTCTTATCCATTTTATCTCCTTGTTGTATAGGTGAATAGATTTTATAGAATGTCTTCCGCCTTACCTTCATTTTGAAGCTTGACGGCGAATTCATCGCAAATTGCGCTTAGAATTCTTTCGTGGGTGCACACTTCTGGTGAAACCCCAAATAGACTTCCTGTTGTGTAAAATGAGGTACAACCACATTCATGTGCAGCGCAGCGATGTTGGATTGCACATCCGATGCATTCCTTTTTTTCGGTTTCGAGAAACTTGTAGACTTCTTGAGCGGCGGGACTGTCGTATATGTGATCTTCTTTGTCTAGAACGTTGCCTAGTAAGTAGGGTGCATTGGGCTTGCTAGAAATGAATCTGCTACACGGAAAGACATTTCCATTTGTGGCAATGCCGATAGATCCCTTAAGAATGTCGCAGGAGCAATGTTTTACCTTTAGATTGAGGGCGTGGAGCAGAATATGGTCCTGTATTGTTTGTATGTAAAAATCGCTTTTCTCTTTTTTAAGGTTGTACCATAGTTCTGCAAGTTTGGTATATTCAGCTGCAAGCACATCCATGTCTTCAGAAGTCCAATGCCCGTCGAAATCAACTGCATTTTGAACTTGATTAAAACCTTGCGCTTTAAGCCATTTGACAGAATCGGTTAATCCCTTAATATTGTTCCGGTTGATTACTGAAATCACGAAAGCATTTTGCTCGACCAATTTGGGAATGAATGGTGCTATAGCTTCGAAACTCCCTTTGTTGTTTACGGTTCGTCTTGAAATGTTGTGTCGTGATGCAGGGCCGTCGATTGATACGTATATTGAGAATTTTTCTTTTTTGAAATATTCGAGAACTTCGTCATTTAATAAGGTGCCATTCGTGTTTATGGCAAATATCAATGCAAAGCCTTTGGAATGTTCAGAACGGCGACTTTCGACAAGTTCTTTGAGAAAATCAACGCTTTTTTGAATAGCGTCAAATCTTAGGAGTGGCTCGCCTCCGAAGAATGTGATTGAAAGAAAATCGTGCTTAAATTCGATGGTCTTGTCTAAAAGGTAACGGAGGCTTGCTTCTCTGACCTCGTCGCTCATGTCGGCGCAACGTTCGTTTTGGCTCTCGTTATAATAACAATAGGTGCATCTAAGGTTACATTTTTCTGTTAAACTTAATAAAGCTCTCATAAAATCCTCTTTCTCGGGAAACTATAAAAGATTGTTTGTAAGGTAGAATTGAAAAATATTTGTTACATGCCCTTGCCGTTATTACTATATTTGGCAATGAAAATGCCTTATGCGGTAAAACGCTGTATCGTATCGCCAAAGATTCGATATAAGAGAATCCCGTGAAAGCCGGGAACGGTCTCGCCGCTGTAAGGGTGGACGAAACCAGCATAAACCAATGCTTGCCGCAAGGCGGGTGTGAAGGGGCTGGAAGTAGAGTGATCCCCGAGCCAGAAGAACTGTAAGGCATAAAGGGCGCCTTGCGCCATAGGTTGTTAAACGGTGCGAAAGACATCGCTTTGCATAGCCACGCGTTTGCGTGGATGTTTGACTGTATGCCGTAGTGTTTACGGTCGTTTGGGCGTTCGCGTTTGTGCGGGCGTGCTGTTGGCGAGCGCTTTTTCGTTTTCCGAAGAATTCATTCAAGATTTAGGCGAGTCGTCGGTTTTTACGACGACGGATGTTGAAAAGCCCTTGCAGGCGTCTTCGAGCTATGCCGAAGTCAAGCCCGAAGCTTGGGAAGGCCGTGGGCTTTCGGCGGCCGAAGTCTTGGCCGCGCTCCCGGGTGTGCAGTATTACCGCCAGGGCGGTGTCGGGAGTTTCCAGACGGTGAGCATCCGCGGGGTAGCCGCAAAGAACATTGTCGTGTGCATCGACGGAATTCCGTTGAACGATGCGTCGGGCGGTGCGGTTGACTTGGGAACAATCGACTTGAATCAGGTCGAAAAGATTGAAGTCTACAAGGACCGCGTGCCGGCGAAGTTTGGCGGTCGCGGTATTGGCGGTGCAATCAACTTTGTCACGAAAGGCTCCAGGCCTGCCGAAACGGTGCTCTCGTCTGACGAGAGAAAATCGGGACGCGTGCTCTTGAGCTATGGAAGCCACAACACGTGGGAAGCCTCGACACAGTTGCTTTCACGTTTGACGGACAGCGCTTCGGTAAGTGCTTCTTTGTCGGCGCGCCACAGCGACAACGATTACGAATTTAGCAGTAACAACAAAACACCTTCTAATCTTGAAGATGATTTTACGGATACTCGCAGAAATGCGGAGTTTACGGAATACTCTGGACTTTTCAAAGCTCGCATACTTCATGCCAATGGCGTGTTTTCGACATTGAACTTTAACTTTAGTTTAGCTGAGGGTGGTAATCCTGGTCGTGATGACTATCAGACATCAGTAGCTGGTTACAAGGGCGAATTTGCGTCGGCTGTTTATCGAGCAGAATTGCCGCAACTTTGGAATTGGCTTTGGCTGGAACTTTCGTTGACGGGACGTTTTGAAAAGGCGGTTTCGCATTCGTACTATCCACTAGATCACTTGGGCTATGTCTCGTCGGATTTTTTGAAGTATGGAGCCGCGGGTTACAGTCTCGTTCCTGAAATTTTGGCAAATTACTCTAGCGAAAAAATCGAAGCAAATTTGCGTTTGTCGTTAGATATGAGCTATTATCAAGGGCGGGGTTCTTCGAAGCCTTGGAACTTGACCCGCTATGCAACGACGGTTTCGGGTGATGTTATGTATAACATTTTAAAGACTCTGTCGGTGGGCGGTGAAGGCGCGGTACTTTTTATTAAGGATGATATTCATGGTGGAGAGTATGTATCGCCGGTGCTGTCAAAAAAATTGACATCAGCTGAAGATCGTGATGTGTCCTTTATGGGGCGAGGCTTTATGCGTTATGACGCGCCAGATTCTCGATATGGAGGCAGTTTGAGTTTTGGTCGGTTGTTCCGTGCACCGCAGCTGATGGAACTTTATGGTGTTTATCCTGGGGTGGTGTCGAATACGGATCTTTGTGATGAATCTGCGCTCCGCTTTGAAGTGGGGGGCTACTATATGATTCCAAAAAGTAAAACGGTTTTGCGAGCAACGTATTTTGAAACGAGTATAAAGAATGCGATTTATTGGGTCAGCAGTGGAAATTTTATGAAGCCTCTGAACATTGGCAAATCGCATATTCGAGGTTTAGAAGCTGAATTAGAAAGTAAACCTAAAAAGTGGTTTACTGCAATTTTGCGTGCGACTTTCCAAAAGACGGAAGACGAAAGTAGTGAGCCTTATTATAACGGAAAAATGCTCCCGTACGAGCCGGCACGTTCGTATTATGCCGAAGCAAAATTTGATTTGCCTTACCATTTTGATTTTACATGGACTTCGGAATACCGTACAAGAATTTTTGAAGATAGAACAAATCGCATAAAGCAACCTGCTGTGGATTTGCATCATTTGTCATTGGGCTATAATCCTTTTAGCAAAACTAGACTCGTGTTTTCGCTTCGGAACTTGACGGATGAAATTTATCGAACGACTTATTCACCGTTTCCAACTCCGGGGCGAGAATACAAATTAACATTAACACAGGGGTTTTAACCCCGCGCAGTAAGGGCTTTGCAAAACGTGTAATGCTTTTGCTGTGGCAAACATAAAGAGGTACAAAATGAAAAAACTCCTAACACTCCTTGCTGGGTCTACTCTTGCATTCTATATGCAAGGCTGCTCGGATAACGCAACATCTGCTGATGACGATACGCCGCTATCCAAGGGCTCGGTTTATGTTTATACTTCTGAATGGACTGCAAAATCTGGCGAACTCCGTTGGATCGATGAAGACGGAAAACTTTCCAAGAAGAGTGTAGAATTCTATCAAGATTCCAAGATTGTTGGTGTTGATGGAAATTTGTTTGTGCTTGAAGGTTCGGGCACGGATAATCTTATTCTTGTTGATCCGTCGACTAACGAGAAAAAATGGGAAAAGAGCTTGGAAGATCTTGCTAATCCCAAAGATGTTGTCAAGGCAAATAAGGACGAAGTTTGGGTTGCCTTGGAAGGCGTAAGCAATTTTATAAAAGTTGCCGTAAAGGATGGCAAGATTGTGAAGACCGTCAAAACCGACGGCTTTGAGGTTAAAAAGGGACAATCTCCTCACTTAGTTGACTTTGAAACCCGTAATGATACTTTGTTTGGTCTTTTCCAGCGTTATACTTCGACTCCTTCTGACGATGGCTATTCCAAGATGGACTATTCGACTCCGGGTCTTTTGGCTATGTATAAGCTTGAAGATGGCTCATTGCTTGATACGGTGCAACTCGTAAAGAATAATCCGCAGGTTATGGGCTTTGCTAAAGGCAAGCTTTATGTAGGCTCTGTGGGTGATTATGCAACTGCAGATATGTATGGTATCGAGGTTGTTGATTTGGCTAAGAAGAAATCTTCTGCAGTTGTTGATGGGAAGAGCCTTGGTGGTGGCGTTTATGCGATGGCATTCGACTCAAAGGATGGCTTGGCATATGTAGCTGTTTATGAGGGCTGGGGCAAAATTACTCTTGCTGAAGTTGATTTGAACGAAAAGAAAGTGAAGGCGATTAAGGGGGTTTCCAATATCACGGGTTCTTTAGCTTATGATGAAGCTGATGGTGTTCTGTATATTGGTAATGATGATGCTGTATATACCTATGAAGATGATAAGCTCAACAAGGTTGAAAGTGCGGTAAAGGATGTTCTTCCGCCGTATAACATTACCATTGTTCGCTAGTTAACGAGAAATAATGGATTCTTCGCGTTGCTCAGGATGACGCGAAGCGTCAATTCGAGGCGGCTATTCCTAGCCGCCTTATTTTGTATAGCATCATGCGCGGGCTTACGGAAAGGTCGCGCCCAGCGGCGCTCATGTTGCCGTCATGACGGCGGAGCGCTTCGCTTAAAATTTCGCGCTCGTAGCTGTCCATCAGAGTCGCAAGCGGGCTGTTGCCTTCGGGGAGTACGGAAGTGCCCGAAGTTACGTCGGTTTGCAGCGTGGGCGGCAAGTCGTAGGCATTGATGCAGACGTCAGTTGTCGCAAGGCATGCGTGTTCGATGCAGTTTTCGAGTTCGCGCACGTTACCTGGCCAATGGTAGCTCATGAGCATGTCGATGGCGGGCGAACTTAAACGCAAAATTTTCTTGCCGTATTTGTAATTCATCTTTTCGATGAAATGGTCCGCTAAAAGTAAAATATCCGTCTTGCGCTGGATAAGCTCGGGGAGTGAAATCTGGAAAATGTTCAGGCGGTAATAAAGGTCTTCGCGGAACGTGCCATGTTGCATCATGGCTTCGAGATTTTTGCCTGTGCTTGCGATAAGGCGCACGTTGCAGCGCTGCTCAATGTTGCTGCCGAGGCGCTTGAAACTTTGTTCCTGAATAAATTGCAATAGCTTGATTTGCGCGGGGAGCGGCAAGTCGGCAACTTCATCTAGAAAGAGCGTGCCGCCGTTAGCTTGTTCGGCCTTGCCGATGTGGCGGTTGGTAGCGCCTGTGAACGCTCCGCGTTCAAAACCGAAAAGTTCGCTTTCAAAAGAGTTCGCACCTTCAGTGAGGGCATCGCAGTTTAGCGCTACGAACGGAGAATCTTTGCGTTCCGAAAGTTCGTGAATGCTGCGGGCGACGTATTCCTTGCCGGTGCCTGCCTTGCCGCGGATGAGAACTGTTGCTGCGGTGGGGGCAATTTGGCGGACGAGCTTGCTCACTTCGCGCATTTCGCGCGTGTTGCCGATGAGTTCGCCTGGAATGCCTTCAATGACGTTACGAATTTTTTGGCATTCGATTTGGTGTTCCGCTTCGACTGTTTCGAAGTTTTTCTTTAAAATCCCGTGAATGCTCTCTAAAAGCTCGCCACGCTTGCGAACCTTTTGGATTTTCTCGACGATGGCCGCGAAAGTCGTGTTTTCAAGAGCTTCGATATCCATTTTGCATTTCGGAAAATCTCTGTTGCTGTGCCGAGCCTTCGGCAGCCCGACGCAGCTCTAGGAGAGATGAACGTGTTTAATATAGTAATAAATTGCGATTTTGTATTACAAAAATGTAATAAGGTGATATAATTTTACAAAAATGTAATGAAAAGCGCAAAAAATAGGCGATTTTGTACGGTGCAAAGGCCAATTTTCGTTGCTAATTTTGATGCAAACAGAGATAAACCAATAAAAAGACTGGTGAAAAATGAACAATAGTCGTAATAAGGCCATCTACGATATCGCAACTGCTCCGGTGAGTGCTGTGATGCCTGCCGCTCCTGCGAATGTCGATTTCTATGGCGAAGACGTTTTCAATGCCGATGCCATGCGCACCTACCTCCCGAAGGATATTTGCGAAAAATTGCTCGCAACGATTGACGAGGGCGTGGCTCTTGATCCGAGCATCGCTGGTGATGTCGCTCATGCTATGAAGCGCTGGGCGATGGATCGCGGTGCAACGCACTTTACGCATTGGTTCCAGCCTTTGACGGGTTCGACGGCCGAAAAGCACGACAGCTTTATTGAACCGTCTGGTGGCAAGGCCATTATGGCTTTCAGCGGCAAGAATTTGATTGTGGGCGAACCGGACGCTTCGAGCTTCCCGAGTGGTGGTTTGCGCTCCACGTTCGAGGCTCGCGGCTATACCGCTTGGGACCCGACTTCTCCGGCTTTCATCAAGCGTCACGGCAATGGTGCTACGCTCTGCATCCCGACTGCATTCTGTAGCTACACCGGTGAAGCTCTCGACAAGAAGACGCCGCTCCTCCGCAGCTTGCAAGCGCTTTCCAAGTCGACTCGCCGCCTCATGACTTGTTTCAAGGCCGGTCCGAAGAAGACGACTGTTACGCTCGGCGCAGAACAGGAATACTTCCTCATCGACAAGAGATTTTATCTGCAACGCCCGGACCTGTATCAGGCCGGTCGCACGATTTTCGGTGCTACTCCTGCAAAGCACCAACAAATGAATGACCATTACTTTGGCAGCATCCCGAGCCGCATCTTGAACTTTATGAACGATGTGGAAAAGGAACTGTGGAAGCTTGGTATCCCGGCAAAGACTCGTCACAACGAAGTGGCTCCGGCCCAGTTCGAACTTGCTCCGCTCTTTGAAGAAGTGAACCTTGCTTGCGACCACAACATGCTTGTGATGGAAACGCTTCGCAATGTGGCTGACCGCTACGGTCTCGTTTGCTTGTTGCACGAAAAGCCGTTTGCAGGCGTGAACGGTTCTGGCAAGCATAACAACTGGAGTCTTTCTTACGGCAAGGGCAATTTGCTCAATCCGGGTAAGGACCCGCATCAGAACGCCGTGTTCCTCACCGCCATTTGCGCCATCATGTATGCTGTCGATACGCATGCTGATTTGCTCCGCATGACTTGCGCAGGTGCTGGTAACGATCACCGTCTTGGCGCTCACGAAGCTCCTCCGGCAATCATCTCCATTTACCTCGGCGATCAGCTCACGGACGTGATTGAACAGCTCGAACAAGGCGTGCCGAAGTCCAGCAAGCAGGCGGGTGCCATGAAGCTTGGCTCTGATACGCTCCCGCCGCTTCCGCGTGATGCTACGGATCGCAACAGAACTTCGCCGTTTGCATTTACGGGCAACAAGTTTGAATTCCGCGCACCGGGCTCAAGCCAGAGCTGCTCTGAACCGAACGTTGTTCTGAATACGATTGTCGCTGAAGCTTTCGACATAATCTCTGAGCAGCTCGAAAAGCTTGATGACAAGAACTTCCACACGGGCCTGCAAAAGATTCTGCAAAAAATCGTGAAAGAACACAAGCGCATTCTTTACAATGGCAACGGCTACACTGAAGAATGGGTGAAGGAAGCTGAAAAGCGTGGCCTCCCGAACATCCGCACTTCTATGGAAGCGCTCAAGGCTTTGACGAAGGATGAAAACATTGCGCTCTTCGAAAAGTATGGCGTGATGAACCGTGCCGAAATGGTTTCCCGTTACGAAGTGAATGTGGAAGATTACCACAAGCGCATCCACATCGAAGGCGAAATCGCTCGTGACATGGCGAAGAACATCATTTTGCCTGCTGTTGTCGAAGCATACTCCAAGGCGCTCAAGACAAACGAAATGGCCCTTAACCAGGGCTTCCCGGGTCTTGACGGCTACGCCAAATCACTTGGCGAAGGCTTGAATCGTTTGACGACTGCAATTGACGTAATGGAAAAATCGCTCGGTGGACTCCACGAAGGCATTGTCGATGCGATTGCCGCTCTCCGCAAGGAAGTGGATGGCCTCGAAAAGATTGTGCCGAACGAACTTTGGCCGCTGCCGAAGTATCGCGAGATGCTGTTTATTTATTAGTAGATGCAGCCGGGCCGCACATTTTATCATGATTGATCTGTAACAAGTGCCGCAGTTGATGCGGCATTTTTTTTTAATTTTGTAATCAATTACAAGTTATATGTTTTTGTTTGTTGGAGAGAATCATGAAAAGTTTCAGTAATTTATTTTTCGCTTTAATCTTTGCGACGTGCACCATTTCTTTTGCGGATCAATACCGTGAAGTCCCGAAAAAAGTGGGCGACTGCTACCAAATTTCTACCGCACAGGAGCTAAATGGCTTTATCGGCATTGTCAATGGCAATTTTATAAAACAAGATACGCTCAACGAATTTGGGTGGTATGACTTTGTAAAAGACTCCACGGCCTGCGGTGTACTTACTGCTGATATTAAGCTTGTTGCCGGAGAAGATGGATGGGAACCGTTTAAAGTCTTTTCGGGAACTTTTGACGGAAACGGACACACGATTTCTAATCTAGGAGTCGGTGGCGGCTCGTACTTTTTTGATACGCTTGTTAAATACTCAAAAGACAATCCGCTAGTTGTCAAGAATGTGCGTTGGGCGGATGCCTTTGCTAAGGTGAGCTCTGCACTGGTTGGTGAGACTAATGGCGATGTTGTTCTTGATCATATTTATAATGAAATCAATTGTGGTTTTGTTCTTGGTCAATCAGGGCATTTGACTATTTCTAATTCATACAATACGGGACGTATTTCTAAAAGTGGGGGCGTTTTTGTTGGAAAATCTCTAGGGGTAGTTTCTTTAAAGAACATCTATAACGTGGGTAGCGGCGCTACTTTGGTTGGCTATGCGCGTGATACTGTATCCGTTGTGAATGGGTTCTCGATTGGGGACGGAATGAAGAGCACGATTGTATCTCGTTATGACTATCAGGGCAGTTATTCTACGATTGAATGGGAAAACTACTACTATTTAGATACGGCTAGCGGAAGCAATGGTGGCGATTATGGGGAACAATTTGCCGATGGGTCTATTGCTTTGAAGTTACGTTATATGAATGACGATGGTGCCATCTGGGGCCAAAATGTAGGGGTGGATTCGGTTCCGAATTTTAGCGGTAAAATTACGGGAGACCACAGTTCCACGACGAAAGTGTCTAAAATAACAGTTGTGTCTTTTAATGGCGACACGACCTCGTACCCCAAGTATTACGTCGAAGGCGAGCCAAGACCTTTTGGGTATGTGCCATCGCAAAGAGATGGGTATGTTTTTAGCGGCTGGTTCTATAATCCGAAAGGAGCGGGAGCTGCAATCAAAACGATATCAGATCGAGCTACCGGCGATTTGACGATTTATGGAAAATGGTGGAAGATTCCCAAGCCTAAGGGAGATTGCTATGAAATTGCTTCGATGGACGACCTGTTTGGCTTTGCCGCCATTGTAAACGGAGCCCCTGGTGTGAAAAAGGATTCTCTGGCTTGCGGAAAGCTCGTTGCCGACATCAAGTACGAAAGAAAAGAAGAAGACGTTTATGACGATGGACTGTACAATAATGGATTGTGGTGGCTCCCTATCCAAAATTTTGCCGGAAGCTTTAATGGAAATGGATTCACCGTTAGTGGACTTTATTCGGTGAACGGTGAGTTTTATGAAGTCAAATCGGAACCAGTAGGCTTGTTCGGTTCCATTTCTGGAGGCAGTGACGAAAAGCCTGTGGTCGTCAAGAACTTGAAAATTCGGGACAGCTATTTTTATGCACGCTGGAGTGGCGCACCTGTTGTTGGTCGAATAAATGAAGGTGCTAGGGTTGTATTGGACAGCATTGTTGTGGATATGCCACATTATGGTGCTCATGATGTCGGGGGTATTGTAGGCCTTATTAACGGAAATACAAAGGTGACTTTGAGCAATTCTAGCAAAATAGGCGAGACCATTGGCGAATACTTTATTGGCGGGCTTGTCGGATGCATGTTAGGGGAGCAACAGGTGACCATTGCCAATAGTTTTGTCGATGGCGAAGTCACGGCGAATCACAATGCGGTGGGCTCCATTGTCGGCTCTGCAAATAAAGCCGATATCTTGATAAGCGGGGTCTATGCTAAAGGGAACGTTAATGGCTATAGTTATATGGGAGGCTTTGTCGGTAGCAATACCAAGCGTGTCCGTATAGAGAATTCCTACCATATTGGGGATATTGTAACGGGTCAGAGTTGCCCGATTGGGGCCGGCGCTTTTGAAGGTGTCGTGATAGGCGGCTTTGCTGGAACTGCTACAGTGTTGTCGATAGTCAATTCTTATCAGTTGGGGACTATCCGTAACGAATGCTATCCGAATAGGATTGGTGCACTGGCTGGTTATGTTAATCCCGAAAACGTGCATACTGATAACGTATTTTTCCCGACTACATTGGCTCTGGCGGATTCTGCGAAAGGCGTTGCCGAGGAAAAGTTTGCAAATGGCTTTGTCGCCTATGCCTTGCATCGTTACGATAACGGAAAAATCAATGGGTCGATTTGGGGTCAGGAAGTAGGCGTGGATCCGTATCCCGTGTTTAAGTCTAAATTAGAAGGATTCAAGATTGATAACAAAATATCGAAACTGGTTTTGCATACATACGAAGGTGACTCGCTGAAGTACGCTAATTCTTACATGGAAGGCGTAGAAACGCAGCTCCCCATACCGTATCACGAAGGCCACTACTTCCACGGATGGTTTACGAATCCAGAATTTACGGGAGATTCTATAGGCGTTATTCCCTCGACCGCGAAAGGCGAGTTGCATTACTACGCTAATTTCGAAATAAAGAGATTCTATATCGGCGTTAATATTCATTCTCCAAAAGAGTGCAAGAGTAAAGTTGAAGGTGTTGGATATCACGATTATGGATCCAAGGTCGTGCTGAAACCTGTAACCAGTGAATGGTGCGAGTTGAACGATTCGCGTACGACATTCACCAATGGTGTAGAAGTCATTGACAAGGTGACGGAATCAGATACCCTAGATGCTTTCTTTACTTATAAACTCTATAACATTACATGTTATAACGATACTACTGTATATAGTCGTTTGGAATATACTTATGTATCTGGGGAAAAACTTGATAATTATGTATGGGGAGGAAATTGCCGAGATTTTCTGGGGTGGTATGACAATGAAAAATTTGAGGGCGAACCGTATGATTCTGTTCCAAACGGTTCTATGGGAGACAAGAAATTTTGGGCCAAGTTTGGATTGAAAGACAGTGAGGAGTGTAAGGTGTCGTCTAGCTCTGTCGCCAAATCCAGCAGCAGTAGCGTCGTAAAGTCCAGTAGCAGTAGAGATGGCGGCTCATCGTCCTCCATGACGAAACCGTCTTCTTCCAGCAAATCGAATTCGCTTGTTCAAATCGTTCGCCCGAACTTGAAGATAAACGTCTTGGGAAGAAGTATCCAAATTGAATGTGCTGTTGTCGGGACTCCGTTTGCAGTCCTTGACATGCAAGGACGAGTGCTTCAATTAGGATATATCCAAACGGAGCATTTGAATTTGACTGTCGCTCGATCCGGAACGTACTTGGTCAAAATCGGTAGTGTTAAACAGCTTGTGCGGGTAGGGAATTAAAATCAAGAGGGTTCACGTGCCGTGTGCCGTGAACCCTCGAATGCAAATTTTGCAAACAACCGTTATCAAATTTCGTTATTTTGCAATTGATAGTTTGCACGGAATTAGTATAGCGGACTCTTTTAATTCTTTCTTTTCAAGCTCGCTAGCGCGAACACAAGCGATATCGCAATCCCGACAAGCGGCAAGTAAGCGGGGCTTTGGATTTTTGCAGTGGAGGCGAGAATTGCGGGAATGAGTCCGAAGAGCCCGCCGATAATCACGCCTGCGTACCAGAGCGTTTTCTTGACTTTGAATTTTTTGTGCGCGATGATGGCGACCGCGAGCGGGGCGACGATACCCGGCGTGTAAACGGAGTAGGCCATTGTCAAAAGCCCGATGATGTCTTTACCTTGGAGCGCAAGGTAAGTGGCGATAATGCCGATGACAACGACGGAAATACGCACGACGGAAATGCGGCGCGTGTTCAGAATGTCGCTTCCGAAAATGGCGGCGGAATTGATAAGGCATGTATCTGCCGACGAAAGGAGTGCCGACAAAAGCCCAACGGAAAGAAGTGCTGCAAGCGGGAGCGGGAGCACGCCGGAGGCGAGGCGGAACAGCGGATTTGTGGCGGAGCCTGCTGTAGCGGGAGCGTAGGTGGCAGCCCACATGCCGAGTAAAACGATAATCACGCTAAAGGCGAGTATGGCAAAACTGCCCGCAACAACGGCTTTGCGTGCCGATGTTGCATCTTTAGCGACGAGGTTTCTGGAGATGACGTCGGGACCGAGGAAGTATGCTCCGCCGATAGTGAATAGCATAATGGCTAAATCGCTAGCACCGAATTTTTCGTTCAAAAGATTGAAGTTGCCGAATGTCGCGAGACCTGCGTTGCCCGCTGTCGAACTGCTGGCAGCGAGAGTGCCCGCGGTTTGGAGTGCCGCATTTTCTGCGCCCGAGAATCCGCCGAAAAGATAAACGGCGGCGGCGAAAAATCCGAGTGTCAAAATTCCAAATTGCAAAGCGTCGGTGCGCACAACAGAAAGTTGCCCGCCCAATAGCGTATAGACAATGACGATCACGGCGGTAATCAATACGGATTGCGTACCGGCATCGTGACCGAGCACAAGCCCGATGAACCCGGCGACGGCTGCGAATTGCGCGGCGATAATTCCAATCCACGAAATTGCAATGATTAAAGCGACAAGCTTTCGGCCTGTTTTGCCGACTGTTTTTTCTGCAATTTCGGGGAGCGTGCGCACGTCAAGATCGTGAACGGGTTTGCTCAAAAATGCGGCTTGAAACCAGAACCCAATAGCTCCAACGGCGAGCCACCAGAAGGCGGCGAAACCGATGCTCTCGGCACGTGCGGCAATGCCCACCGTTGCTGATGCCCCAAGGACGGTCGCCATGAGGCTCATGAATACAAACGGGGAGCTTTGCTTGCGACCAGCAACAACGTAGTCGTCAAAATTCTTGACTTTGAACAAGTCTCGAATGCAGATGAAACCGAGAACAAAGAAGTAAATGAGTAATAGTTTCATATCGACATGAAAAGGCGATGCCCGATTAAATCGGGCATGACAGGTTTACGACGTTGTAAAATTAGAAATTTTAGAGATTGCCGTATTCTCCAATGTCGGGGATGAGCGTGCCCGATTTCATGTGGTACGTGCGATTGCTGTAGCCAAATGCCGATCGGTCGTGCGTGGCGACAATGACGGCTACACCTGATTTTGCAAGCCTTCCGAAAAGGCTGAAAACCTTGCGGCTGTTGTCTTCGTCAAGATTGCTTGTCGGTTCATCGGCGATAATCAAGTCGGGATTGTTGACAAGAGCACGTGCGATGGCGACTCGGCGCAATTCTCCACCCGATAAGTTGGCGGGGTATTCGTTTGCCAAATGAGCGATGCCGAGTTTTTTGAGGAGACTCTGGATTTGCTCTTTGTCAATGCGGTGCTTGTAAAGGCTTGCGGCAAGTTCGATGTTCTCGGTCACGGTGAATGCGGGCAAACAGGCGGCGTTTTGGGGGATGTAGCCGATGCGCTCGTTGCGTAACTTGGAACGATCTTCGTCATTCAAGGTGTAAAGCGGTTGCCCGTCAATGGCGATGCTGCCAAATGTTGGTGCACTGATGCCTGCGAGGGTGTTCAAAAGCGTGCTCTTGCCGCTTCCGGATTCTCCGAAGATGACCGTGTAATCGCCTGACCAGGCGAAGAAATCGGCGTTGTTGACGGCTGGGAACTTTTCACCGCGTCGGGTATATTCTTTTGTAATGTTGTTACCATTGAGTATCATTAAGTTTCCTCCTTTAAAGCCGAGTAAACATCTAGACGGCCAACTTGTTTAGCTATTCGATAGGCGGCTCCTGTGCCTGTGATTGTGGGAATGAATATTGCAACGATGATAATCGCAAAAATGGTTAGTGCGCTCGGAAGCAAGAACGGTACGGATAAACTGTCGATAATGAACACGCGGAACGAGAGCGTTGCAAATACGCTGATGAACGCGCCTACGACAGTGCCGATGATGGTTGCGAGCAATGATTCGCCAAGAACGATGTGTTCCAATCTCTTTTGCGTGAAACCGATGACGCGGAGTGTTGCAAATTCGCGCTTGCGCTCGTTTGCAGAAATTGAGAAGGCTATTGAAACGGCGGCGATGGAGACAATCAAGAAAAATACGGCGATAACCCATACGATAATTTTGAAAGAACCTGCCGTGGCGATGACGTTATCGAATAAATCCTTGCGTGGAATCACGTGGATATTGTCGAATTTCTCGTGAAGCGTCTGCGAAATTTTTTCGAAGTCTGCACCTTTTTCGAGATTCGCAAGAATCGCGGAAGGTTCGCCTTCGGAAATGAAGTTGATACCTTTTTCTTTCGCTGCTTTCTGCAAGATTTCGATGGTCCCGACATCGGCAAAAATGGCTTGGTCAAGCTTATTACCCATGCGTTCTAGGTGTGCTACGACAGTAAATTCCTGATCGAAGAACTTGATTTTCCCGGATTCATCGACTTGAATGTCGCTACCCGCGATTACAGAACCAATGGGAAAGTCTTTCTTGTATGTTTTGCGAATCCACGGCTTGATGGTAAAATCGGTCTTGGAATCGAAACCGATGATGTTGACTTTTTTATCGCAGCAGCTAGATCCGAGCGTGGAAAAATAAAATTGCGATGTGGCAATTTTGATTCCTGGAGTTTTTCGGGTGAATTCGAGAATTTCTCGGGGGAGCGTGCGATGGCTTAATTCTCCTTGCAAGAGAACTGGCTGGTCTTTTGCTTCGCTGCCGTATGGAACGATGAGCAAGTCTGCGCCCATGCGCGATGAGAGCTGTTCCAGGCCTGCGTCTAGGCTTTCAGAAAAAAGAGCGCTTGATAAAAGTGTTGCCGAAGCGACTGCGGTTAAGATGACAAGTCCAATGCTTCGGAACGGATGACGCCAAAAGTTTGTATAAATAATTCTAAGTATGATTTGATTCATTTAAAGTCTCCTGTCGCGTTATACTGCGATTCAATAAGTAAATGCTGTTAGCGATTCCAACGAGCGCAATGACGATTCCTGTGATTTGCAAAACCGGCGAAGAAATGGAATGACAATGCATGTGGGGTGCTGCGCAAACGCCTACAATCACGGCGGGTACAAGGGCTGTGAAAACACCGCCTGCAATCACTGCTGCCGATAATGCTTTTTGTGCTTTCGGGATCGCGATATAGGCAATGCCAAAAATCGCGATGACAATGCCGATAATTCCGTCAACACTAGAGGTCTTTTGGCAGCGCATGATCATGTCTCCATGACCCGAGCAAAATGGGAGCAGAACAAATGAAAGTAGCGAAACGAGAACGCCAAATGCAATTGCTGTTGCGCCGAATAAAATACCTTGTTTCATAATGACCTCCTAGATGACTTTTTGTTTTTGTTCGAAGCCAAATATAGAAGGCAAATATGAGTTTGTCCAATACTTTATTTCTAGCGTGTTTTATAGGTTCTTGCTATAACAAGACGTGTGTGGTGATGCCCGCTCGGTGGCGGGTATGACAAAGTGGTTGGCCGGGATGACGTAATGAAAAACGCCCATCGATGATGGGCGTAGTGCAATCGCTTTGTATGTAATGATTAGGCGTTTGGTTTGTGCTCGGCGGTGTATGCCTTGAGATATTCTTCCATCTCGCGGATGTAGATGCGGCAGATGGTGCTGAGCATAAAATTCTTCTTGGTGATGTAGCCGATTTCCATAGAGCGGTCGTCTTCGCCTTTCGCATCCTTGAACGGCACGGCAACGTAATCGGAACCGTTGATTTCTTCGCTAATGATGCCGGAGCAAAGTGTGTAACCGTTGAGGCCCACCATCAAGTTGAGCATTGTAGCGCGGTCGTTTGCCTTAATGGTTTTGTGGTACTCGTTTGTACTCAAGATTTCTTCGGCGAAGTAATAGTTACCGCTTTCGCCCTGTTCAAAAGAAAGGCACGGGTAATCCGAAAGGTCTTCAAGGTTCACGTAAGGCTTGTTGGCGAGTGGATTGTTTTTCCACATGTAGGCGTAAGCCTTGCAATCAATCAGCTTTTGGAAAACGAGATCGTGTTCCTTGAGCAAATACGTGATGTACTTGCGGTTGAAATCGCTCAAGTAGATGATGCCGATTTCACTGCGGAGGCTCGTCACGTCATCGATGACTTCTTTGGTCTTTGTTTCGCGGATGGCGAATTCGTAATCATCGATGTTGAACTTTTTGGCCATGTTCACGAAGGACTTGACGGCGAAGGAATAGTGCTGTGTCGAAACGGCGAAACGCTTCTTCTTCTGTTCTTCCTTGCTGTAGCGTTCGAGAACGGACTCGTAATGGTTGTAGAGCTCGTTCGCGCGGGCGATGAATTCTTCGCCTTCGGGCGTGAGCGTGATGCCTCGGCTTGTGCGGTTGAAAACGGTGATGCCGATTTCATCTTCGAGCTCGCGGATGGCTGTCGTGAGAGACGGTTGGGATATGAACAAGGATTCGGCGGCCTTGTTGAAGGAGCCTGCTTTTGCAATCCCGATGGCGTAACGTAATTGTTGTAGTGTCATGTTCTGTTTATATCCCTTTATAGTTATGTGGTAAATATAAGAAATTTAATAGAAGAATCCTATATGTATTGTAGGAATATTAAAAAAAGAAGAAACCCCCAGGTGGATTCTAGGCTTCCTGGGAGCTTCTCGATGTGCGTAGCCTATGTATTGAACGCAACTTTTAGTCTATCGAGTGCCTCGACCAGGATACTTCGTGGACAAGCAAGGTTAAGCCGCTGGAATCCTTCTCCGTTGTTCCCGAAAAAGATCCCGTTGTTGAGCCACAGTCGCGCCTTGTTGCGGACGCGATCTTGGATTTCGTCTGGCGAAAGTCCTGTCCCGTTGAAGTCTATCCATGCGAGGTAAGTCGCTTCCATTGGCGTAAGCTTGACGCCTTTCAGATTTTCTTTAATAAATTTGTCTGTAAATTCAATGTTGCCTTTGATGTACTTGAGGAGGGCATCGAGCCAGACTTCACCTTTGCTGTAGGCGGCTTGCGTCGAGACGATTCCCTGGATGCTGACTTGGCTATAACCGGTGGCAAAGATTTGCTTGCGGAACGCGCGACGGATTGATGGATTTTTTATGAAGGCGTGTGCGATTTGGATGCCTGCCAAGTTGAATGTTTTTGTTGGCGCCGTGACGATGATGGATTTGTTGGCCAGTTCTTCGCTTATGGAGGCGAATACGGTGTGCGTACCTTCAAAGACGAAATCGCTGTGGATTTCATCGCTCACGACGATTACATTATGCTTGAGGCAAATCTCTCCGAGGCGTGTAAGTTCTTCGCGAGTCCAGACGCGGCAAACGGGATTGTGCGGGCTGCAAAGCAAAAAGAGCTTGATATTGTTTTCGACGATTTTCTTTTCGAAATCTTCAAAGTCAATGTGATAGCGACCGTCTTCTCCGTAAACGAGATCGTTGCTCACGACTTTACGGTCGTTATTGACGATGGCATCGGCGAAGTGCATGTAGACTGGCTGCTGGATAAGTACTCCATCGCCAACGTTTGTGAATGCTTTTATTGCCATGCCAAGCGCGAACATCACACCGGGAATCTTGATAATCGATTTGCGGTCTTCTATATCATAGTGGTGTCGGCGGCGGTAGAAATTTTTGACAACTTCGTAGTAGTCTTCTTTGGGTTCGCTGTACCCGAAGATTCCATATTCGGCAACGCGGGTCAACTCATCTTGAATAAACGAAGATGTCTTGAAATCCATGTCGGCAACCCAAAGCGGGAGAAGACTGTATGGATCTTCACTTGGCTTTACAACACGGCGTTCAATAGCAAAATCGTATTTGATAGAGTTGGTATGGCGACGCTCAATAACGGTATCAAAGTCTAAATTTCGTTCTTTAATTTCTGACATGGCGAGTCTCCCTTGCAAAATTTTGCAGTTGTAGGCTTTTCACGCCGGCACATAATATAGAAGGAATTGATATTTTTGTCCAATATTATATTTCTAGCACCTTTTATAGATTTTTACTATAGCTACAAGTAGTATTCCGGTTCCTGAATCTTTCCTGCAAAGTTTAGCAGTTCGAGAATCTTTTTGCGGTATTGGATGAACGTGTCCTGTGTTCGTGCGCGCGGGAACGGGAGTTCGATTTTGATGACCTGCTCGATTTTTGAGGGGCGGGCCTTCATCACGACAACGTAGTTGCTGAGGTAAAGCGCTTCGTCAACATCGTGTGTGACCATCACCATCGTGGTCTTGTACTTTTCCCAAAGGCGGTGGATTTCGTCTTGCATTGCCATGCGCGTGAAAGCGTCCAGTGCACCAAGGGGCTCGTCCAAAAGGAGAATATCCGGGTGGCCGACAAGCGCTCTTGCAAGGCTTGCTCGCTGATTCATGCCGCCGGAAAGTTCGTGCGGGTATGATTTTTCGAATCCCTTGAGCCCGACCGTTTCGATGAATTCGTCAACGTCTTGCTTGTGTTCCTTGTACACGTGGCGGGCCCTGAGCCCAAGCGAAATGTT
Organism: Fibrobacter sp. UWB2; assembly: GCF_002210425.1. Taxonomy (NCBI): domain Bacteria; kingdom Pseudomonadati; phylum Fibrobacterota; class Fibrobacteria; order Fibrobacterales; family Fibrobacteraceae; genus Fibrobacter; species Fibrobacter sp. UWB2. Next base: position 231,187 of record NZ_MWQK01000005.1, on the reverse strand, counting down.
GTCGCGGATGTTGAGCCATGGGAAAAGTGTTGCTTGCTGGAATGCAAAACCGCGATCGGCACCGGGCTTCGTAATTTTTTTGCCATCGACAAATACGCCGCCCGAAGTGGGTTCGGCAAGTCCTGCGATTTGCCTCAAGAGCGTTGTCTTTCCGCAGCCGGATGGACCGATAAGGCTCACAAAACTGCCGGCGGGAATGTCGAGGTTGACTCCATTCAAGGCGGCGACGGTATCGCCTTCGTTACTGATAAATGTCTTTACAAGATTATCAATGTGGATTGCGCCTTTCACGTTTTCGATATTTTCTGCTACCATTTCAAAGTTCCCTTTTGCCAATTCAAGATTTTATCGCGCAATTTAAAGAGCAGGGTGAGTATGAGCATGCAGTAAACTGCAATGACGATGATTCCTGCGTAAACACCGCTATAGACGAGCATGGCCTTTTGCCAGGAGATGTACCAGCCGATACCGTATTTGACGCCGAACATTTCTGCGGTCATGAGCGCCAAGAATGCACTGATGATGCCGTAGAATACGCCAAGGAAAATGGAGGGCATGGCGGCCGGGATGCCGACTCGGAAAATCTGGAAAGCGCTGCTTGCGCCGAGCGTGCGTGAAACTTCAAAATAGGCTTTGGGGACAGCCTGTATTGCAGAGCTCGTCATAAGCGCAACCGAGAACCAGACGGAAAGTGCAATGATAAAAACGCTTGCGCCAAAAGTTGTCGGGAAAATTGTCAACGAAATCGGAATCCAAATTGTTGCGGGAATTGGGCCTATCAGCTTGATGTAAGGGTTGATCCAATAATTGAACTTTTTGTTGAATCCAAGGAGAACGCCTGTGATAAAGCCGAATCCGGCACCGTAGAGGAATCCTGTGACTAAAAGTTTTGTCGAGTGCCAAATGCACTTGAGGATGATTTCGTAGCCTTCGAAAAACTGGGCGAGAATGTTGTCGTATTTCGGGAAAAACAAGACGGGGAAGAGGGCGAGCTTTCCGATGACAATGTCAATGATGGCGACGACGATTCCGACGCCTCCCCAAAACGCACCGGAATATTCCAGGCCTTTCTTCAATTTTTTGACAAAGGTGGAGACGATGCCGAGGATGAATGTAGTGACCAAAAAGAAATACAAAATCCAGGTGTAGTAAGCTTCTTCAGCTTCTGGGTGTTCGTCGCTGTCTTCAATAAGCAAGTGGATGGCAAGTGCGACAATAACACCTAAAAAGGGTAAAAATCTTCTTAATGTATTTAATAGTTTGTTTTTCATTTAAACTCCTTGAATAAAAAAGCTCCTCCCCTTGTGAGGTCACGGGAAGGAGCTTGTACACAATGAGTCTTACTTCTTCAATGCGTACACCTTAGTGGAAAGGTACTTGAATCCGTTATCAGCTGTAATAACGACAATGTTCTTTCCTTCGTTTTCAGGACGTGCAGCCACAATGGAGGCGGCAAAGATGCCTGCTGCACCGGATGTTCCGAGGAAGAGGCCTTCCTTTTCGGCGAGTTCGTGGGCAACGCCTGTAGCCTGGAGCGTAGAGACTTCAATGTATTCGTCATAGATCGAAGAATCCTTCAGAAGAGGAGGCGGTTCCGGAACGTTTGCGAACGGGGCAACACCATCGATCACGCCATGTTCTTCAGCTTCCGGGGTGAAGAAGCGGGAATCCGGAGTGGCCTGCACACCGACGATTTTCACGTTCGGATTGTGTTCGCGGAAGTACTTGGAAAGACCATTGAGCGTACCGCCCGTGCCTGCCATGGAAACGATAAAGTCTACCTTGCCATCCGTATCGGCAACGATTTCCGGGCCGGTGGTGTAGTAATGGGCGAGCGGGTTGTTTTCGTTTTCAATCTGGTTGATGAAGAATGCATTGTGTTCTTCGGCATACTTGCGGACGTCGGAGAGCAAGACGGCAACAGAGAAGGAGCCTTCCTTCAGGAGTTTGCTTACGTTCGGAAGGGCGTCGTAACCGAGGAGCGTTGCTCCATAGGTCTTGATCACTTGTACGCGTTCTTCAGAACCACCCGGTTCAAAGAAAACGGTGAGCTTGTAGCCCTTAGCGGCGGCGATAGCGGCAAGGCCGATGCCCGTGTTACCGCTTGTGATTTCAACGATTTCTCCACCCGGCTTGAGCTTGCCTTCGCGTTCGGCTTCTTCAATCATTCTGAGGGCAGCGCGGTCTTTCACGGAGCCGGACGGGTTGAAGTATTCGAGTTTTGCCAGGATATGGCCCTTGGCGTTGTGATTCTTTTCAAAATTGTGGAGCTCCAGCAGCGGAGTGTGGCCGACGAGCTCGGTAATGGAATGGTGAATATTGGACATTGTTACCTCTCTTTTTTAAATGTTTTTCACAAGAGATTTCGGTTCTTCGAAATTTTCTGTGAATTTATCGGTGGCCTTATCATAGGAGTAGCCATCCGGAATTTTGATACCCTTTGATTCGAAGTCTGCAAAGTGACTCTTGACGAACTTTTCGATGTTCAATTTTTTCTTCAAGACTCCCGTCTTTTGAAGCTCTGCAGCAACGATATTGAACGTGCGGAGCGCGGCCTTGCGAGACGGAATGTGACCGTAGCTTTCGAGCAACTGGGCGTTGAATTCTTCACTGCCAGAAACGACATCCTTCGAGAGCTGGAGTCTTGCGGCTTCGCGCGGATTGCTGTTCACGAATGCGGATCCGCGAGCGACAGCGCGCGTGTAAGCGGCTGCACCTTCCGGATTTTCCTTCCAGAGCTTGAGTGTCACGAATGCGACGCAGCAGTATTCTACGGCAAATTTCGGATCGATTGCGGTGTCGAGCAACTTGCGCAAGCCATATTCTTTTTCGGCGGTTGCTGCGGTTGGATCATGAAGGGCGATGATGTCAACGGCACCTTTTTCAAGGGCAATCGGCAAGTCGCTTGCGCCATAGACGATGAATTCGACATCCGCTTCCGGGCCGTCTGCGACGATACCTAGATCGCGAAGCTTGCGTCTGAACGACATCACGGAACTATCGGATAAACCGATAACGCCTACCTTGGTTTTACGTCCCTTCAGGTCTTCCAACTTTTGAATCGTTGATTTCTTGGTGACGTAATACTTGGTGCAACCCGTATGAACACCGGTGACAAAGACGATAGGGAGCCCGTTTTGAATGGGCTGAAGTTCGGTGGCGAGCAAGTCGTTCCCTGCATCGACTTTGCCTGCGACGATGAGCTCGTTCACAGAATTCTTTCCGGCATCAACAGGAACCATTTCGAATTTCTGACCAATCTTTTTGAATTCCTCGTCAAAGTAACCTTTGAGCCAAGCGACATGAACCGGGGCACTACACAACACACCAGTATAGTGTGCGATTCGGACTGGTTTGAAATCGGCAAAAGCGCTTGTTCCGAGGAGGAGGGCGCTTATGAGCGTAGTCTTAATGATGCTTCGTAAATTCATTTTTAATTCCCTATTTTTGATTGTGAAAAGGTATAAATCACTTTTTCTAAATCAAAGATGTTTTAAAGGTGGAAAAACAAAATAATTCAAAAATACTTTGTTCTAATTTTGTTCGTATATTGGGCGCTATAGGCTATGGTTATATAAACCTAGTTGCGCTCCTACTTTTTAGTTCTCAACGATATTTTTCGCTAAGGTTTTCGGTTCTTCGGTCGTTTCTGTAAATGTGCCTGTATCCTTATCGTACTTGTAACCGTCAGGAACGTGAATCCCCTTAGACGCAAAATTGGCAAAGTGGCTTGTGATGAACTTTTCGATGTTCAACTTTTTCTTGAGTACGCCCGTTTTTTGGAGTTCCGTGGCGACGGTTCTGAATGTGCGAATCGTTGCTTTGCGGGATGGAATGTGGGTGTAGCTTTCAAGCAGTTTGGTGTTGAAATCTTCGCTTCCGGGGACGATGTCCTTTGCAAGCTGGAGTCTTGCTGCTTCACGCGGGTTAGCGTTGATGAATGCGGAACCGCGAGCGACTGCACGTGTGAATGCGGCTGCACCTTCTGGATTTTCTTTCCAAAGTTTGAGGCTCACGAATGCGATGCAGCAGTATTCTACGGCAAATTTCGGATCGGTGGCGGTGTCCAGAAGCTTACGGAAACCGTATTCTTCTTCGGCTGTTGTAGCGGTCGGATCGTGAAGGGCGATAATGTCCACGGCTCCCTTTTGGAGTGCCAATGGCAAGTCGCTTGCGCCATAGACAACGAATTCGATATCCGCTTCGGGGCCATCGGCGACAACGCCAAGGTCACGGAGTTTTCGCTTGAATGTCATAATCGAACTGTCTGACAATCCAATGACGCCAATTTTGCTTTTGCGCCCTTTCAGGTCCTTGAGTTTTTTGATGGTCGATTGCTTTGTGACGTAGAACTTGGTGCAGCCTGTGTGTACGCCTGTTACAAAGATAATCGGGAGTCCGTTTTGGATAGGCTGAAGTTCAGTGGCGAGAAGTTCATTACCTGCGTCCGCTTTCCCAGCGACAATCAAGTCGTTGACGGAACCGGAACCTTCGGCAATCGGTACCATTTCGTATTTTTGCCCAATCTTTTTGAATTCTTCGTCGAAAAATCCTTTGAGCCATGCGGTATGAACCGGAGCACTGCACAACACTCCTGTGTAATGTGCGATTCGAACTGTTTTAATTTCGGCGAAAGCGCTTGCTCCGAAAAGCAGAGCGCTTATAAGTGTTGTTTTAATGAGGTGTTTAAAATTCATTATTGCGGCCTCCTTTTTAGAAGCTGAATGTTGTTTGGAAAATGTAGCCGGATTGATAAGCGCCATGAGCAGCGTATTCAACATCGGTGTAAAGCGTCAGATTGACGTTCTTGTTAACGTTGTAAGAAATTCCGGCCCAGAAAGAAATGTTGGAAGCTCCTGTTCCGGATTCGGATTTGTCTTCGTTCTTTGAATCTGTCAACTGGCTCGTAAATACAAAGCCTGTAAACGGAGTAACACCGGAGCTGAATGCGTAATAGAATTCAAAACCATAATCAGCAACGAGACCGCGTTGGACTCCATTATGCTTGAAAGGAACGGTTAAGCCAAATTCATTACCGATACCGAACTGTTCGGAGATGGGCAAGAACCATTGAACACCGCCCTTGAGGCTAAATTCCTGGCTGGAAATTTCTTTTTTTCCGGCGGGAATGTTGGCGTCTAAGAAAGCGGAGAAGTTGGGATTGAATGCGTATTTTGCACCCACGCTAAAGTCCTTGAATCCGTCACCTTCTTTTGTTTTGTCATTCGGATCGGCAAAAAGCTGGTAGCCGAGACCGGTGAGGCTCAATTCTAATCCTTTGACGACTGTATAGCGGGCATTCAAGTCAAAAGATGTGGAATGGAAATCTCCGTTGTACCAATAGTTTGCCTTGATTCGTGCTTGACCCTGATGTTCGTCGAGAACAGTGTAATAATCCCATTCAGCAAATGAACTGACAGTGGCAAGGGCAATAACGGAAATAATTTTTTTTGCATTGATATTCATTGATAAACTCCTTGTTTGTTTTGTTTTTTAATGTCGGATTAAAAGTAAAAAGCGCTTTTGCGCAGTCAAAGAGTTTTGTCAATTGAAAAAAACAAAATAATTTAAAATTATTTTATTCTAATTTTGTTTAAGTATTGGGTGCTATCGCTCGCAATTATACGTATTGATTTATGTTATCGGAACTTATAAAAAACTCCTTCCCCGCATTAGCGAGAAGGAGCATTAGGAGTTTTATGCGATGAGTCTTACTTATTCAAAGCATAAACTTTTGTGGAAAGATATTTGAACCCGTTATCGGCTGTAATAACGATGATGTTCTTGTCTTTATTTTCAGGACGCGCTGCGACAATTGAGGCTGCGTAAACGCCTGCTGCACTTGATGTGCCCAGGAAAAGCCCTTCGTGTTCGGCAAGTTCGTGCGCTACAGCTTTTGCCTGCAATGTAGAAACTTCGATGTATTCATCGTAAATTGAGGAATCCGTCAAGAACGTAGGAGGTTCTGCGACATTTGCAAATGGTGCGACGCCGTCGATAACGCCATTCTTTTCGGCTTCTGGCGTGAAATAGCGGGAGTCCGGAGTCGCTTGCACACCGATGATTTTAACATTCGGATTCTTTTCGCGGAAATATTTTGAAAGCCCGTTCAGTGTTCCGCCTGTGCCTGCCATCGAAACAACGAAATCTACTTTGCCATCGGTATCTTCCCAGATTTCAGGGCCTGTCGTGTTGTAATGGGCTAGGGGATTGTATTCGTTTTCGCATTGGTTGATGAAAAATGCGTTGTGCTCTTTGGTGTACTTTGTGATGGCCTCGATAACGATGTTGTCGCAAATCGTGCCGTCTTCAAGAGCTTTTTTCAATTCGGGAATATCTTTGTAATCGAAAAGCTGCGCGCCATAAGTCTTGATAACTTGAATGCGTTCCTTGGAACCGCCGGATTCAAAGAAAATAGTGACTTTGTACCCTTTTGCGGCTGCGATGGCGGCAAGAGCAATGCCTGTGTTTCCACTCGTGAGGTCAACGATTTCTCCACCCGGTTTCAGTTTCCCTTCGCGTTCGGCAGCTTCAATCATGCTGAGGGCGGCGCGATCCTTGACAGAACCTGTAGCATTGAAATATTCGAGCTTTGCCAAGATATGGCCATGGGCGTTGTGGTTCTTTTCGAAATGGTGTAGTTCAAGAAGCGGTGTATGCCCAATAAGTTCTGTAATAGAATGGTGGATATTTGACATGTTTACCTCTCTTTGTTAAAACGTCAGTCGCATTTGATTCCAGACAACGTTTCCGTGAGTCGAATCTGCCGAAATACCTTCATCGATAAAACCAATTTTGGCGTAATAATGTACGAGCTTTTCTTTGCAAGTGAGAACAACGCCACGTCTGCTTTCTGCTTTTGCGTTTTGGACGAATAATCTCAATAGCTTTTCTGCGCAACCTTGATGGCGGTATTCGGGGATTGTGTTGACTCCGAATATCATTTGCCATGCTCCGTTTGGATTGTGCATACCGGCGTCTTCGTACATTTTGTCGTTCAAATCGGGAATATCCGTTACAAATCCGTCTACGAATGAAATCAGCTTGTCGCCATCGAACATCAGTAAAAAATAGTCCGCATAGCGTTCCAGACGCTTTTGGAAATCTTCATGTTTTGCAGCTTCTGCTGGCGGAAAGCATGTTGCTTCCACTGCGGCAATCGCGTTGCAATCGGATAGCGTCGCTTTTCTTATCGTAAATTTGCTTAGACTCATTTTAGTCGTTGTGATTTGATTTGAATCGTAATGCGCGTTCTGCGATTTTGTTTCTGTAAATGTTGATTTTTGCAATGGCTTCGCTGATGGGGAGCGCGATATCGAATGCGCGTACATTGAAGCGGGCCAATGATTGTATAGCTTGCGGACCAAGTTGTTCGCAAAGCACGTAATCTAAATCGGCTAGATTCTTGGCTGCTGCATACATCGATGAATGCTGAACTTCGCGCTGGCCACAAGTGCCGTCTCCGCAAGAACCATCGCAATGTTCCGGCTTTAAACGGACTTCGATTTTCTCATATTTTCCGCTTGCTTCGTCAACCTCATAGATGTCAAATGCGGCTGCGTGTCCAAAGTGAACATTGACATTTACTCCGTCATTCGTGGCAACTGCTACTTTGTATTTAGCCATGTAAAAAAGCCTCCTTAACGCAGATGTAAAATGAACCACGAAGATGAATTTTCTACGTGGCTAAACTCCCGGCGTTCCGGTTTAGTTTATATAAAAGAATGGTTACCTAGCGTTCTGTATTCTTTTAAATTTTTGCTTCTGTTCCGAAGTCCCGCATAATTTAAAAAGCGTAATAGGTAAATGCAATATAAAACCCTGTTTGAACAATAAATAAAGTTCGATTTTCTTGATTGTGATAGAAATTAAATGAATTGTGTGATAAGATGAAACTATAACAATGTTGTAAATCGAAATTTTTTGAACGGAATGGGCTAAAAAAGTATTGAAAAGGGTAGTCGCAAATTCTAAAATTCCGCAAACCTAGCGTTTCTGTAGGTAATTAAACCTAAGGAGACATTTCATTATGGCAAAACGTTTACGTCAGATTGCAATCTACGGTAAGGGCGGCATCGGTAAATCTACTACGACTCAGAATTTGACCGCAGGCCTTGTAGAACAAGGTAAACACGTTCTTGTTGTCGGTTGCGACCCCAAGGCGGACTCTACTCGACTCTTGCTCGGTGGCCTCCACCAGAAAACCGTGCTCGATACCATTCGCGACAACAAGACCGAAATCCAGCTCTCTGACCTCGAAAAGGTCGGCTTCAAGGGCGTGCGCTGCGTGGAATCCGGTGGCCCGGAACCGGGCGTGGGTTGCGCTGGCCGCGGTATCATCACTTCCATCAGCATGCTCGAACAGCTTGGTGCTTACACCGAAGATCTCGATTACGTGTTCTACGATGTGCTCGGTGACGTTGTGTGCGGTGGCTTCGCCATGCCGATTCGTGAAGGCAAGGCCAAGGAAATCTACATCGTGGCTTCTGGCGAAATGATGGCCCTCTACGCTGCGAATAACATTTGTAAGGGTATCGCAAAGTATGCCGAACGTGGCGAAGTTCGCCTCGGCGGTATCATCTGCAACAGCCGTAACGTCGATAACGAACTTGACTTGCTCCGCGCATTCACCAAGGAACTCAACACGCAGCTCATACAGTACGTGCCGCGCAACAACATCGTGCAGCAGGCCGAAATCCGCAAGAAGACTGTGATTGATTTCGAACCGAACTGCAACCAGGCCAACGTCTACCGCGAACTTGCAAAGAACATCGACGAAAACGAGCTCTTTACCATCCCGACGCCGATGACGCAGGACCGCTTGGAACAAATTCTCATCGACTACGGCATGATGGAAAAGGACTACTCCATTTAGCGAGAACCGGCAGGAGGTAAAAATCTATGGCATCAACTAACATTAATTTAAATATGACCTCGGTCGAAAACCGCGAATATCGACTGGGTACCATTATCGGTTGGGACGGCAAAGCCAGCGACTTGATCAAGGAATCTGCCTACGACGAACGCAGCGCGAAAAAGCACGGTGGCTGCGCAAGCAAGGGGGCCGGCTGTAAGCTTTGCGAATTGCACTCTCCGCTCAACCAAGAAACCATGTGCTCCAACGCTATTGTCCAGTGCCAGGTGGGCAACCTCACGGACTGCGCTTTGATTGACCATTCTCCGATCGGCTGCAGCGGCGAAAACTCCAAATTCAACCTTTCTATGCATGTGGGCCTTAAGCGTCGTGGCAAGCCTTTGCAGAATACTTTGAACATCAGCACCAACCTGAAAGAACAGGACATGGTGTTCGGTGCTTCTGAAAAGCTTCGTCAAACGATTCGTGATGCAAAGGAACGTTTCAATCCCAAGGCTATTTTCATTGGCATGGCTTGCGCTACCGCTATTATCGGTGAAGATATTGATTCCATCGCCGAAGAAATGGAACCTGAAGTTGGCGTGCCTATAATTCCGCTGCACTGCGAAGGCTTCCGTTCCAAGCATTGGTCCACGGGCTTCGACATTGCATTCCATGGCGTTCTCCGTCAAATTGTGAATCGCCATCCGACCAAAAAGCAAAATGATTTGCTCAATATTGTTGCTCTTTGGGGAACGGACTATTTCTCTGAAATGCTTGCTCCGCTTGGGCTCCGCGTCAACTACCTCTTGGATACTGCATCTTTCGATGAAATCCGCCAGGCTTCTGAAGCTGTCGCGACCGCTACCTTCTGCGATACTTTGGGTGGTTACATGGCTACCGCACTTGAAGAATCCTTCGGCGTTCCGCAAATTGATGCTCCGCAGCCGTACGGTATCAAGGGCACTGACGAATGGCTCCGCGCTATTGCAAAAGTTGTCGGTAAAGAAAAAGAAGCTGAAGAATATATCGAAAGTGAACACAAGCGTATTGCTCCGAAGCTCGCTGAACTTCGCGAATTTTTCAAGGGCAAGAACGGCATCGTGATGACGGGTTCTGCTTATGCTCACGGCCTTATCAGTGTTCTTTCGGAACTTGGAATTGGCCACGATGCAGCTCTCGTGTTCCATCATGACCCCATTTACGATGGTGCAGGAAAGCATCAAGACACCTTGAAGGAACTTGTGGAAACTTACGGTGACATTCCGCATTATACCGTAAGTAAGACCCGCGCCTTCCAGCTTCCGCAACTTTTGAAGCGTGCCAAGACGGACTTCTTGCTCATTCGGCATCCGGGTCTTGCCTCTGTTGCGGGCCACCTCGGATTCCCGACCCTCACCATGGGCGACGAACATATTCCGGTGGGCTACGAAGGTATCCTCCGCATTGGTGAAATGCTCAAGGGCGTTCTTTCACGTACAAAGTTTAACCAAGTTCTCAAGCGTAATGTGAAACTCCCGTATTCTGATTGGTGGCTTGCTCAGGACGATCCGTTCTATTTGACGCATCACCCAGAAGCACTTAACGACCTTCCTGAACCGAGAAATCTCAAGTTCAGCAAAGGCAAAGAATCTAATTCAGAAAACGCATAATAAGGGAGATTTCGAAAATGTCAGAAGCACTTAAAACAAAGAAAAAAAGCAATTCTATTTCGGACCCCCGCTATTCTTGTGCAGTCGGTGCGTCCAATACGGTTGTCGGCATCAAGGGTGCAGTTCCTATAGCCAACTGCTCTCCGGGTTGCCAGCTTAAGCAAACCGCATTCCTCACTTTTGAAAACGGCTTCCAGGGCAGCATTTTCGCTGGTGCTGGTAACATGCCGAGTGCAAACTCTACCGAAAACGACATCGTGTTCGGCGGCATCAAGACTTTGGATCAGTTGATTAAGTCAACGCTCAAAGTTTTCGATGGCGATCTCTATGTTGTTCTCACGGGTTGCGTGGGCGGCCTCATTGGTGATGACGTCCCCAGCTTGGTGAATGAATATCGCGATTTGGGCTACCCGATTGTGGCTGTGGATACCGCAGGCTTTAAGGGCAATAACCTTTTCGGTCACGAAGAAGTGGTAAACGCCATTGTCGATCAGTTTGTGGGCGATTACAAGGGCGAACGCAAGAAGGGTCTTATCAATCTTTGGTTCGAAGTTCCGTATTACAACCAGAACTGGCGCGGTGATTACCAGGAACTTGCCCGTATTCTCCGTGGCGCTGGTTTTGAAGTGAATGTGCTCTTTGGACCTGAAAATAACGGTGTCAAGGATTGGTTGCGCATTCCGGAAGCTCAGTTTAACCTGGTGGTCTCTCCGTGGGTCGGCGTGAGAAATGCTGAACACCTTGAGAAAAAATATGGTCAGCCGTTCCTTCACATTCCTGAAATTCCAATCGGTGCCGAAGCAACTGCTGCATTTATCCGCAAAGTTGTTGATTTTGCCGGAATCGATAAGGAACAGAGCGAAAAGTTCATTGAACAAGAAAATGGTATTTATTACTACTATTTGGAACACTTCTCTGAATTCTTTGCTGAATACTGGTACGGTATGCCGAGTGAATTTGCAATTACTGCTGATTCCGCTTACACGCTTGCCTACACCAAGTTCCTTGCCGACCAAATCGGCCTTATTCCGCGCAAGGCGATTATCACGGACGATCCTCCGCAGAAATTCCGCAAGACCATCGAAGATGCTTTCCATAACATCAGCGAAGGTGTCGATGTTGAAGTGGAATTCGAAGAAGATGGCTACTTGATTGAAAAAGCTATCAAGGAAGTTGATTTCTCTTCTGGAAAGCCGTTGATTCTTGCTTCTTCTTGGGAAATCAATCTTGCCAATGATAAGGGCGCTTTGTTCTTTGAAATTACGCCTCCGTCCAGCGAAACTTTGATTATCAATCGTAGTTTCGTCGGTTATAAGGGTGCGCTTAATTTGCTTGAAAAAATTTATAGCGCATCCGTTGGCGGAAAATAAAAAAATGCCGTAAAAAGTTGACCCCGGCACTGTGGCCGGGGTGACAGAAGAGAACGTCATGCCCGACTTGATCGGGCATTTCCTTTTTTATAATGCTCGTATGATAAACTCCGGCGGGAATCTATTGTACATGTATAGACTACTGCTATTTGAGTTTGTTTTGTATAATTGTACTTTATATGTAAATAATTTTCTTATATCTTGTGATAAAAATAAAGTATTTTACAAACCATTTTTTGTTTTCTAATTTATGCAGCGTAATCGAGAACATTGTGTTCCGAAACTTCCACAAATCAACACGAGGATACCTATATGTGTTGTAGCTGTAAATTCTCCAATAACTAAGCCAAAGCCTTTTTAAAGGCTAATCGGCAATTTTAAAAGTGCGCAGAATATTGCTCTGCGTGGTTACTAAACTCAAACAAAAAAAATAGGAGTTCCTCCATGAATTTCAATATTAAAAAATCTATAGCTCAAATTGTTCTTTTGTCTTCAATTACTGCAATTGCTGCTGAACCTATTGCTGTTACCACGAAATCTGGCGTAAGTGCTACACTCTATGGTTTTGCGTCTTTGAACGCCGCCTACGAAGATTCCAAGAGCAATAATGGCAACTTTGCAAACTTTGCTGCTCAATCGGATATTGCCAACAAAAACGATGGTGGCTGGCATTTCACGCCGAACCTCACTCGAATCGGTTTGAATCTTTCGAGCGGTAGCGATACTTCGTTCTTCAAGGCGAACGGTAAAATCGAAGTTGATTTCTACGGCGGCGGTTCCGGTAATGCGCCTGTCCCACGCCTCCGTCATGGTTACGGCGAAATTTCTTTTGGCAAGTCCGGTTTCTCCATTTTGGGCGGTCAGACATGGGATTTGATTTCTCCCCTCGTGACTCCAACGCTCAATGCTGGCGTTCTTAACAACTCTGGTGATCCGGGCCTTCGCAGAGCACAACTCCGACTGACCGAAAAAGTTCCTGTTGGTAATGGCTCTTTAGACTTTGCCGTTGCTCTTGTTCGCACTATCGGCGAAACGCAGCCGTACAACACTTCTTCTGCTTCAGAGACCGGTGTCGATGCAGACGTTCCTACCATTCAGGGACGCATCGGTATTGCCATTCCGCTTTGGGTTGAAAACAAAAAGTTCGGTTTAGGTATTTCTGGTCATTATGGCCAAGAAGAAGTTGACTTGGATGCCACTGGTGATACTAAGGATATTCCCTCATGGTCTTTTAACGTTGATTTGACCCTCCCCATCACAAGCAACTTTACCTTCCTTGGTGAGTATTTTGTCGGTGCTAATCTCGATACATACGCAGCCGGTATTGGACGCGGACTGGTTTCGAATACTGAAGACCCCGAAAGCGTAAGAAGCATTGGTGCTTACGGTGGATGGATTGCCTTGCAAGCCAAATTTATCCAAAAGTTGGCCTTTAATGTGGGTGCCGGACTTGACAAGCTAAAACGTGAAGATATTAGAAAAGCCGGTGGCCGTGAACAAAACTTATCGTTCTTTGCCAACACGACCTACAATTTGACAGACGCATTCTCGTTGGGATTCGAATACCTTCACGTTCAAACGGATTACTTGATTGCCAATACGGTAAAAGAAGCGGACCTGAATCGTTATCACCTTTCTGCAACTTACGCCTTCTAACAATGGAGAATTCTACAATGACTCAGAATAAATTACACACTCGAATTGCATCGGCATTCCTGTTCGTTCTCGCCTGCGTGACTTCCACAATCGCCGCAGACAAACTTTCCATCGGCTATCTCTCTTCTACGGGCCAGGGCAAATTCTTCATCGCAAAAGATGCGGGCATTTTCAAGAAGAACGGCCTTGACGTAGAATTGGTGGAATTCTCGAATTCTGGCGATGGCATTGCTGCCGTTCGTGCCGGAAAGCTCGATGCTGGTGCATTTGGCTCTCTTGCTCCGCTTATCCATGTTTCGCAGGGTGCTGATATTCGCGTTATTGGCGGCCTCATGGGTGGCGACCAGGCTGTGATTACCCGCAAGGAAAATGCAGGCTCCGTCAAAAAACTGAGCGATCTCAAGGGAAAGAAAATCGCTACAATCCGTTTGGGAACAGCGGATGCCATTGTTCGCGGCGGCCTCAAAAAAGAAGGTATTGACTGGCGTAAAGATGTTACTATTGTAGAACTCAAGAATCCGCCTGCAGTTATCGAAGCGGTAAAGAACGGCAGTGTGTATGCCGGCGTTACATGGGGACCGCACGACCTCCGTGCCGAAGAAGCCGGCCTCTCCGTAGTGCTCCGCAGCAAGGACATCAATCCGGGACATATTTGCTGCCGCCTCATTGCATCGCTACGCAAACTTGAAGGCCGTGACGACATTTACAAGCGCTTGGTCAAGTCGCTGATTGAAGCCGAAGAACTTGTCGCAAACGATCACAAGAAGAGCGTTGAAATTATCGCCAAGTGGATTAAGCTTGATACGGCTCTCGTCAATAAAGCGTTCTACAGCGGTTACGTGACTCAGGATACCGACCCGAACGTGAAAGGCGTTGAATTCTTCTGGGATTTCTTGAAGGATGCGGAGTTCATCAAGTCCGACAAGAAGGTCTCTCAATATGTCCTCACGAACTACTATCGTGACGCCCTCGCAGAACTTCGCAAGCAAAAGCCCAAATCTGAATTCTACGCGCAGGCCGAAAAGATTTTCCTATCTAGAAATTAAGGAACTAAAATGACTCAAATACAAAGTGGTTTCGAAGCGACTAATCTCGTTTTTTCCTATGATGGCAAACCCATCCTGAAAGACATCAACTTGAAAATCAAACCAGGCGAGTTTGTATGTCTATTAGGCGAAAGCGGAAGTGGCAAGACCACTTTGCTTAATCTTCTCGCCGGCCTTACAAAGCCAAGCGAAGGCCATGTCTATTGGAACGGAAAGGAAATCGAAAAGCCTTCTTCTGAAAGGAGCGTGGTCTTTCAGGACTACACTCTTTTTCCTTGGCTTACGCTTCTACAGAACGTTTCTCTTGCCATTAAAAAGACGAAAAAGGTCAAGGGGAGTTTTGCAAAACATTTGGCAGAAGAATACCTGAATTTAGTAGGGCTTTCGGGGAGCCTTCATAAATATCCCTTTGAACTTTCGGGCGGTATGCGTCAGCGCGGGGCCATTGCAAGAGCGTTGAGCGTCGGCGCAGATGCCCTTCTTTTGGACGAGCCTTTTGGTGCGCTTGATCCTGTAAATCGTGCGAGCCTTCAAGATTTGGTTTTGGAGCTTTGCCGAGGCTCTAAAGACCGTGCAATTACGACTTTGTTTGTAACGCACGACATTCGCGAGGCCGTTTATCTCGGAAGTCGAATTATCGTTTTGGGATCGACGCCAGGCCGTATCATCGCAGATATTCCTTTGGATTTTCCAGTGAAAAAGAGCCGTAGCGAATGGTTCCGCAACGAAAAAGTCCAAAAGACAATCGTTGAAATTGAAGAAGCTTACCACAAGGACATCCTTGAAAAACTCGGGCATACCGTACAGGAGGGCGCAAGTATATGAGAATTTTTGTGAAATATCTATCTAAATTTTCAGGATTTTTATTCCTTCTGTTCTTGATTGGAATCTGGACGTTCATCAGTAGCGGCCCGGAATGGAGCAGTCAATACTTGTTCCCATCACCTAAAGCGATTTTGACGGCGCTTTTCAATTCTCGCGAGGAGCTTTTGCGCAGTGCGTGGTCATCGCTTTTGAAACTTGTCCCTGCTTATTTCGCGGCTGCCGTCGTCGGAATCTCTCTCGGAATTGTTTCGGGGTCTGTCCCTTGGGTGGGTACTATGCTAAAGCCCATTTCACGATTCGCGGCCCCCATTCCGCCTAACGTTTACATCCCTTACGCCATTGCGATTTTGCCGACATTTTACTTGTCCTCTACTTTCATTATTTTCATTGCGGCCTTTTGGCCTATCTACTTGAATACCGCCGCGGGTGCTGCGGACATTCCTGAAAAGTACAGGCGAAATGCCGCCATTATCGGCATCGGTCGCTTTGAATACTTGTGGCGAATTGCATTTGTTGCAAGCCTTCCGTCCATATTTTCCGGGCTTTCCGTAGGTATGGGGCTTTCGTTCATCATGCTCACCGTTGCTGAACTCTTCGGCGAAAATACAGGCCTTGGACACTTTGTGCAATTCTACGCTGACTATTCCGATTACCCCAACATGGTTGCGGGAATTTTGTGGACTGGCATTGTTGTCCTTGCGATTATGGAATTTTTTGAATTTGTAAAACGCAAGGTGCTATTCTGGACGAAGGCGAATTAAGTCGACAAGTGTTATATAAAGTATGTTAGGTCGGATTTTTCAGTAGAGCCGAGCATGGTCGCGACGCCACCAAGTTCCACGCCGTCAATCAATTCTTCGGCGGTAATTCCCATGAGTTCCATCGACATTTGGCATGCAACGAACTTTATGCCTTTTTGCTTTGCGCTTTCAATCAGTTCTTCGAGCGAAGAAACTCCGTTTTGTTTCATCACGGCGCGGATCATTTTTGCACCGATACCGCCAAAGTTCATGCGTGAAAGTCCGAGCTTTTTGGAACCTCGCGGCAGCATAAAGCTGAACATTTTTCCGATAAGCGATTTTTTGACGCGTACTTTTTCTGGTCTGCGTAAAAGGCTTACACCCCAAAAGGTAAAGAACATTGTAACTGGGCGGCCCATCGCGGCTGCGCCATTTGCCATAATGAACGAAGCGATTGCTTTGTCTAAATCCCCGCTGAATACGACAAATGTTTTGCCGTGTTCAAATTCTCGCTTTTCGGCGACGGGGGCGTTGCGCTTTACGACGGTCGCATAAATTATATTGTCTCTTTCTGTGAGCGATTTTAGCTCGTTGCCGGTGCGCTGGCACCAAATTTGTATGTCCGAATAAAAAGCCTTTTCGGTTGCTTCTATTTGCACTTCTTCGCCAGGCGAAACGCTTTTGATGGCCTCGTCTACTTGAACGATGGGGCCGGGGCATTTTGCCCCTTTGGCATCAACGAAGTGAACTTTAGAAAAGGCTTCTAGCCCGCCTTCGAGATTGTAGACTTCGTAATCTCTGTCGGCAAGAATTTCTGCAACTTGTTCGGAGCGGTCACCTGTCGAACAGAACACATAAACGGGTTTGTCTTTGGGAATGGAATCTACTTTTTTTGAAAGTTCAAAGAATGGAACTTGAACTGCGCCATTTATAGGTCGGACGATCACTTCGCTTGGTTCGCGAACATCAAGCAAAGTTGAATTTTGTAAATCAATCTTATAAAAATCTCTAGCAGCAAGTATTTTGACTTCAGACATGACTTTACCTTTCCCGATTTTATTTTAACCAGATAAAAATAGAATCATGTGAAGTCTATTTCTAATACTTTTTTTTAATAGCGAAATATCGACTTTCTCGATAACAAAACAGTCAGTTATCTTGTTAACGATTTGCTTTACAAACCGCAATACATCAGATGAACGCCCTCGAATGCGGACAATCCAGTTGATGTGCTGAAAAAGGCATTGTCGATATCTTTGGGAGAAAGATCGTGACAATATTGGATGCCCGATTTCCTGGCCAAATTGTCAACTTGAACGGGATCGTATCCGTCAACCATACACTCGCCGCACGATGCTGTTATTTGTTTTAAGCGGCTGATTTTGGTTGTGCTGTCCGCACTGTCCCGCTCTTTTTCGTAGTAATCGAATACTATTGCACTATTGGGGGCTGCAATCTTAGAAATTTCCGCAATCGTCTTGAAAAAGATTTCAATAGGAATGTAGTAGGACACGCCGAGAATCGAAAAGACGGAGCGCTTTTTCGGATTAAATCCGGCGTTTGTCAATCTGCTGATGATGCTATCCTTGTTGAAATCGATTTCTACAAAGTGAACTTTGGGACGCCTCTTTGTGAAAAGTTCTCGCGTTCGCTCGATTTTGAAAACTTGTGTTTCGTACAGATCTAGTTCAAAGACATCGACGTTTTGACTTTTGTTCCTAAGCGCAAAGGAATCTAGGCCCGCACCCAAGAGAACGTATTGCACGTCTCCTGTTTTCTGCTTGGCATCGACAATGTCTTCTGCAAATCGATTTCGTGGAAGAATGATGGGGAGAAGGTATTGGTCAATAAAATCCTTAGCCGGGTAATCTTTGGGCTTCGACTTTTTTGCAGGAAGGAACTGTCTTGCAAGATTGCGTGCGTGGCGATATTCCTTCAGGCTCACAAAATCCTGTGCAAATTCGTCTTCAAAAATTTTTTCACTTTTAGCGTGAGTGTGGACAGCTCGGGCAAGAGCGCATAAAAGCGCAGTTTTGCTAATCATAAACTTGTGCACTCTAATTAAAGATGAATTTTTATGTTATTTGTATAAACCTTTGCTGAAGTAACGATCGCCACGGTCTGGGGCTACAAAGACAATGTTCCCGCGAGCGCCCGATGCAATCAGTTTCTTGGCTGCTGCGAAAGCGCCGCCCGAAGAAGACCCCGCAAAAATTCCCTCTTTTTGCGCGAGTTCACGGGAACCACCGAAAGCGTCGTCATCGTTAATTTTGATGACGCGGTCCACAAGCGACATGTCCATAGTGTCTGCGATAAAATCGTTTCCGATTCCTTCGATATTGTAGTCGCCATGTTCGCCACCGCCCATTGTGGAGCCTACAGGGTCAGCGAGCACGCCTTGAATTTTGGGGTTGCGTTCCTTGAGCGCCTTGAGAATGCCCGAGAACGTTCCGCCGCTTCCTGCGCCTGCAACAACATAATCGACGTTGCCATCGAGATCATCGTAAATTTCAGGTCCTGTCGTTTCATAATGGGCGCGCGGATTTGCCATGTTGTGGAATTGTCTGAGAGAAATGGAATCCGGAATTTGCTTCAGCAGTTCTTCTGCTTTCTTTTCTGCGCCGAGCATGCCTTCTTCACGCGGGGTGTTGATGAGTTCTGCGCCAAGCGCACGCAAAAGCGTCTGCTTTTCTTGTGAAAATTTTGTCGGTACTACAAAAATGACACGCACACCGCGGTTCAATGCTGCAAATGCAATTCCAAGCCCGGTATTGCCTGCGGTTGCTTCGATAATCGTTCCGCCAGGTTTGAGCGTCCCTTTGGCGAACGCGTCCTCGACCATATAAAGGCCGGCGCGGTCTTTTACGCTGCCCGAAGGGTTCCACAATTCAAGTTTTACGAATAAATTTACGCCTTCAGGAACTCCAACATGCGTGAGCTTTACGAGCGGTGTTTTTCCAATCAGGGATTTCATGGATTCGTAGTAATGCATATCTTGTTCCTTATGCTTTTGCGGCTTCAATGGCTGCGTTAACATCTGCGATGATGTCATCAACTTTTTCAATGCCCACGGATAAGCGAATGAGCCCGTCAGTGATGCCGACTTTTTCGCGAATTTCCTTTGGGATAGATGCATGCGTCATTGTGGCTGGATGGCATACGAGGCTTTCGACGCCGCCCAAGCTTTCAGCAAGAGAAACGAGTTTTAGAGCTCTGAAGAATTTTTTGATATCGTAATTTTCACGAAGTTCGAACGAAATCATAGCGCCACCGTTCTTGGCTTGCTTCTTGTTGATTTCGTAGCCTTGTGCTGTCGGGAGTCCCGGATAATAAACGTGCTTTACGGCATCGTGCTTTTCGAGATACTTTGCGATGGTTTCGGCATTTTCTGTGTGACGATCCAAGCGGACGCCAAGCGTCTTGATGCCGCGAATTAAGAGGAACGAATCAAAAGGTCCGAGTACAGCACCGGTTGCGTTCTGCGTAAATGCCAGCCTTTCAGCGAGTTCCTTGGAATTGACAACAGCAAGCCCTGCCACCAAGTCGCTGTGACCGCCTAAATACTTTGTCGCAGAATGCACGACGATGTCGGCGCCCAATTCAATCGGACGCTGCAAATAAGGCGTCATAAATGTGTTATCGACAATGGTCAAAATGTTGTGCTTCTTGGCAATTGCGGCAACGCCTGCCAAGTCCGTCACCGTCAAGAGCGGGTTTGCAGGGCTTTCGACAAAGAATGCTTTCACATCGGGTGTTATTTTGGATTCAAGCGCTTTCAAATTGGTCGTGTCTTCGATAGAATAAGTAATTCCGAGATTCTTGAAAACTTTGTCCAAAACGCGGAAAGTGCCGCCATAGACATTGCTCGAAATGATGATGCGGTCTCCTTGCTTAAAAAGCGAAAGAACGGTTGTTGTTGCAGCCATGCCGCTTGCAAATGCAAAGCCTGCGACTCCTCCTTCAAGTTCTGCAATCAGCGTTTCCAATGCTGCGCGCGTCGGGTTCCCTGTGCGGGAATATTCCCAACCCGTGTTTTCACCAAGGCCTGCCTGCTTGTAGGTGGAAGTCTGGTAGATAGGGACGTTTACAGCTCCTGTAGTTTTGTCGCCATCAATGCCGCCGTGAATGAGTTTTGTTTCGATATTGTTGAAGTTTGACATAAGATAATAATCTCCTATGACGCTATTAAATGCTAGCGCCTTTGTGGTTTAAATTTTTTTTGAATAAAAAAATCCCGCTACGGAACATAAAACCGAGCGGGAATCTGTTTAAAAGAATAGCCTAAAAACTAGATGCCCGTCCGACATCGACAACAACAAGCGAAATTTAAGCTATTGAACGGAAAATTCATTTTTTATATCCTATTTCTTTTGTGGGTTAATTTAGATAAAGCCTTTCGTTTTGGCAAGAGATTTCTTTATACTATTTTTCTGGAACCGGCGATAACGATTTTCTATAGCTATTTTGTTTCTGTGTTTTTTTGAAATCGAATCTCAGCTGAAATTGGTTGCTTAAATAAAAAATCTCCTGCGGAAAAAAATTCCCGCAGGAGAAACCATGTCAAAAAAATGTTTGTTTACCTTGCGCCTTCTGGCTTCAAGAACTTGTCTGTATCTTGTTCGTACCACCACTTGGTATAGGGTAACTTGATTCGAGCGGCAAGACTCTTTTCAAAGCTACGGTTCTTGATGGTATCGAGGATGCTCTTGGCAAAGTTGAGTGTTCCTTCGTAACCGAAAATCATGTATTCATCGGCGACGAAGAGCGCTGCGTAACCCTGCTTGATGGCCCATACGGTTGAGCCCGGATGACGACTAAAGTAAATGTCCGGCTTGTGATAGTTCAATACGCTCATCACTTCGTAGTTTTGTTGGTCAGCCACAGTGAGCTTGAGCCCCTTTGGCGATGTCTTCAGCAAATGTTCGAGTGCTGGCGGAATCTGGCCGTTATCGTACTTGTAGTCATAATGCCAAGCAAGACCGTGAACCACTTCCATGCCGAGTTCCTGCAATACGCGCGAAACTTCGTAGGTGTAGCCCGGGCCCATACCGATCACGGCGCGGAGACCCTTGAGTTCCCTCTTGACTTCTTCGATTTGCGGCAAGTAAATGGCGCGCTGGCGCTCGATGTAACGTTCCACTTCGGCTTCCTTGCCAATCGTTTTGCCGATAGCACGGAACCAAGTTTCAAAACCGGTAATGCCGTTCGGGTTAATCGTACGCACATACGGTACACCGTAAGTTTCTTCGAGGGCGTTGCCGAGGTAGGTGCCGAGCGTTCCGCAAATGCAAACCATTGCTTGGGCTTCGCTCAAGTGCGAAAGTTCTTCGACAGTGGAGTTACAATAAACGAATTGCGGTTCTGCGCCGATTTCCTTGAAAAGTTCCGTAATTTGCGGACGTGCGCTTTCAAAGAAGTTCTTGAAGATAATCTTGTTATTCTTCTTCTCAGGCGGTTTCACGATGCCCTGTAAAACGGCGTGGTCTGCAATATCGAAACCGCTAGCCCAAATGCGGCTCTTGAAACCTTCGCAATGGATTGGAATAATTGGAATATCGTATTCATCTGCGAGTTCGTCGGCGAGACCGTCAACGTCTTCGCCAATCACGCCCGATACGCAAGAAGACGAGAGGAAAATCGCTTCCGGGTGGAACTTTTCGTACGTGTACTGCGTTGCCTTGCGGAGTGCTTCGATAGCGCCAAAGACTGTATCGTTTTCGTTCAAGTCCGTGCAGACGTAAACGGAATTTGTCTTTTCGTTAATGCGTTCGGCGAGTTGGCGGAATTTGACATCTTCACCTTGTGCAAGTGCAACGCAACCGGCTGGAGCGTGATAGACGACGGCCACATTGCGGATACTGATGAGCTGGTCCAAAGCGCAGCCCGAAAGACAAGAACTGGACTGGCTAAAGCAACGTTCGCGATTCTTGACGGAACCGCACTGTGAGCGGTGTGCGAGCGTTTCCAAATCACCAGAAAATCCTGTGATGGATCCAAGACGGTTTTCTCGAACACCGACGTTTGCATTTTTAAAATTAAATGGCATTAGATCCTCCTTAAATTTTCAGCATGGAAAGTGCTGCAGAGTAGATGTCTTCCAACAAGTAAAGACCGCCGGAATAACCTGCCACATGCGAGTTGATGACGATTTTTTCGATCATCGGATAGCTGATGTTCACGAAATGGCCCTTGAGTTCGTGGGCGAGTTTCTTTTCCCAGTTCGAACCGATGATGAGCGGGGAGCCGCCAAAGTCCATTTTGCGGATTTGATTCTGGAGGTCGAAACCGTCCGTGGTGAACTCGACTTTTGTTTTGATGTCGTAATTCAGCGTGTTTGTTTCTTGCGAGACTTCTTCGCGGAATGCTTCCGGCGTGTCGTCCGTAACGAACAGTTTTTGCGGGAAAAGACCCATGTCGTTCACGAGAAACTTGGTCACAGCAATTACGTACTGGGCTTCGCTCACGACGGTAAAACGCTTGCTCACGATACGGCTTTCGAGAATCGTATCGGCGTAGCGTTCCAGGTAGTAGAAGAACTGCGCTTCGTTCTGCTGGATAACGGATTCCGTGAGTTCTTTGTCTGCGCCCGTGAACTCAGCGACCGTACGGAGGAACTTTGTCGTTTCGGCCGCACCAATTGGCAAAATCGGGTAGTGCAACAGCGGAATGTTGAATTCTTTTTCCAAGTATTTTGCGCTTTCGAGGCCTGCCCACGGCGAAACTAGAATCGTGTATTCTGCTGTCGGAATCTTTTGCAAGTTTTCAAGCCCGCGGTCAAAACCGAAAATCGTATTTGTCTTGAGACCGATGGACTGCAAAAGACGTTCGAGTTCACGCAAGTTGCCAAGCCAATACGGATCCTGCTGTGGCACGCCTGCGAATAAGTTGACGAGTCCCTTTTCCTTCGGGGCTGCGCCCTTGAACTTTCTCACATACTGTTCAAAGATGCTCTTTAAAATCCAGTCGTGACCGATGTAGTTGTTGCCCTTGAATCCCGGCGTCTTTGCCCAGATGACAGGCTTTTCGGCATCTTCGAATTCTTCTGCGACTTCTTGAATGTCGTCACCAATGATTTCACCCGTGCAACCGGAAAGAACCACGAACAGGTCGGCATCGATGATTTTGAGAGCGTTGCTGATGGTTGAACGCAACTTGTCTGCACCGCCAAACACGACTTCTTTTTCACTGATACTTGTGCAAGGGTAAATGTTGGGGCTGAATCTGCCGCTCGTGCCGTTGTTATCGTTTAGCTTGGATGCGCATCCCGGACCGGAATGCAAAACGGGAATTGCTCCAGGAATGGATTGCACGGTCTGCATTGCTGCCAAAGCGCATTTGTAGCGCGCCTGATCCAATATTTTAGCCATGAGAGAAAGTCTCCTTTACACGGATGCGATCCATGTAGATTTGCGAACCAACGTCATAGACGCCGGGAACGCCAACAGCATCTGCTCTGCAGTGAGCGCAGTGCTTGAAAACATTGATAAATACGCCGGCCTGTTCCTGTGCAATTGCGAGTCCCTTCGGAGTCGGGGCCGGAAGATCCTTGAATCCGTTTTGCGGAATCAGCGGAATGATGTTGTATATAATCGCTCCCGCTTCGCGGACTGTAGCGGCCACATCTTCGATATGGTTGTCGTTGATACCTGGGCAAAGAACCGTATTCACTTTCACGAGTGTCCCGCTTTTTGCAACCTTGCGAATGCCTTCCAGCTGGTTGTGGATCAAGATTTCAGCGGCTTCGACACCCGTGTAGGTCTTGCCGTGGTAGAAAATTCTCGCATTGATCATTGCTTCGATTTCTGGGTCAACGGCGTTCACCGTGACCGTAAGCGTATCGATGCCCACGTCAATGACTTCGTCTGCCTTGTCGTTCAGCAAAAGTCCGTTTGTGCTCATGCAACGAATCAGGTTTGGAAATTCCTTTTTGACGAGGCGGAAAGTGTCCAGTGCAAAAGGTGTCGCGAGCGTGTCGCCAGGGCCAGCAATACCCACCGTAGTAAGATCCGGTACGAATTCAAGAGCCTTGCGAATATAGCCACATGCTTCTTCCGGTTTGATAACTTTACTTGTATTTCCCGGAACTTGTGCGTCTTCGTTGATGCGACGGTCGCAAAAACGGCATTCGATGTTACAACCCGGAGCGACGGGCAAATGGATACGCCCTTTACGATTCTTGCATGCACCAAAGCAGGGGTGCTCTCTAAAAACTGTTTCTTGATCGATTGCCATAAAACCTCACAAAGGCAAAAGATTCGTGGTAAACACAAGGCGTAAAAGCCTTGCGCTAAACTAGCGGTAAATACCGATTTAGTTTATGTGGAAGATGATGAACGGTTTGCCTAGCGTTCTGTTGTGTGATTAATTCTTTTACTTCCCTGTCGAAGAAGTTCGGGCAAAAATTTAAAAAGCGGTATAGCGAAAGACAATATGAAACAAGGGGTGAAAATTAAAAAAAATGTTTTTTCTGGGCGTGCAATAGATTCCCGCTGAATGGGGTTATAAAAAGTTTTTATAGCAACGCGCAAAAAAGAATAATTGTGACGAAATGGGCTAAAAAAGTATTGAAAAGGGTAGACGCAAATTCTAAACTTGTTCTTGCCTAGCGTTTCTATAGGAAAATCCTAAGGAGACACTTATAATATGTCAAAGAAATTACGTCAAATCGCTATCTATGGTAAGGGCGGCATCGGCAAGTCCACTACAACTCAGAACTTGACCGCAGGCCTTGTGGAACAGGGCAAGCACGTGCTCGTTGTCGGTTGCGACCCGAAGGCTGACTCTACCCGTCTTTTGCTCGGTGGTCTCCATCAGAAGACTGTGCTCGATACCATTCGCGATAACAAGACCGAAATTCAGCTTTCTGACCTTGAAAAGGTTGGCTTCAAGGGCGTTCGCTGCGTGGAATCCGGTGGCCCGGAACCGGGCGTGGGTTGCGCTGGCCGCGGTATCATCACTTCCATCAGCATGCTCGAACAGCTGGGCGCTTACACCGAAGATCTCGACTACGTTTTCTACGACGTGCTCGGTGACGTTGTGTGCGGTGGTTTCGCCATGCCGATTCGTGAAGGCAAGGCAAAGGAAATCTACATCGTTGCTTCCGGCGAAATGATGGCCCTCTACGCTGCAAACAACATTTGTAAGGGTATTGCCAAGTACGCTGAACGCGGTGAAGTGCGACTCGGCGGTATTATCTGCAACAGCCGTAACGTCGATAACGAACTTGACTTGCTCCGCGCATTCACCAAGGAACTCAACACGCAACTCATCCAGTACGTGCCGCGCAACAACATCGTGCAGCAGGCCGAAATTCGCAAGAAGACCGTGATTGATTTCGAACCGAACTGCAACCAGGCCAACGTTTACCGCGAACTTGCAAAGAATATCGACGAAAACGAACTCTTTACCATCCCGACTCCGATGACGCAGGACCGCTTGGAACAAATTCTCATCGACTACGGCATGATGGAAAAAGACTACTCCATTTAAAACTTTTTATTGCCAACTATCTCAAAGTGAAAAATCTTACCCAATCGGGTAGGATTTTTTGCGTTATTTTGTGTTGGCAAAATAAGGAAATGCGGGCGTTTCCCGCCCTTTACTTCCCGATAATCGCACTCGCAACCACGCCTTTGTCTGCGTAGAGCACGAGCACTTGACCCGGTGCCGATGCAAATTGCGGTTCGTCAAATTTCACGCTGATTGTACCGGCTGTAGTGTCCAAAGCAGTAATTCTTGCCGTTGCTCCTTTATGCCCGAGGCGAATGTGTGCCGTGAGCGGCTCCTTCAAAAGTGGGGATGTCTCCGAAACCATCAGGTTCAAGTCAACGGCAGAAACTTCGGTACAGCTCAATGCGCTTCTAGGTCCGAGAATCACCTGATTGTGGTGAGCGTCAATCGCCACCACGTAAAGCGGTTCCGCTTGCCCGCCGATATTGAGCCCCTTGCGTTGTCCGATCGTGTAATGAACGATTCCCTTGTGTTTCCCGAGAACTTTTCCGTTCACATCGATAAAATCTCCGGGAACGTTATCGCTCTCGTCAAATAGCACCGAGTAATCGCCGCACTCGATAAAGTCCTGGCTTTCGCGCTTTGTTGCAAAATCGTCCCAGCCGATTTCCTTGGCGAGCGCTTTCACGTCTGCTTTCTGCATTCCGCCGAGCGGGAAAATCACAGTGGAAAGTTGCTCTGCCGAGAGTCTTGATAAAAAGTACGTCTGGTCTTTATGCTCGTCCAGCGCTTCGTACAAGAACGGAACATCAGGATTCTTGAAATCGAGTCGCGCGTAATGCCCCGTCGCAAAGTAATCGAAATCAATCCCGAGCTTGCGTGCCGCATGCTGTAGCGCTCCAAACTTGATGCTCTGATTGCAACGGACGCACGGATTCGGCGTTCGCCCTGCGCGGTATTCCGCACGGAAATAGTCGAGAACTTCACGCTTGTAATCTTCGGCAACCGGAACAACGTAATGCGGAATCCCGAGACGCTCGGCAACGAGCTTTGCCTCTTCGATATTCTTGTCTTCGCTCGGACCGTAACAGCCTTCGCGACCTTCGACTGCAGGCATTTTCACGGAGCCGTCCCACGTCGCCATCGTCATGCCGACAACTTCGTAACCTTGCTTTTTCAGTAAATACGCCGAAAGGGCGGAATCTACACCGCCCGACAATCCAACAGCGACACGCTTTTTTTGTGACATGTTAAAACCGTTCTTTTTGAAAATTGGTGATCCCGGCACAAGGCCGGGATGACAATGCGTTGTATAAAACACAAATAAACGCTAGAGAGGCGAATGGAACCTTCTAGCGTTTGCATTCAATAAGCTTTTGTTGAGAGGATGGTTTCTACCGCGTAGCGAATGGAACTGCGAGGCACTTACCAAACCTTAAATCAATTAGTCAGCGAAGAGCGGAGTGGAGAGGTAACGGTCACCGCTATCCGGGAGGAGTGCGACAATCGTTTTGCCCTTGTTTTCCGGACGCTTTGCAAGTTCGACTGCGGCGTGGAGGGCTGCACCAGAAGAGATACCGACGAGGATGCCTTCTGCCTTGGCAATTGCCTTCCCTGCGGCAAATGCGTCTTCGTTCTTGACCGGGAGCACTTCGTCATAGACGGAGGTGTTCAAAGTATCCGGAACAAAGCCTGCGCCAATACCCTGGATCTTGTGCGGACCAGCCGTGCCCTTGGAAAGCACCGGAGAAGATTCCGGTTCAACTGCGACAACCTTCACATTCGGATTTTGCGACTTGAGGTATTCACCGACACCCGTGACCGTTCCACCAGTACCTACGCCTGCGACGAAAATGTCAACCTTGCCATCCGTGTCTTCCCAAATTTCCGGACCCGTCGTTGCCTTGTGGGCGGCCGGGTTTGCCGGGTTCACGAACTGACCCGGGATAAAGCTGTTCGGAATTTCCTGAGAGAGTTCTGTTGCGCGAGCGATTGCACCCTTCATGCCCTTAGCACCTTCGGTGAGAACGATTTCTGCACCGTAGGCCTTGATGAGCTGGCGACGTTCAACACTCATGGTTTCCGGCATCACGATGATGATGCGGTAGCCGCGAGCTGCGGCGACAGAAGCAAGACCGATACCAGTGTTACCAGAAGTCGGTTCGATAATCACGGAACCCGGCTTAAGCTTGCCTGAAGCTTCGGCATCGTCAATCATTGCCTTAGCAATACGATCCTTGACAGATCCAGCCGGGTTGAAATATTCAAGCTTTGCCACGATCTTAGCCTGGAGATTGTTTTCCTTTTCGATGTGGGAAAGTTCGAGGAGCGGGGTATGACCGATAAGTTGGTCAGCAGATGCGTAAATTTTTGACATGGTAGAATCCTTTTGTTATTTGTAATTAAATCTGGTCAAGAGCCTGTGCGAGGTCGTTGATGATATCTTCGTAGTGTTCCGTACCGATGGAGAGACGGATCGTTGCAGGAGAGATACCAGCTTCGGCAAGTTCAGCCGGAGTGAGTTCCGAGTGGGTCGTTGTATACGGGTGAACAACGAGGCTCTTCACGTCGGCAACGTTAGCGAGCAAGCTGAAAATCTTGAGCCCGTCGATGAACTTGAAGGCTTCTGCCTGGCCGCCCTTCACATCGAACGTGAAGATGGAACCTGCACCGTTCGGGAAGTACTTCTGGTAGAGAGCGTGCTGCGGATGATCTGCAAAGCTCGGGTGGTTGACCTTAGCGACCTTCGGGTGCTTCGAGAGGAATTCGAGAACCTTCTTGGTGTTTTCCACATGACGGTCAAGACGGAGCGAAAGCGTTTCAGTGCCCTGCAAGAGAAGGAATGCGTTGAACGGGGAAATTGCTGCACCTTCGTCACGGAGAAGGATAGCGCGGATGTAAACGATGTAAGCTGCAGCGCCAGCTGCTGCGGTGAAAGGCACACCGTAGCTCGGGTTCGTTTCGGTGAACTGCGGGAACTTGCCTGATGCAGCCCAATCAAACTTGCCACCGTCAACAATCACGCCGCCGAGAGTCGTACCGTGACCGCCGATGAATTTCGTTGCAGAATGCACGACGATATCAGCACCGTGTTCGAGCGGACGAATCAAGTACGGAGTACCGAAGGTGTTGTCGATCACGACCGGAATCTTGTTCTTGTGAGCGAGTTCGGAGATGGCCTCGATATCCGGGATGTCGGAGTTCGGGTTGCCGAGCGTTTCAATGAAGATGAGCTTGGTGTTGGACTTGATAGAGTTTTCGACTTCCTTGAGGTTGTGGATGTCGACGAAAGTCGTTTCAATGCCGAACTTGCTGAGCGTATGTTCCAAGAGGTTGTAGGTGCCGCCGTAGATGGAGCGCTGTGCGACCACGTGGTCACCCTTGCGAGCGAGAGCCGTGATGGCATAAGTAAGAGCTGCTGCACCGGAAGCGACTGCGAGACCTGCGATACCGCCTTCGAGAGCAGCGATGCGCTTTTCAAAAACGTCCTGCGTGGTATTGGTGAGGCGGCCGTAAATGTTGCCTGCATCCTTCAGATGGAAACGGTCAGAAGCGTGCTGAGCGCTGTGGAACACGTAAGAGGTGGTCTGGTATATAGGAACTGCGCGGGAATCGGTTGCCGGGTCTGCCTGTTCCTGACCAACGTGGAGCTGAAGAGTTTCGAAATGGAGCTTATTCTGAGTCGTCATATTATTTAAATCCTTTTGTGCGCTTGGCGCGAAATTTTCGCGTTCGCCCGAACGTTTTGTTACTGTTGGCGTCGGGCGACGCGATAGTTAATAGTTTTGCTCAATCCTGAGCGTTAAATTTTGGCGGTATTGGGCCCGCCCGCCTTCAGCTTGGTTACACATTCGACATCGCATAGCGAAATCCTCCAGGCTTTTCCCTTTCGGGGTGCCTCGTTCGTTTGATGTGCATAATTTAAAAACAAAACCCTACTAGTCCAATAGGAAAGTAGGGTAAATTATAAAAATTTTCTAGAAAAGTTGCTTATCTATAAATAAAAACTATAACAAGGCCGTAATTTTTATAATAGCAGGCTGTTTTGGGGTGTCATTCCCGCCTCCGAGCGGGAATCTCCCTTACTTTTCGTACTTATTTACGATGGATTTAGCTGTTTCCAGTATCATCTGCCTCAACTTTTTCGGCTGTTGGACCGTCGCGATGTTCCCATAATACATAATCCACTGCTTGAGCAGCTCGTTCACCTCGACCTTCATCGTTACGCGGATCTCGTCGCCTGGCGCGTCTTCCATTTTCATGGAGCGGTGGTACGGACGTTCCTTCAAAAAGTTCTTGGCGTATTTCGGGAAGTAAATGACGACCTTTTCTTCTTGCGGGTTCTGGTCGCCTAAAAGCAAAGATCCCGTGCGGATGCGCTTGCGCAGTGATTCGACCACCTTCGGGTCTTCTTCAAAAGTTTCCTTCAGCAATTTTACCGACTCGATGCGTTGCAATTTTAACGCGTAAGTTTTGTCGGGGTGGTGCTGCGAAACGCAACCGATATAAATGTCTCCATGACTTATCGCGACCATTAACGGAATGCGAGGTTGAGTGGATACCGTTCCCCAATTGTCTGTATATGTTATTTGTACCTTCTGCTTCTTGCGAATCGCATTAAGGATAGTCGGCAGGTGCTTGCTCACGTCTTCGTCGTAATTGGGCGGAGTCCCCATGAAGAGAATGCGGCCGCTTAATTCTTTTGAATAGCTCTTCAGAATGTCTTGCTGCTTCGCAGGCAAATCCTGCGTAATTCTTCTGGTGAGGTCATCGATAAGGCTAGCTGTTGCCGGGTACAAGTTCGCGATGCGCTGTAAAAAGACGAAATGCAAAACCATGTCGCCAAACTCAGGGAATACGAGCTTGTTCGCACGTTCGAGCGCCGCCTGGTAATAAGTCTTGCCGCTGTCGGTAATGCGTTGGATGTAATGGCTTTCGAGATTTGTCAATGCCTGCATATCGCGCTGCACGCTTCGCAATTCACTTGCGGGAATGTCCAAATGCTGCATGATGTCCGTAACGCTATAACGATTGTTATAGTGTGCCATCAGGTACACAAAAATTCGCACCATGCGTTCGCCGCGACCCGGATTTTCCATAAGACCTCGCTAAAACATGTCATTCCCCTAACGGGGCCTGACTAGTTCGCCTCGGATATAGAAACATGCAAGCATGTTTCTGCATCACTCGGCTCCTTTGTCATTCCCGCCTCCGAGCGGGAATCTCCTTTTTCTAATATAAATAAATCCGACGACATTTATTGTCGTGCGACAATACTATATTTCTTTCTATGCCGACCTTTACCAAGTACATCCAAAACGAAGAACACTATTCCGAAGTAATTTCTCGTATCGCGACAGTTCGCAAAACGCTCTGGATCGGCACCGCCGACATCAAGGATGTTTATGTGAAACAGAACGGCGAATCAATCCCGTTGCTCGGACAACTCGCAGGACTGCTCAAGCGCGGCGTAGGCGTGCGGCTCATTCATGCAAAAGAACCCGGCCCGAACTTCCGCGAAGATTTCGACCGCTATAAGATTCTTGCGACCGACCTCGAACGCGTCATGTGTCCGCGAGTGCATTTCAAGATGATGATATTCGACCTTGAAACCGCTTACATCGGCTCTGCAAACTTGACTGGAGCCGGCATCGGCATGAAAAGCTCGCTCCGTCGCAACTTCGAAGCGGGAATCCTCACGAATGACCCGCACATCGTCGAACCCGCTATAGAACAATTCGACACGCTTTGGATGGGCGCTCATTGCGAAAAATGCGGCCGCCAGGAATTCTGCAGCGATAGAATCAAGTAGTTCGAACGACATTAATTGTCGCATCGTCATTCTATATTCTTGACGTTCCCCTACAAAAGGAGTACGTCATGGATAAAAACGAAAAACTTGAAATTGCAAACGTCATCAGCGATTTTAGAACGGCCCTCGAAACGTTGGACCGGTACGACCATCAACAACTTGAAATCCCCAAGGCGGGCGACTATGCTGAAACGAAAGGTGCCATAACATACGAACTCGCCATGGACGCTATCGCTGTGCTCAAGGAAAAGTTCCGCGACAGCGGCATCTTCGGCGTTGAAAAAGATGCCTCTTTCAAAAGTTCTCTCGGACAAATTTACCAGACCTTCGACGGCAAGGACCTTTATCCGACCGTACAGCTAAAAGCCGCAACGCTCCTCTATCTACTCGTCAAGAACCATTCCTTTATCGATGGCAACAAGCGCATCGCCGCATTCATTTTCTTGTGGTACATGTCTCGCAACGAAATCCTCTACCGCGTGGATGGCTCCAAAATTTTGAGTGACGGCGCTCTCGTCGCCCTCACGCTACTCATCGCCGAAAGCAAGCCCGAAGAGCGCGAAACCATGGTCAAGCTCGTCGTAAACTTGATTCTGTGATTGAAAAAGTGTAGAAAACGCGCTTTTGCGTGCATGCCTTGTGAAAATTTGATTATATTACTGAAAAAAGAGGTTTTCATAAGGTAATCAAGTTTTTGACATAAGTTTGAGCTCTGCTCTTGGCTTTCAATCGAAATCGGCAAAATTTTGAATATACGGAAGACTGAGCGCACTGACTCGCGCCTCGTGGCGTGGGTTTTTGTGTTTATTCCGTATAGGTTTTGCCGAACCGCGATTGAGTAAATTGCATAAACTCCACGCTTTTTTTGTGGGAAAAAATGCAAGCCAAGGGCCGACGACTGTAATTGTCGCGGTCCCATTTTATATTAGTGATGGTCGGCAAAACCAAAGGATAAATGCGAGGACTTATGGAAAATGAGAGTGAATTGCAGGAAAAATACTGCGCTAGAATCGTTGAATGGTTTCGTTTGGAATATGGGAGGGTGAATTAAAGATTTTGGATCTGTTTTTATGCGATTTCCTGAAAATAGGGATATATTTCTTTTTAAGAAGGGGACAAAATGAATTTTTATTGTAAAAAATGCGGGCAGTCCTATGACGCCTGGACTATTGCAAATGGTGGCTGCAGCAGAGGCGGAAAACACGATCCTTATCGCGGAATGCAACAAGGACCAAAATACGTGTGTGCCAAATGTGGCTTTTCATATGACTTTTGGACTATCGCCAACGGCAATTGTAGCCGTGGTGGAAAACATGAGGTGATGTAATAAGGAGGATGAAATGAAAATCTGAAACTTTAAGAATCGTCATTCAAAAGTTAAAAGAAAAATATTCTTCTGTGTCATATGTTTCTTGCGAAAAGGATGACAAAGATGAAAAATGTGTATTTGGCAATTTGAATGGAATGAAAATAGGAATAGAAACGCAAGGTGATCCCGGATATCGACTGCCAAAAAGTCTTCAGGATTTTGTTCAAGGGATGTGCAATGTTATAATATGTGCATGCCGAACTAAAGGAAGTACTGTTGAAGCCATTGAATTATATAGGAATGATTATGAAATTGAGTATATCAAAAAAATGGTATCAAAGACAAACTTTAAACAAACGAATGAATTTGATGCTAATCAGATTATAGAAAAACTTGGATTGTAATTTTATAAGTATCCCCCAAAGGGGCTATGAGCAAAAAGGACTATAATGATAGGTAGTAATATTCAAAATTTTTATGAGGAAATCTCCAACAACCTTCACGAGGCGATAAATGAATTGAATAAATTACCGTCTTCTGGTACAAAGGTTTCGTCAACTATTCAAAACACGCAAGATAAATTGGGTATTTTACAAAAAAAATTTGACGAAGAATTGCAAGATTTAAAACAAAATTCAGAGTGGAATGAATTTGCAATTGCTTTTTTTGGGGAGACAAATGCTGGAAAAAGTACTATTATAGAATCTTTGCGAATACTCTTTAATGATCCATCGAGAGAAGAATTACTTAAATTGGATCAAAAAGAAAAAATCGACTTACTAGATAAATATGATGCGGCGATAAATCGTTTGAAAATTGCATCAGAAAAAGATGTAAATGATGTTTATGCAGAAATTGAATCTATAAAAAAATCTATAAAATCATTGCAGAAAAGTAAAGTTCCATATATTGTAGCTTTTATAGTATATATGATGGTTTCATTTTTTATTGGTGTTGTTATATGAATTTTAAAGATTCTTTGATTAGTGAGTTGACTGAAAGGCGAAATTTAGTGAGCCTCCTTCTAGATGATGGTAAAATCGATGGACGGATTATTGGAACCGGGCAGGCTGATTATACTAAGGATAATGCAGAATATCATTTAAGTTGTAATGGAAAAAATTTTATTCTTATAGATGTTCCTGGAATTGAAGGGGACGAAGAAAAATACAAATCACTGATTGATCGAGCTTTGAAAAAAGCTCATTTAGTTCTTTTTGTAAGTAGTTCAGAAAAGAAACCGGAACCAGCAACGGTAAATAAGATTAAGCAATATTTAAAATACACGTCAAAAGTGTATGCCTTGTGCAATATACGAGGAAAAGCTGATGCATATGAATTTGAAGAGGATCGGGAAAATCTAGAGAATGAAAAAGGTATTGAAGTAAAAGAGCAGACTTCAGAAATATTGAAATGTGCTTTTGGAAATGAAACGTTTTTAGGAATTAATTCAATTCAGGGGCTTCTTGCTTTTTGTGGAGCCGCTGTTGACGCAAACGGGGAAACTTCTATTTGTGGACCCAGAAAAGGAAAAAATTTAAGAAAAGTTCAAGAAAACTTTAAAAAATATTTTTCATATCAGGAAATGCTAAAATTTAGTCAAATAGCGTTTTTGCAAAAATTGATAGAGACGAAAATTGAATCTTATGAGAAAGATATTTGGGAAAGCAACAAAATTCGAGCAGAAAAATATATGCAGACTCGTATAACAGAGTTGCAGGCGGTTTTTGATGACGTTGAAAAAAATATTGATGGTAATAATAAGCTAATAGATGAATCGATTAGGAAAATGAGGAATTATTTTAGTCATGAGATTACAGAAACGAAAAATAATGTAGAAAGTATAATTGAAAAAAAATTTGTGAAATGTGAAAATGAAATGTGTCATATTATTGATATCTATATTGGGTCTTATTCGTCAAAAAAAATAAATAAAGAGTTGATGAGATGCGTTGATGATTTACAACAGAATACGAATGGAGAAATAAACGGTATTATAAAAAAAATGGTAGAATCGTTAAATACTTCATTAAATCAGGAAACAAACTATTTAAGAAAGTCTATGTCAAAAGCTGATTTTGCAGATTCTGGTTCAATGAAAATACGAAAAATTTACATAAAGAATATCTCTGATATGTCTTTACCAGTAGATGTAGAATTTTTTTCAAAATCTGTTATAGAGAGTGGAAGTAAACTTTATGATTTAGGAAAGAAAAATTCCGGAGTGTTGAATGTGGTAAATGGTAAAATGAGATTTGATTTAAAAAAAATATCATATGAAGATGCGTTGAATGTTGCGGATGCTGCTTTTAATATTCTTGAAAGTATTGTGGGCAAAGCTTTAAATTTTTATCAGAGAAAATCAAAAATAAATCAAATAAAAAACCAGATAAGGAATCAACTGCTACAACAAAAAAATGTATTTGTTAGTGAAGTTGATAAACAAATTGACGAAGCAAAAGAAATGATTGAAGAAAGATTTTTGTCACTGTTGGATGAGGATAAAAAATCAACAAACTATTTGAAAAAAATATTTGCAGATCAGTTAGAATCGTTAAAATGTACATATAATAATATCAGGGAGATGACTTATGAAAGAGCTTAAATCTGTTCTTGAAAAGAAAGAATTTATGAAGACGAAATTGATAAAGCTAAGAGAAATTATAGAAAATAAATCGGAAATTATTCAAAATTCAAAAAACTATATAAACAAGATTGATCGTTTTGTAAATTCAATTAACGGTCCAATAAAGATTGTGTTTCTAGGAAGCTTTTCTGCAGGGAAAACTACTGCTATTGCGGGCCTGCTTGAAGAAGAAAAAGATGATATGCAGATAAATACGGATGAATCGTCTAACACTATAAAATCCTATTGTGTCCGTGGTCTTGAGGACCGGTGTGTGTTCATTGACACTCCGGGTTTGTTTGGAAATAAAGAAAGTGATAATGGTGATGAGAAAATCCGCTATGAGGATATGACATTACGATACATATCCGAAGCGAATGTAATAGTATATGTCGTTGAAGCTGAAAATCCTTTAAAAGAAAGCCATAGGGATTCTTTGAATTATGTGTTGCGGACGTTAAATAAGTTGCCCAACACGATTTTTGTTATCAACAAAATGGATTCGGTTGCTGATTTGTCTGAAGAAGATGATTTTAAAGAGCAATGCCTCATAAAAACAGAGAATTTAATAAATAAGTTGAAATTATTTATAAATCTTGAAGAAGAAGAAGCTAAAAAAGTTAATGTTGTATGTGTATCCCTTGATCCAGGAAAAAAATCCTTAAAAAAGTGGTTTGCCAATGATGAGCGAAAAACGCTTTACTTAGGCAAATCTAGAATTCAAAATTTACGAAAAAAATTAATCGAAATTTTGGAAGTTAATGAATGTAAAGATCTTATGGGAGAAACGATTGAATCAGTTGTAAGTGATATTTGTTGCCAAATTCAAAATGAAATAAATTCATCTTTACAAGAAACTAATAATAACCTTCAATGTTATAAAAAAGAAAAGAACGACATAGAACGAGAATTGCAACTCTTTGTGAATAAGCAAACTAATTTTGAAAATATGACGAATAAGAGAATGAATGATGTTCTCGCCTTAATAGAAAGTGCTGATAGTGAATCAATTTCTCAGTTTGACAAGAATTTTTTCTTAAAATTGGGGGATTCTTGGAAAGAAAGCTGGAACAACTTATTTGGTGATATCTATAGTATCGAAGCGTTCTATCTACCTCAACTTATTCTTGAAAAACACGATGTTGCTGAATCACAAAGCATCTCTATATTTGATGGAATAAAGGTTGTCGGAGGCCTTGCACAAAAAGGAGCCTCATTGATAGAAGAAGAGAAAATTGATAATAAAAAAGTACTTGCGGCAAGAAATGAAATTCGAAATTATACAGGAGTAAACCATAAATTTAAACCTCATGGAGCTAAAAAAGTGGCTAATAAAATTAACCAGGTTGGCCATACTTTAGAAGGTGTTTCAAGGGTAGCAGATTTTACCTGTAAAAATAAAGAGCATATTGAAAAAGTTGTAAACACCATTGCTAGTTTAGGACAAAGAATATACGCTCAATACGAATTAAAGAAACAAAAAAATGAGCTGAAAAGAGATGTTGTAAAATTATTTGATGATTTTAAGCCTAGTACAATAGAAATAGAGTCTTACAAAGATGGATTAAAAGAAAAGTGCGGACAGATTAAACAAATTGCCTGTGAAATAGAAAAGAAAAAAATGAATTTAGAGGAAACCATTTCTCAAATAGAAAAATTGAAAAATGCTGATGAATAATTTTTAGGAGAAAATATGTCCAATACATCTTATGATTCTCAATTCCAATCCATCCCGTTCTACAAAA
This sequence comes from Fibrobacter sp. UWB2, assembly GCF_002210425.1. Lineage (NCBI taxonomy): Bacteria > Pseudomonadati > Fibrobacterota > Fibrobacteria > Fibrobacterales > Fibrobacteraceae > Fibrobacter > Fibrobacter sp. UWB2. Next base: position 194,102 of record NZ_MWQK01000005.1, on the reverse strand, counting down.
CGCATTCTTACATGATGCCGTTTGTGGGAGATGATTACGAATCTTCGAAACATAAAAAGCTTTTATTGATTGGTGAAAGTCATTATATGCCTGATGGCTCTACTGTTCATCATGGCGTCAATACGTGGTATGGGGGTTCTATGCTAACGAGTGACGAACAGGATTGGTGTAATACACGCGGAACTCGTGAAGGTAAAAGTGGACGTTTCGGGAAAGAAATTGATCGTTGCTTGAATTTGGTGTTGCCGAACGGTGACAATGGTTGGCATCAGGTGGCGTTCCTCAATTATTTCTTGCGCCCGGCTGATGATCGTCAAAGTATTAGCGATTTGTGGAATTCCTATGGTGGTAAGGATGTTGACTGCGAACAGGCGATTCGTAATTTTATCAAGGTACTTGATATACTGAAACCGGATTTGTTTGTGTTCCTGAGCTCTACGGTCTGCAAACAGGCGGAAGGTTTTGATTATCCGAAGTGTTTCGGAGGAAATCTTTGGGATTGGACTAAATCTCACGGAATTGAGGATTATATCTATACGAATCATCCGTCTAGCGCTCATTGGAACCAGACCATGTCAAAATATGATAAAGCTCGTGGCATGACCTCGCGGGAATTTTTCTGTGCATGGCTTAAGGAAAAATGGCTTAGATAGATGAAAAGGTAGTCTTTCGACTACCTTTTTGCTTGATCTAGTCTTGAATATATTTTTCAATGTCAAACTTGTACAGCGTGAATTGTTTTAGAGTAGATTATTTCAAAGGTTTATAGAGAACTCCCTATGGACGGTAGATTTGAAAAATGTGAGGTTCACTGATGTCAAATTCTATGTATGATTCTCAATTATTATCAATCCCGTTTTATCAATCTCATTGGTATATGCTTCCGTTTGTTGGAGATAATTATGAATCTCCTGAACATAAGAAGTTATTGTTGGTTGGTGAAAGTCATTATATGCCTAAGGGGGCGGTTGTTCATCATAATGATAATTTATGGTATGATGGAAGTCTAAATCTTTCGGATGATGAAGTAAGATATTGTAATACGCGTGGAGCTCGCGATTATAAAAGTGGCCGATTTGGAAAGAATATAGACAGGGCTATTCGTGAAGTTTTTCCAGTTGTGGGTGAAAATGCATTTGTAGAAATGGCTAGTTGCAACTATTTTCTGCGGCCTGCTGATTACCGACGATCATTTAAACATATTTGCACGGACCGAGATTGTGATGAAGCTGTTCGCGTTTTTTACGCTATTCTTGAAATTTTGAAGCCTGATGTTATTGTTTTTACGAGTCGCTTTGCTTTTAATCATGCGGAGTGGATTGATTTTCCCAAAAACTTTAATTGTGGCTTGTGGGTTTATGCTGAAAAACATCATATGAACTATGTTTTTACTGAACACCCATCTTGTTCTTGGTGGAATAGGGTGGCGAAAGTAAAAACAGGAAGCTCTGATGATTATTTTCATGGCTTGACTAGTAGGCAATTTTTTGTTGAATCTCTAAGAAAAAATTGGCTAAATGTGAAATAACGATTGTTGTAAAAATGATTCCCTCTTCGCACGACATCAATTGTCGTGCGTTTCTTTTATATTGTATGGTGCAAAATTGAGGTTAAAACCATGCAGTTACATTATGAAAATACAATTGAAAATTACTTTAAAAATAAGCGCGAAATGCTTGGTAAAGAGGGTGTCTCTGAAAAGTCTCTGAGCGGTCAGCCGACTTTTATAGACTTGAAAATTATGGAATTTTGGAGCCGCTTTATGCGGCATTATCCAGATGGGGATTGCAGAGTCTTTTGCGACAAGTATATGACGGATGAATGCGTTGCGACTTTTTTGGATAGAGTGTATGAATCCCGTGAATGCATTGAACTTCCTACTGGAATTACGACGGAGATTGAGAATAAGTGGTACAAGGCGAAGGATCTTCTTGAAGAATTCCATAAAAGCCGAAGAATCATTTTTGCAAAGCATTTCCTGAGCTTTGTTGCTCATTGGGGCGATGGTGATGTTTATACACGCCTGTTGCTTTCTCGGTCAATTCAAGAGTGTTCCGCAAACTGGCTTGCTGGCGGATGCGATGAAAGCGATGTGTCGATGCAGAGGGCTTTTGAATTGAAGCGCCTTTTCCATCTTTCGGATGAAGCTTTGGATCTTGTGCTGTACTTGTGGCTTCGCGATCATCATAACATGTTTTTTAAGGTTGAAAAGATCTCGAAGATGTTTGATTACTTTGATCCGTCCGAACGGGGATCGTTTAGGCGAATTTCTTTGATTGCGGGGCTAGAGCCGGCGACATTGCATGAACTCTGTTCAAAGGAGAGTGCGCTTATCAAGTTTCAGCTGGTGCGTATGGAGGAGACGAATCGAAATGCAGACTTGAAAATCAAGCGGCGTGAACTGTATTTGGCGAGCGAGGTGAGCGATTTTCTGTATGGCTTTTCGGATATGTCGAGGATTATGGATTTAAAGACTGCGCCAAAGCCTTGTGTTGAATATGCTCAAATTGCCAAGACGAATCCGCAGGCACTTTTTGTTTTGCAGATGCTGAAGACACATCAGAAGGGCTCGCCACTCAATATCCTTTTTTACGGTCGTGAAGGAACTGGAAAAACGGAACTTGCGAAAGCGCTTGCTCAGGAGTTGAATGTCCCATTGCTTGCTGTGGGCTTGGGTGACGAATCTATGGATAAGGAATCCCTTTTGCAGACTCGTTTGCGTTCTATGTTGCTTGCTGATTGGGAATGTGAGCGGAGTGGTGGCGTAATCTTGATGGACGAGGCTGATTTGGTTTTGAATCAGGCGGAGAAAGGTTTGCTGAATATCATTTTTGAGAATCTGAAAACACCTGTTATTTGGATTACGAATAATATTGCGTGTATTGAAAATAGTACTCGTCGCCGGTTTGATTATTCGCTGGAATTTTTCACGTTCAGTAATAAGGAACGCGTTGCGATTTGGCAGTCTGTTCTTAAAGCGCAACAGGCGGAATCGATTTTGTGTAATGACGAAATAGAGAATATTGCCAAGGAAATTCCCGTGATGGCGGGGAGCATTACGTTGGCGGTTCGTCAAGCACAGCTGATGCAAGCGGCGGATTTTTCCCCGTTGAATGTGGTTCGTGAAATTGCGACGTCTCATGCCAAACTTTTGGGCATATCGATGGGTTCGCAAGAGGCTAAAGGAAACGAGTATAATATGGAATGTGTCCGCATTTCTAGCGGGGATATAAAGAATATTGATTATGTCGTTCCGATGCTCAAAAATTTCGATGCGCAATGGCGTGCTTCAAAATTGAATGGACGCAGAGAAAACTTGAACATCTTTTTGTACGGTCCTCCGGGAACGGGGAAGTCGGCTTATGCAAAGCATATTGCTCATGATATTCTTGGTCGAGATTTGCTTGTGAAGCGTGCAAGCGATATCCTTGGCGGAATTGTGGGCGATACGGAACGCAACATTCGTGAAATGTTCAGAGAAGCTGAACAGAGCGATGCTATTCTCTTCATTGATGAGGCTGATAGCTTCTTTGAAAATCGTGGCAATGCAAAAAATCACTGGGAAGTAACTTTGGTAAATGAGTTTATTTGTCAAATGGATGCGTTCAACGGAATGCTTATCGCAGCGACGAATTACGAGAACGTTTTGGATTGGGCAATCCGTCGGCGTTTTCAGCTGAAGCTGGCGTTTGACTATATGGACTCTAAGCAGGTTTCGAAAACATGGACATCGTTCTTTGGGGATAAATGCCCAAGAGAAGTTCTTGCTTGCGATAATGTGTCCATTAGCGATTTTCAGAATGTTCGCCGTAAACTTGCCTACGTTCCCGCCGACTTGCGCACGCGAGAACTGATTATGCAGAACATGCTCGAAGAAATTGCCAATAAAGATGACCATCAAGGACGCAGACTGGGGCTGTAATTTATTTTACAGTAAAGTTACAAAACGTCGCTTGCCACTATATTCAAATATTGATACATTAATGCATAACCCTTGAAAAGGCCTCAGGCATCCGAAAAAATCGGATGCTTTTTTCTTTTTTCAAAACTAGGAGGCTAAATGAGTCAAGAAAAAACTCGGTCGCGTGACCACGACGGATTCTTCCGCTATGTGTATAGCGTTCCCAAGAATGCCAAGGCGCTGTTGAACATCTGCAGTAAAAACAATAGCGATCTTGATAGGATTCTTGCAGGTGTAAACTTGGATACGCTTGTGCGTCTGCCGGACACCTACAGCGAAGTTGGCGAACGCGGCGAGGCGGACATTGCGTTCAAGGCGCATCTTTCGGGAGGCGGCGAAATCAATGTCGGCATTCTTTTGGAACATAAGTCCAAACAGGAGAAGAGCGTGCTTAATCAGGTTGGGCGTTACGCTCTTCGAGTCATCTTGGATCACGAAGACGAAGTGTTCAGCTGGATTCCGACGAAGGCGATTATCATTTATAACGGTCCTACCGGATGGGATCCTTTGGCTGAATTTCGCAAAAAAGCTCGTGCTAAATTCCAGGGGAATGAGCTTCCTTTTGAGTGCGTGCTTGTGAACCTTGCTGCAGCTGATGATATTGCCTGTGTTGAATCTGATTCCCCTGCGGCGGCTGTCGGGGTAATGGCGATGAAATACGCTTTCAGTCCTGAAGGCTTTAAGTCGGCTATCCCGAATGTCGAAACTATTCTTCGTAAAATGCCTAGCGCTGAGCAGGCTACCCTTGTTGAAAAAATCATACTATATTTAGGAGAGTATATTGACGAAAGTACCGTGGAGAAACTTCAGATGGCATGGAAAAGTATCGGACAGAGGATGGGCTTTGTAAGCGCCGGGGATGCCCGCCGTGCCGCTGAAAAAGCCGGTCGGGAAGATGGCATGAAAAAAGGTCTTGAAGAAGGTCTCGAAAAGGGTTTCGACAATGCCTTGGATGTTATGCGCAAGCTTGGGGTTCCTGAAGAAAAAATTCAGGAAGCAAAGGCGATGCAGGAAAAGGCATCAAATAATTGAATTTTTTGATTCTTAACATCCAAAAATTTAATAGGTTCACGGATGACATTAATTGTCGTCCGCTGAATTTACATTCTTGATAGGCTCAAAAACGAGGATTTATGGCGAAATCTATATTGCATAATGAGTCAGAACGTCCTACGATGAATGAGTCGTCTGGACTTATGTCTGCATTACGAGCTCTCAACGAAGAGGCTTTGAGGAATGGTTCTGCAGATATGAGCGAAGAAGAAATTGAAGCCGAAATTAAAGCCGCAAGAGCTGAGAGGAAAGGCTGAGTCTATTTTATAGTCCTTTCAAATACTCTTCTACATTCAAATAATTAATATCGCCAAAGCGGTCTTTTGCTCCGCGGTAGATGACGTTCTTGCTTAAGATTTTCCCGTAGCGGAATTCTGTTTCGGCACATTTCTTAGGGTCAAGCAAATGGCGGCATTGTTCTTTAGCAATTTTGTCACTATGCTTGATTTCGTAAATTTCGGAACAGGCATTTTGTGGGTCGAATACCACCATGTCGAATTCGCCGACGGCAAACTGCAATTGGAAAACTTGCTTTGTGGGTTTTGCAATTTTGGTTTCCAGGAGTACGATCTCTTCCATCATGCGTCCACGGATTTCATCGAGAATTCGTTTCTCGATTGCCATACGCTCAATAATCGGAACTTGTTTGAACGTCTCATCTAGCAAAAGGCTCTTGATGAGTGCTGATGCTTGGGCGTAACGGAGTCCTGGTTGCGAAAGAACTGTACGTGTACGGTGCTCGTTCAGGTTGGACATGTTGACAATATCGATGTCGCAAGTCAAATCGAGTAAGTCAAGATATTCCTTGATTTCTATGCGGTGTGGTTCGCTGATTTCTACAGATTGTTCTGCTTTGTCCTTGATGAGCAAAAGATGTTTTAGTTGTTTTGTAAAAGCGTTGATATCGATGCGATCGAGAATGTCGGTAGGCTTGTTTCTGTCGCGACGCAGATTCGATGCCGATATTCTTAAATCGCTTGACTTGAATTTTTTAGTCAGTACGTCTATGGTAAATCTGTGGTTGACATCTTCTACGATGCGGTTAATGGCACTCGTCAATTCGCCCGCATTGTATAGATCTTGCAATGCGCGGAAATGCCCTTCGTGCTGGTAGCATTTGAGGGAATGTTGGATGTTGCGTGCAATGGCGGAATCCACGTAATCGTTTGCGCTTTTTTGTGTGGCAAAAGTAAACTTGTCTGTGTTGTAGTTGCTCCCGCCCATGCTCATCGTTCCACCGAACTCGATAAATTTATCGATGCCAGCAATTCCAAGAACGTTTTCAAATTCGCGATAGGGAATGAATGTCGTGTGCAATAAAATGCAACGATCATAAAGTTGCTCGTCTTCGGAAAAAACGAATCCCAAGGAATCGGTTCCCGATAGGACCACTTTCATGCCGCCGGCGGCGAAAATATCGGAGAATAATGCGGCACCTTCGATGAAATCGTTTAGCAATGTCACTTCGTCAATGAATACGTAACGAAAACCAAGCAATTCTAATTGTTTCAGGTCGTGGTTGACGTCGGCGAGCGAATGTCTAGAGCTCAGCTGGATAAACGCCGTTTTCTGTTGCATGTCGGCAGACATTTCGCCAATTAGTTGGCGGATGAGCGTCGTTTTGCCTGTGCGACGTAGCCCGTATAGGATGAGAACTCGGTCGTTGTTTTCTCCGTAAATGTAATCGTGGAGCGCGCCGAAACATTCGCGCTTTTTCCATTTCATGACGGGTTCAAAAAAACGGGTGAGTTGTGCTCCGATTTTTATGTCGGTTTTGAAATCGGGTTTTGCTGAATATGGTGCTATATTTTCAGCGACCATCAGTTGCTGAATGTTTTTTGACGAGTTCTTTTTCGCTTTTTCTGTTGCAATTTTTGCAGCGAGTTCCGCAAATTCATCATCCTTGACACGGCGACTGTGCTGTTTGCCGTTTTCGGTCCATTGATAGTAAGCGTAACGCTTGCCGTTGATGGTCTTAAATGTAATTCCGCCGATGCTCATGCTCTCTCCTTTTAACTTTAATTTAACTTATTAAGTTAAAAAAGTCAAGAGCAAGTTAAATCACTCGGCTTGCGTTAGTGCTTTCTGATAAATGTCGTTCATCACAAGACCTGCAATCATAAAGCCGAAAATGGCCGTGGCATGTGCCATGGTGCCGTTGATTTGAGCCTTGCTGCTACACCATTCGTGATCGACAAGTTCGGCGTTCTTGAGTTCCGCTTCGCTGCGTTCTTGGCGGACTTTAGGACACATGCAGGCGTCGGTTCCGCAAGAAGAATTTTGACCGCGATTTTTTAAGAGTTCGTCGCTATAAACGCAAAGTACTTTTTTCTTGAGCCACAATTTTTTTCGCTTGAACTTGTCGCGAAGTGCGCGTGCGAGCGGGCAACCTGTAACCTTCCAGAATTCAGCGACCTTGATTCGCGTGGGGTCCATCTTGAGGGCGGCTCCCATCGACGAGAATACGGTTGCCTTGGTGTGCGTGGCGTGCCAAAGCAACTGCATCTTGTTTTCGAGGCTGTCGATAGCGTCGATGATGTAATCGAATGTGTCTAGCTGGAACTTGTCCGTATTCGCTTCTTCGTAGATGTCTTGCAGTGCGACGACGTTTGCGTGCGGATTGATTTCTAACAAGCGGTTTTTAAGCACTTCGACTTTGACTTGGCCCACGGTTTTGGTGGTGGCCATCAGCTGGCGGTTTACGTTGGTGACGCACACGCGGTCAGAATCGACGAGCACAAGTTCCTTGATGCCGGAACGCACCAGGCTTTCGGCACACCAGCTGCCGACTCCGCCGAGTCCAAAAATGATGACGCGTTTTTGGTAGATACAGTCCATAACATCGTCTCCGAGAAGGAGCGATGTGCGGTTGAAAATGCCTTTTTCAATTCCCATGAGAATCCTGCAAAACTGGCGGAATTTAGGCGAACAGACGGACGACGCGCTTGATGCCTGCAACAAAGCGGTCGATGTCGCGTTCGAGCGTGTAAACGCCAAAGCTCAGGCGGAGCGTTGCATCTAGCCCAAAGCGGTCCATCACCGGTTGTGCGCAATGGTGCCCGCTACGTACTGCGACGTTTTCTTCGTCGAGAATCATGGCGGCATCACCGACGGCAATTCCGTCCAACGTAATGCTGATAAGCGCTCCGCGTTCCTTCGGGTTGCCGAGGACTTTCACTTGCGGGATTTCGGCGAGTTGTTGCAGTGCGTACTGCGTAATTTGTTCTTCGTGCTTGCGGATGTCGTCAAGGCCGACGTTGTTCAGCCATTCGATAGCTTTTCCGAGACCGATGACTTCGGCAATGGCAGGCGTGCCTGCTTCAAAGCGTGCAGGAACATCCGCATAAGTCGTTTTTTCGAACGTGACGTTCTTGATCATTTCGCCACCGCCATGCCATGGCGGCATGCTGTCGAGCACGTCGTACTTGCCGTAAAGAACGCCGATGCCAGTCGGGCCGTACATCTTGTGGCCGCTGAACGCGAGGAAGTCGCAGTCGAGCTTCTGCACGTCAATCTTGATGTGGCTAGAGCTCTGGGCGGCGTCTATCAAAACTTTTGCTTGCGGGGCGAGCTTGCGAACGGTTGCAATGATTTCTGCAATCGGGTTCACGGTGCCGACGGAGTTGCTCACGTGGGTAACGGCGACCATCTTGGTGCGTGGCGTGAGGAGCTCGGGGAGCTTGCTCAAGTCCAAATCGCCATCATCGCGGACGGGAATGACCTTGATCTTTGCACCCTTCATTTCGGCGACGAGCTGCCAGCTCACAATGTTTGCGTGGTGTTCCAAACCGCTGATTAAAATTTCATCGCCCGCTTCGAAGAACTTGCGTCCGTAGCTCCAGGCAACGAGATTGATGCTTTCGGTAGTGCCGCGAGTAAAGACGATTTCGTCTTCGGATTTTGCGTTGATGAACTTCGCAACGTCTTTGCGGGTCTTTTCAAAGGCTTCTGTGGTGCGTGCGCTGAGGCGGTAAACCCCGCGCTTCACGGAGCTGTAGTGCTCGCGGTAAAAATCGTCCATGGCGTCGATGACGCTTGCGGGCTTCTGGGTCGTGGCGGTGCTGTCCAAAAAGGCGAGCGGCTTTGCTTCTTTGTCGCCTGCGACCAACATCGGGAATTCATTGCGTAAGACTTCTGCGTTCATGCGCCAAAAGATAGAAATCCTCTATAGCCGGAGTCAAATTCAAGTAAAATATTATTAGGGTTCAAGATTTTTTTTGATTATTCATTAGGGATTGTTTATAATTCGTTATATATTAAAACTATTCATGTATCATCCCGACTTAGGATTTGTCATCCCGAGCGAAGTCGAAGGATCCAGTTAAGTTTTAAAAGAGGTTTAGATGAAGAATCTTTTTATAGCAAGTTTGATTTGTTCTGCAATTTTGGCGCAGGGTGGTTTTGCCCAGGAAGCGCTCCGCAAGGCCGTCGATTCCAATAACTGGAAAAAGGTGAAAAAGATTGTCAATTCCGGCGAACTCGAAGAAATCTATTGCGGCAAGATGTCGGCAAAGAATGCAACGAACATTTATGGCAAGCATTTTAAGCAGATGCCGGATGAAGCGTTTGCTGCCTGCCCGTCCCAGTTTGCGTATGGCTTTGGTCCGAAGGTGTGCTCGATGGCGAATGCCGCGAATGCCTGCTCGGGTGTCATCAAGTATTTGCTCGCCGATGGCGAAAAGGGGAGTGCAAAGGCTCTCAAGACGCTTGACGAGGTAGCTAAGGCTGCAACGAAGACGAAGGCTTTTGGAAAACAGTCGCTCGTGAGTGTCGATACCACGGTCTGGAAACCGTGCCCCAAGAAAGGCGCTGCACGAACAAAGTGCATTGCCCAGTGCAAGGTGGATGCGAATTCTTTGATGGCCATTGACCATGATGTGAATTGCAAGACGAAACCTGAACAGATGGTGGACAAGACGATTAAGGTCTACAAACCGTCTCCGGTATTTGCAAGCTTGCGCGAAGGTCTTTCCGAAGGCTTCTGGAAAGCTCCGATGTCTGTTGCCGGTACGTATGCCGCACTCTCTGGCAAGTATGCCAAGGTGCTTTCGATTCCCGATACCGCTGTGACGGGTCTCCATTACGTGAAGACGTGGGCCGCCAAGCATAAGGGAGCTTCGCTCCCGGGCGGTCAGTTGTTCCGCTTCTGCACGGCCTGGAAGGGCAAGGTCGATCCGATTCTTTCTGAAGCAGGCTTCAGCACTCGCTGCCCGGTGTTCAAGAACTTTGTGGACAAACGTGACAAACAAGTTTACAAGGTCAAGGAAATCGGTGGCGTAGACTGGTTCGTCGAAAACTTGAACTACAATGATCCTGATGGCTCGATTTGCTACGACCGCGACGATGCAAATTGCAAGACGTTCGGCCGTCTCTACACGCAAGAATCCGCCAAGAAGGCTTGCCCGGCAGGTTACCATCTCGCCACGGATGCGGATTGGAAAAAGCTTGAAGAATACGCCGGTGGCGCACGCTCTGCAGCGCTCAAACTCAAGAGCAACGGCAGCGACGATTACGCATTCACGGCCATGTTCGGTGGTTACGCTAACAAGACCGGCGTCTGCACGACGATGGGCGAGGGCGCCTACTTCTGGACTGCTGATTCCGAAGAGGATTCTCGCGGCAAGGCTCGCACAATGTTTAGCTCCGATAAGGATGTCGGTTCCATCTCCGTGGACCCGAGTTTCTATCTTGCGGTCCGTTGTGTAGCCGGAGCTGAGTAATGGAAAATTTGAACTCGGGCGCGTTTGCGCCCACTTGCACGCGTGAAACTTGGGTCAAGCGCCAGGCGCTGATGGCCCGTGTCCGAGATTTCTTTGTTCGTCGTAATGCGCTCGAAGTCGAGACGCCTGTGCTTTCTGCATACGGTGGAACGGATCCGCAGCTCGATTACTTTGAGATTGAAGACCCGAAGCGGTTCATGATGACGAGCCCGGAATTTCACATGAAGCGTTTGCTTGCTGCAAAGTTCGGTGATATCTTCCAGATTACAAAGTCGTTTCGCAAGGATGAATTTGGCGGCCACCACAACAACGAGTTCTCGATGGTGGAATGGTACCGCGTGGGTATGCCTCAGGACAAACTCATGGACGAAGTCGAAGACCTCGTGAGTGAAATCATTGGAACCAAACTAAATGCCCGCCGCACCCGCTGGATTGATGCTTTCAAGAATTACGCTGGCGTGAATCCGTTTTGCGAAAAGCTTACAGACTTTGCGGATGCTTGCCGCGCTCGCGAGATTCCCGTGCCCGAAAAGAGCGAGACGCTCACGCGCGAAGACTGGTGGGACTATCTCATGGTCTTCCTCGTGGAACCTGCGCTCGCAAGCAATGGCCCCGAGTTCATCTTGGATTACCCGCCCTCGCAGGCGGCTCTCGCACAGACGTACGTGGATGATGAAGGTTACACGTGGGCTCGCCGCTTTGAGCTTTTCGTGAACCAGGTGGAACTTTGCAATGGTTACACGGAACTTACGGACCCGGTGGAACAACGTCGTCGTTTCTATGCTGATTTGGAAATTCGTAAGGGGATGAACAAGCCCTTACCGCCTATTGACGAACGGTTCCTTGCAGCTCTTGAATCGGGAATGCCTGCTTGCTCTGGTGTGGCTCTCGGGCTCGACCGCCTGTTCATGCTCGCCCTCGGTAAAGAAGAAATCGCTGACGTGATCCTCTTCCCAAGTCCGATAGCTTAATACGCTCTTCGTCATCCTGGAGCGTAGCGATGGGATCCATTATTTTTCGTATTACAATCCCAGCAGTCTTTTTAGCTCGTGGCGGACTTTCAGTTCGTTGAGCACTCCGACATCAACGTGCTGGATCTTGTCGTCCTTGTCGACCACAAAACTCACGGGAATTACTCCTGGGTTCCCTAGCGCCTTAAGCGCGTCGTAGTTCCAGTGGAGCATTGTCCACGGAATATCCATGCTCCTCTTGTACTTGCGGGCGACCTTCTTGGAGTCGTCCTCGTCAATCATCAGAATCTTGAGGCCCTTCGGTCCGAATTCCTCGTTGAACTGCTTGAGTATCGGAAGTTCCGCCCTGCATGATGGGCACCAGGATGCGGTTAGAACAATAAGTGTTGCGGTCCCCTTTTCACTGGCATAGTCCGATTTGCCCCCCATTACATCGTCGGCTGCGAAGTTCACGACGGTCTCTGGGAAGTTCAGGTTGTAGCGGGACTTGGCCTCGAACGCATAAAACGCGAAGCCGAGGAAAATGATTGCCCCTACCCATGCGAGTATTTTATAAGTGGATGAACGCATTGCATAAAGAATTTATGAAATTTTTGGGCTTTTTAAATTATATTCTAGAGCATGGCATATAACATTCAAGATCTTTTAGCAGAAATGGTCAAACGTGGGGCGTCCGACTTGCATATTACGGCCGGTGCACCCCCTCTTATTCGTCTTTCCGGCAAGCTTACCCCAATCGGGGAGAACAGGCTCAAGCCCGACGAAACCATGCGTATGACTTACAGCTTGATGAATGAAGCCCAGAAAAAGACTTTTGAACAGCAAAAGGAATGCGACTTTTCATTCGGTATTGCAAATCTTGCGCGTTTCCGTGCGAACGCCTACTTGCAGCGTGGCTGCGTGGCGCTTGCCCTCCGTATTATTCCGCTTGATATCAAGACGTTCAAGGACCTCGGCCTCCCGAAGATTATGGCCGAATTTACGACGCGTCCTTCTGGCCTTGTACTTGTGACGGGTGCTACCGGTTCTGGTAAGTCCACGACTTTGGCGGCCATGATCGACAAGATTAACAAGGAACGTCACGACCACATTCTGACGGTCGAAGACCCGATCGAATTTTTGCATAAGCACCAGGGCTGTATGATCAACCAGCGCGAAGTCGGTAGCGATACGCACAGCTTTGCCCAGGCCCTCAAGATGGCTCTCCGTCAGGACCCGGACGTGGTGCTCATCGGCGAAATGCGTGACTTGGAAACTATCCGCTCGGCACTTACGATTGCAGAAACGGGTCACTTGACTTTTGCAACGCTTCATACAAACTCTTGTGTGCAGACGATTAACCGTGTGGTCGACGCCTTCCCGAAGGGCGAACAGCAGACCGTGCGTACGCAGCTCTCGTTCGTGCTCCAGGGCGTTATCTGCCAGACCCTTTTGCCAAAGATTGGTGGTGGCCGCGTGATGGCGTACGAAGTCATGAACGTGACGCCGGGTATCCGCGCTTTGATTCGCGATGACAAGGTGCACCAGATTGAATCCATGATTGAAATTGGTCAGAAGTTCGGCATGAATACGATGAATATGTGCTTGTGCGACCTCGTCAAGAATCACAAGGTCGACCGCTTTGATGCACTTGCCCGTTCGTCGAGCCCGGACCAGTTGGAACAGTTGTTTGTGAAGGAAGGGGTGTAATCGATGGCTGAATTTTTGTACAAAGCCCAAAATTCGCAGGGCAATAACTTTGAAGGTACGCTCGAAGCAAAGGACAAGGCCGAAGCCGAAGCCCTTTTGCTCCGCCGTCGCTTGATTATTACAAGCCTCAAAAAGAAGCCGACCGAAATCAAGATTAAGATTGGTTCTGGCATCAAGACCGAAGACATTACCCGTTTTACGCGTATGTTCTCGTCTATGTGCTCGGCTGGTCTTCCGATGCTTCAGTGCTTGAACATTCTCGAAGCGCAGTGCGAAAACCCGGAACTGAAGAGCGTTGTGCATAAACTTACGCAGTCGATTAACGGCGGTTCTTCTTTGGCTGATGCATTGGCGCAGCATCCGAAGGTTTTTGACTCCCTGTATTGCAACATGGTGGCCGCCGGTGAAGCGGGCGGTATTCTCGAAGGCATCTTGGCTCGTTTGGCCGAAACTCTCGAAAATAACCAGCGCCTCAAACGCAAGGTGAAAAAAGCTTTGACATACCCGATCATGGTTATCATTGTGGGTATTCTCGTTGTGATTGCGCTTATGACGTTCGTGGTGCCGACGTTTGCAGAACAGTTCGCCGCTCTTGATGCAGAGCTCCCGGCCCCGACGCAATTCGTGATGAATATTTCTGATTTTATACGTAATAATGGTGCGTTCTTGTTTATCGGACTAATCATAATCATCTTTGCCTATAAGATGATCATGCGAATCCCGCAAGCGCAATTTGCGATGGATAAGTTTACGCTAAAAATGCCGAAGTTAGGCGATTTGCAGATTAAGTCTGCAACGGCGGGCTTCTCGAGAACGCTGGGTACGCTTCTGAATGCCGGTGTGTCTGTGATGGATGCCTTGAAGGTCGTGGCGACAACTGCAGGTAACAAAGTTGTTGAAAAGGCAATTTATAAGATATCGATTGGTATTGCAGGTGGTAAGTCAATTGCCGAGCCGATGGAAGAAGTTGGCATTTTCCCGCCCATGGTGATCCAGATGACGGGCGTCGGTGAAAAAACCGGTAACCTCGGCGGTATGCTTTTGAAACTCGCGGACTTCTACGATGAAGAAGTGGATGCCGCAGTCGATGCCGTCGTGAGTATGATTGAACCGTTGATCATCGTGTTCTTGGGTGGCGCCGTCGGCTTCCTCCTAATTGCAATGTATATGCCGATGTTCAGCATGGGCGACGCCATCAAGGGCTGATCTTTCGCCGAAAGCCGTCGCGATAGTTCGTCACAGCTTCGCTCACGTATAACAATACGCTACGCGAAGCTGATTCCTGCTCTCGCTAGGCTTTAGGCAAAATCTCGATTTAAATTTAAAGACGGGGCTGCGCGCTTCGTCTTTTTGCATTGTCATGCCCGCCGCTGAGCGGGCATCTCCTTTTTTGCGCTGTCATCCCGGCCTTGTGCTGGGATCGCCATCTCGTATAACAATCCTTTCCTACTTCCTATCGCCTACTGCCTACTTTTTCATCCAGCCCGTGTATTTCGCGGTTTCAAGAATTTCGTTGGCGTTCTTGACACGGTCGGCGGTCGGGGTTTGCGTGTCCTTTAGCGCGTAGTCAATTTCGAGTTCTTGGTACTTGCTCAGCGCAAATGCGTGATAGGGCAGCACTTCGACGCGCTTGACGTTGCTTAATGTGCGGATGAAGTCGCGGGTGCGTGTGAGGGCTTCGTCGTTGTCGCTGTTTCCCGGGACGAGCACGTGGCGGATCCAGATGGGCTTTTGGATGCGGTCGAGGTAACGGAAAAATTCGATGATGTTTTCGTTGCCGTGTCCTGTGAGTTCCTTGTGTGCGTCTGCGTCGATGTGCTTAATGTCCACGAGTAAGAGGTCGGTGGATTTCATCAAGCGCTCGATTTTAGCAAACGGTTCGCCTGTGGGTCTGAATGTGACGCCGCTCGTGTCGACACACGTGTGGACTCCTGCCGCTTTTGCTGCTTCGAAGAATTCAATCATGAAGTCAATTTGTGCGAGAGGTTCGCCACCGCTCACGGTGATGCCTCCGTCGGTTCCCCAGTAGGGCTTGTAGCGCAAGGCTTTTTTCAGTAGGTCTTCTGCTGAAATTTCGAACGATCCGTTCGCAGTTCCGTTTGCGCTTTTGGTGCCAAAGTCCCAGGTTTCCGGGTTGTGGCAGAACTTGCAGCGCATGGGGCAACCCTGCGTAAAAACGACAAAGCGGATTCCCGGTCCATCGACCGATCCGAACGTTTCAAGCTTATTGATTCTTCCGAGAGTCATGGTGTAAAAATAAAAAATGAACCACATTTTTCGGAGGTCTTACCATTTGGAATAGCATGTTTTTTATAAAAGGTTCTATATAATACGAACCACGCAAAAAACAGTGTTGACGGTGTGAAAAAGGGTGAAAATTTGTATAAAATAAGAGAATCCTGGAGTAATCTGTTCTTATATTTAAAGAAAAGATGAGGAGGAAATCTTTATGAAGAAATCATTATTTGTTTCGATTGCGGCAGTTGTTGCTTTTGTGATGCTTGCCGCTTGTTCAGATGATTCTGGCGTGGATAATGGCGCTGGCGGTTCTGCAGGCTTAAACACGGAATCTCAAAAATCCTCTGATTATGAGGTGGGCGTGGGCTCTTGTGGTGGCGGGCATTTGGAAAAAAGAGCTGAATGGGGTGATGAATCTGTTGATTTCGTGATGAACGAAGATGGTTCTGCAACCTTTACGATTAATACAACATCGGTTTGTGGAGAATATGGGCATGTAACAGATGTCAAATTGGAACGTAAGGAAGACTCTTTATTTGTTCATGATTTTTTCGAATATTATCCAGACGATCCGCAAGTGCCTAAGTATAATTGCCTCTGTTTTGCTGATTATAGAATTAAAGTTCCTGCGGAGTATATTGGCGTGAAATATCTAAATTTCAATGGTGTTTACGATATTGTTTATAAAGAACAGGAATAAGGATATTTTCTATCTTTGGCACCGTGCCGAAAATAGTAAAGCTCACGGATAGAATCCAATATTTGCAAGTTTCATACGAGCCGCTGAGTGCGGACGTTGTGGCGGTGCGTGGCGATAGCGCTTGGTGGATATTTGACGTGGGCGCGTGCGATGAGGCGGCGCAGTTTATCAATGAACTGCCACGCGTTCTCGTAGACGATGCGGCGAATCTTGCAAAGCGTGACAATGGAGCTAATCTCGCAAAAAACGTTGTCATTTCGCATTTCCATCGCGACCATTTGCTGAATGTCCAGCGCATGTGCGGTGGCGAGATTTCGCTAGACATCAATGCGCTTTACGTGGGCGCCTACACTTCAAAAACGTTCGGTGAAATTGAAGGTGTTGCGAAGAACGTCGTGATGGAACCGTTTGCGTTTGACGATGGTGTGCAAATTCAAATTTTGCCGATGCCTAATAGCCATGCTAAAGGCTCACTTGCGCTCATCGTTGACGATTACGTTTTCTTGGGCGATGCGACTTACCCGATGGTGGGGCATGGTTCGCCGGACGTCTATAACGTGCAGATTTTGGGCGAGCAGATAAAGATCTTGAAGTCGCTCACGTCAACGCGTTTTTGCTTGAGCCATAAGCGTGGACTTGTGCGCGATAAGACTTCTGTGATTCAGTTCCTGGAATCTGTTTACGCTCGCCGTCAGAAGAACGAAAATTACATCGTGGCGTAGAACCGGCGCCTTCCCATTTTCCGCGGCTTTTCGCCGCATCTCAACGCGCGCATTTCCTCATAAATCGGCATTCCCCAATAACAAAAAAGGTTCCCTTTCGGGAACCTTTTTAAGCTTTTTCCAAGCGATTAGAGCACGCCGTGTGCCTGGCGGGCAATCACGTCGAGCTGCTGTTCGCGAGTGAGCTTGATGAAGCGCACGGCGTAGCCAGAAACGCGGATCGTGAAGTTCTGGTATTCTTCCTTCTCCGGATGTTCCATAGCGTCCTTGAGCTTTTCGACACCGAACACGTTCACGTTCAAGTGGTGGCTGCTCTGGCCGAAGTAACCATCGAGAACCTGCACGAGCTTGTTGGTACGTTCTTCGTCGTCGTGACCGAGAGCGTCCGGGTTGATCGTCTGCGTGTTGCTGATACCGTCGAGAGCGTATTCGTACGGAATCTTGGCGACAGAGTTGAGAGATGCCAAGAGGCCGTTCTTTTCGGCACCGTAGCTCGGGCTTGCCCCCGGAGAGAACGGTTCACCCTGCTTACGACCATCCGGGAGTGCGCCCGTGGCCTTACCGTAAACAACGTTACTCGTGATGGTAAGGATGGAAGTGGTCGGTTCAGAGTCACGGTAAGTCGGCGTGTGCTTGATCTTAGCCATGAATGTTTTGAGGAGCCAAACAGCGATGCTGTCTGCGCGGTCGTCGTCGTTTCCATAACGCGGGAAATCGCCTTCGATCTGGAAGTCTTCGGCAAGGCCCGTAGCCGGGTCACGGATGACCTTGACCTTAGCGTACTTGATTGCAGAAAGGGAGTCGACAACGTGGCTGAAGCCTGCGATACCCGTTGCAAACGTACGGCGAACGTTGGTATCGATGAGAGCCATTTCGGCAGCTTCGTAGTAGTACTTGTCGTGCATGTAGTGGATCAAGTTGAGCGTGTTCACGTACAAGTGAGCGATCCAGTCCATGTAGAGTTCAAATTTGTGGACGACTTCATCGTAGTTGAGGTATTCGCTAGTGATAGGCGGATATTCCGGGCCAACCTGCGTACCCTTCACGAGGCATTCATCCTTACCGCCGTTGATGGCGTAGAGAAGCGTCTTGGCGAGGTTTGCGCGGGCGCCGAAGAACTGCATTTCCTTACCGGTCTGGGTTGCAGAAACGCAGCAGCAGATGCTATAGTCGTCACCCCAAATCGGGCGCATCGTGTCATCGTTTTCGTACTGGATGGCGCTGGTCTTCACGGAAATTTCTGCAGCGAACTTCTTGAAGCTGGCCGGGAGGCGCGGGCTGTAGAGAATCGTGAGGTTCGGTTCCGGAGCCGGTCCCATGTTCACGAGCGTGTGCAAGAAGCGGTAGTCGTTCTTGGTCACCTGATGGCGACCGTCCTGGCCAAGGCCAGCAACTTCGAGCGTAGCCCACACCGGGTCACCGCTGAAGAGTTCGTTGTAGCTTGTGATACGAGCAAACTTCACCATGCGAAGCTTCATCACAAAGTGGTCGATGATTTCCTGAGCTTCGACTTCGGTGAGCGTGCCGTTCTGCAAGTCACGCGTCATGTAAATATCGATGAAGGTCGAAACACGGCCAACGCTCATGGCGGCACCGTTCTGCGTCTTGATGGCAGCGAGGTAACCGAAGTAGAGCCACTGCACAGCTTCGCGGGCGTTCATAGCCGGCTTAGAAATGTCATAGCCGTAAATCTTGGCCATGGCCTTCATGCCTTCGAGAGCCTTAATTTGTTCGGCAAGTTCTTCACGTTCGCGGATAACGTGTTCGCGCATATCCGTTTCATCGGTCAGAGCCTTGTCGGCCTTCTTCTGGGCGATGAGGTAGTCGATACCGTAAAGAGCAACGCGGCGGTAGTCGCCGACGATACGGCCACGGCCGTAGGTGTCCGGAAGACCCGTGATGATGTGGGCCTTGCGGGCCATACGCATTGCTGGTGTGTAGGCATCAAAAACGCCCTGGTTGTGAGTCTTGTGGAATTCCGTGAAGATGCGGTGAAGTTCTTCGCTCGGCGTGTAACCGTAGTTCTTGCAAGATTCTTCAGCCATCTTGATGCCGCCGAACGGCATGAATGCGCGCTTGAGCGGCTTGTCGGTCTGGAGACCTACGATCTTTTCGAGATCCTTAGTTTCTTCGGCAATGTAGCCTGCCTGGTGGCTTGTGAGAGTGGAGACAACGTCTGTGTCCATGTCGAGGACGCCACCCTTTGCAATTTCTCTCTTCTGTAAGTCCTGGAGTTCTGCCCAGAGCTTGTTCGTAGCTTCGGTCGGACCTTGTAAGAACGATTTGTCGCCATCGTATGGAGTATAGTTCTTTTGGATGAAGTCGCGGACATTGATTTCTTCCTGCCAGCGACCGCCTCTAAAGCCAAGCCATGCTTCCTGCATAGTAACCTCTTTTGTCTCGAACCCTGCTGTCAATACAATTAAAAAGTTGTTTAACTTTTAAGCGTTGTAGAAAAAGGTGGGCCCGAATTTGTGCTTTTTTCTATCGATTTTTTTGTAAAACGCAATATACATATTAAAAAAGGGGCGGGCAAGGTATAAAATGCACCAAATTAATCAAAAGTGACTCCTCAAAATGCTTACGCAAAGCTTACATGACCAATTTTTGAAAAAGTCGGTTTTTTATGTAAAATTGTTGCAAAAATGTGTAAAATACGGATGATACAGTTAGTTTTAAAATGCCTCTCGACACGCGTGCTTCATGCTCGAACAGAAGCTATCTTATGAACAGAAAGAACGAGGTTATTATGAAAAAGATTCTCATCCCTATGGTTGCAATGGCATTCTTCGCCGCTTGCTCCGATACTAACGACAATGCTTTCCCGGCCGCTCCGGTTGCGGGTGCATCTTCCAGCTCCGAGGCTACTCCGGTTGCAGGACAGTCGAGCTCTGATGCAACGCTTTTGCCGACAGACCTTTCTTCTAGCTCGGTTGACGCTCTTCCGGCTGTTTCTTCTAGCTCGAATGGCGCCGCTCAGTTCACTTATGCCGTGCCGACGCTTACTGAACTTGACCCGACGAAGGAATACTCCTTCTACGGTGCTGAACTTACCGGTAAGGATCAGTTCAAGTATGGCCGTTTCGAAGCCCGCATGAAGATGGCTGCCATCTCTGGTTCCGTGAGCTCCATGTTCGTTTACTACGATGACTCCTGGGAAAAGGGTGAAAAGCCGTGGAACGAAATTGATATTGAAGTTTTGGGCAAGGCCGCAGACAAGTGGCAGTCCAACATCATCACTCGCGAAGGTGACCCCTCTATCAAGGCCAACACCTCTTCCGAAAGCAAGCCGCTTCATGAATTCGGCTTTGATGCCACGCAGGATTTCCACCTTTACGCTATCGTCTGGACTCCGGAATACGTGTCCTGGGAAATCGACAGCGTCGAAGTCCGTCGTGATGAAATTGGTCTCAGCCGTGGTACTCACGCCGATGCTGACCAGGTTGCATTCTTGACTGAAGACCAGTCTCTCCGCTTCAATCTCTGGGCCTCCAAGAGCGCCGCATGGACTGGCAAGTGGGCAGGCGGTATCGGTCTTCCGGTTGAACAGCAGATTGACTACGTCCGCGTTTACTCTTACGATGCTGCAACGAAGGGTTTCACGATGCTCTGGCAGGATGACTTCAATGGTGAAGACTTGGATCCAGAACATTGGGACCGTGGCAACTGGGAAATGGAACGCGTGAACCTCCGCCCGGACAATGTCCTCGTCGAAAACGGTGTTTGCCGCCTCATCTTGGACTACGAAGCTAACTAACAAGTTTGGTGTATAGAAGTAAGCCTCCCGGAGAAATCTGGGGGGCTTTTTTTATAAAACATTTTTTTGCTTTTCTCAAAACGTAAATGATTGTATATTGGTCTAAAAAGAGGTAATCATGAAAAAACTTTTCCTTACGGCTCTAGCCGCAATCTCGCTTGCCTTTATGGCTTGCGCTCCTTCTAAAATTGAAATTCAGGAAGCATCGTCTATGAGCGATGTCCTGATCGAAGTGCGTCAGGTGCTGAATGATTCTATTAGTTTGTATGTTGGTAACGTTTTTTATCTGAACTCTAGGCAGATCGTTGCCGACGAAATGTTCCCGCTAGAAGCGAGTACGCGCGATCCGTCGGAATTCGAAAAGTTGACGCCGACGGATGTCATTAACAGCGATGAAGAATTCTTGAGCTATCTGCGCCGCAAGGCTCCGGACATGATGAACGTGGGCATCGTGATTGGCGAAACCGCTTATAACGAAGTTGGCTTTGAAGAGGCTATCGCCGTTGAAAAGCTCACCAAGATTTTCCAGAAAATCCAGGGTGGCTCGCTCACGCTCTTCCACGAAAAAGAAGGCCACCTCACCGACATGAAAAAGATTTATTAGTTGTTGGTCAGTAGTCATTAGTCAATAGTTATTGGTACATTGTCATGCCCGCCTCCGTGCGGGCATCTCCTTTTTTTTCTAATTTGAGCTCCTTCGGAGCTCATTTAGCTCGGCTCAGCAATGTCAAAGCAACAAGTTGCTTTGCCGCTGCGTTCGCCTTTTGCTAAATTTGGGCTCGTAAAAAATCAAAGGAATAGCTATGTCCGAAAAAATGACTTCTGCGCAAGTGCGCGAATCCTTTATCAAGTTCTTCGAATCCAAGGGCCACCTCTTCGTGCGTTCTTCGCCGGTGGTTCCGCATGACGACCCGACGCTCATGTTCACGAACGCGGGCATGAACCAGTTCAAGGCCATCTTCCTTGGCGACAATCCGAAGGGCTGGAAGCGCGCATGCAACAGCCAGAAGTGCCTCCGCGTGTCTGGTAAGCACAACGACCTCGACGTCGTGGGCCGCGACAACTACCACCACACCTTCTTCGAAATGCTCGGTAACTGGAGCTTCGGTGACTATTATAAGAAGGAAGCTATTTCCTGGGCTTGGGAACTCCTCACTGAAGTTTGGAAGCTCCCGAAGGAACGCCTCTTTGCAACCGTCTATCAGGATGATGACGAAGCTTGGCAGATTTGGAAGGACGTGTCCGGTCTTCCGGATGACCGCATCATGCGCTTTGACGCTCACTCCAACTTCTGGGAAATGGGCGACACCGGTCCGTGCGGTCCTTGCTCCGAAATCCATTACGACCGTGGCGACCTCGCTACGCAGGCCGAAACGTTCAAGGACCCGATCAAGGGCGTGAACGGCGAAAACGACCGCTACATTGAAATTTGGAATAACGTGTTCATGCAGTACGAACGCGTGAGCGACGGCTCCCTCATTCCGCTCAAGGCCAAGAACGTCGATACCGGTATGGGCTTCGAGCGTATCTGCGCTATTCTTCAGGGCAAGACCAGCAACTACGATACCGACGTGTTCACTCCGATTATCGCAAAGATTGCTGAACTCTCTGGCGTTCCGTACAACGATGGCGAAGCCGGCACCCCGCACCGCGTGATTGCCGACCACATCCGCGCTATTTCGTTTGCTATTGCTGATGGTGCTCTTCCGTCTAACGAAGGCCGTGGCTACGTGCTCCGCCGCATCCTCCGCCGTGCTAGCCGCTTTGCTCGCTTGCTCGGTCAGAAGAAGCCGTTCATTTGCCAGCTCGTTCAGGTGCTTGCCGACACGATGGGCGATGCCTTCCCGGAAATCCGTGAACGCAAGGAATTTGTTGCTAGCGTGATTAAGAGCGAAGAAGAAAGCTTTATCCGTACGCTCGACGCTGGTCTCGAACGCTTCGCCGCTATCTCTGCCGAACTCAAGAAGGGCGACAAGATTCCGGGCGACAAGGTGTTCCTCCTCTATGATACTTATGGATTCCCGCCGGACCTCACTGGCATTCTCGCCGAAGAAAAGGGCCTCCTTATCGATGAAGAAGGCTATGAAAAGTGCATGAATGAACAGAAGGAACGTGCCCGTGCCAACATGAAGCAGGGCATCAACACGATGGGTACCGAAGGCTGGACGCAGTACAGCGAAGCTAGCACGAACTTTGTCGGTTATGAACTCTCCGCTTGCGAAACGAAGGTTGTCCGCTGGCGTGAAGACAAGGGCGTTTTGAGCATCGTTCTCGAAACCTCTCCGTTCTACGCCGAAATGGGTGGCCAGGTTGGTGATAAGGGAACGCTCGTTTCCGCCGACCTCGAAATCCAGGTGTTCGACACCGTGAAGGTGAACGATACGGCCCTTTGCCGTGGTAAGGTTGTGAAGGGCGAAGCTAATGAAAAGACGATGGGCGCCGTGTTCATGGCAACCGTCGATAACGATCGTCGCGCTGACATCCGCAAGAACCACTCCGCAACACACTTGCTCCAGGCCGCTCTCCGCGAAGTGCTTGGCACTCACGTGCAACAGCAGGGTAGCTTCGTTTCGAACGAACTCCTCCGCTTCGACTTCAGCCACTTCAACGCCATGACCGCAGAAGAAATCCAGAAGGTCGAAGACATCGTGAATGCCAAGATCATGGAATGCTTGCCGGTCCACACCGACGTGATGGACGTCGATGAAGCTAAGGCTAGCGGTGCTATGGCTCTGTTCGGCGAAAAGTATGGCGACAAGGTCCGCGTTGTGAAGATGGGTGACGCTGGCGTCGAATTCTCCCGCGAACTTTGCGGTGGCTTGCATGTGCAGAACACTGGTAACATCGGCATGGTGAAGATCGTTTCTGAATCTAGCGTGTCCGCAGGCGTGCGCCGTATCGAAGCCGTTTCTGGCCGTGGCGCCTTGAGCCTCCTCCGCGCTGGTACGCAGATCCTCAACGCTCTCCGTGAACAGCTCCGCTGCAAGGATGCCGAAGTTCTCGACCGCATCCAGCAGACGTTTGCCAAGACGCAGAACCTCGAAAAGAGCCTCCAGTCCGTGAAGCTCGAACTCGCAACGCTCGCCGCTGCCGAACTCTTGAACGGTGGCATCAACGTGATGGGCGTGAACCTCTACGTTCGCGAACTCTCCTTGCCGGATGAAAAGTACAAGAACTTGCTCGACGGCGTTCAGAACAAGCTTGACGTCGATAGCATTGCTGTGATTGCGAACAAGGACAACGGTTCTGGTAGCATCGCCGTGATGGTTGGCAAGAATGTTCAGGCCAAGGGCATCAAGGCTGGCGACATCGTCAAGGATCTCGCTAAGGCTTGCAACGGTAAGGGCGGTGGCCGTCCGGACCGTGCTCAGGCTGGTACCCGCGAACCGGAAAAGATTGCCGAAGCTATCGCTAACGCTAACAACTGGATTCGCGCCAAGTTGGGTGCTTAGTTAGACGAAAGAATCTCAAATTTTTCAGGCGGCCTTAGGGTCGCCTTTTTTTGTTTGTGGACCGGGGGGCCGCGCGCTTCTCGGTTGCGCGTCTCTCGTAAAAAAGCAACAGCCTGTTGCTTGCTTTTGCTATAGCTTGGTTCTATATTATACTCGTCAAAAGAAATGATAAACGATTAAAAATATTTTATTTGCAAAAGGAGAATATTATGGAAGTACGAGAAGTCTTGCTTAAGTTGCGCTCGAATCAAAACCTGACCCAGGACCAGATGGCCGAACGCTTGCATGTAACGCGCCAAGCTGTGAGCCGCTGGGAAACTGGCGAAACCCAGCCGAATACCGAAATGCTCAAAGTCATCTCCCGTGAATTCGACGTGTCCATCAACACGTTGCTCGGCGCTCCGCGCCAACTCTTCTGCCAATGCTGTGGAATGCCTCTCAGCGAAGATTCCATGATCAGCCGTGAACTGAACGGCGAATTCAACGAAGATTATTGCAAGTGGTGCTATACCGACGGTAAGTTTGTTTACAACGACAAGTCGGTCCTCCTCGATTTTCTGCTTTCGCACATGCCCAATCCCGACAATACTCCCGACGCAGAACGCCGCGCCTTTTTCGACAAACACCTCTCGCAACTAAAGCATTGGAAACAAGCGTAAAGCGTTTTGCATAAAATACGTATAGAAAAATCTTATAAAACGCTATAGTTAAATATATCTTGCTGATAACTCTTGCTAATCCTATCTTTTGTGCGAAAAAAAATAGGAGAGTAAAAATGAATATCAGTAAGATTATTTTGTCTGTTGCTTTTGCCGCTATTGCTGCGTTTTCTGCCGATGTCATCAAGGTTGGTGCGACTCCGGAGCCGCATGCTTCCATCTTGAACTTGGTTAAGGATGACCTTGCCAAGGCGGGTTATGAACTCAAGGTTGTTGAGTTCACAGATTACGTGACTCCGAACGAGGCGCTGGAATCTGGCGAATTAGATGCCAATTACTTCCAGCATTTGCCTTACCTCGAAAGTTTCAATAAAGAAAAGGGGACGCATCTTGTGAATGCGGGCGGCATTCATGTGGAACCTTTCGCACTTTATCCGTCGAAGAATTCCAAGAAAAAGGTCAAATCGCTTGCGGATTTGAAGAAAGGTGCAACGATTGCGATTCCGAACGACCCGACCAACGAAGGGCGCTCCTTGCTTTTGTTGCAGGCTGCTGGTCTTATTAAGCTTGATCCAAAGTCTGGCATCACTGCAACTCCCATTGATATTACCGAGAATCCGAAAAAGCTGAAGTTCAAGGAACTGGAGGCTGCTTCGCTCCCGCGCGTTTTGCAGGATGTGGATGCGGCAGCCATCAACGGCAACTATGCGATTCCGGCAGGTCTTAATGCATCGTCTCATGGTTTGTTTGTTGAAAATGCGAGTTCGCCTTACGTGAATGTTATTGCGGTCAAGGCGGGTAACGAGAAGTCTGCAAAGATTCAGGCCTTGGTGAACGCCCTCAAGAGCGAAAAGGTCAAGAATTGGATTAAGGGCAAGTACACCAAGGGCGAAGTGGTTCCCGTTTTTTAGATTGCGTCAATGCAGCTTAGGCTCGAACATCTCAATAAAACATACACGACAAAACGCGCAAGCGTCACGGCAGTCAAGGATGTTTCCCTTGATTTTCCTGATAATTCCATCATCGGCATTATCGGCAAGAGCGGGGCTGGCAAATCTTCGCTGTTGCGGCTTGCGAGTTTGTTAGAAACTCCCGATAGGGGCGAGGTCTATTACGATGGCGTTCGTGTGGACCATTTGCCAAAAAAAGAGCTGAACCGCCGTAGGCTCGAAATCGGAATGATTTTCCAGAATTTTAATTTGTTCAGTTCTCGCACGGCAGGCAAGAATGTGGCGTTCCCGCTGGAACTTGCAGGTTGGAACCGCCGCGATATCGACGCTCGCGTCAAAGAGATGCTTGCGCTTGTGGGCCTTGAAGACCGCGAGAAGTCGCCGATTACAACACTTTCGGGCGGTCAAAAACAGCGCGTGGCGATTGCACGTGCCTTGGCACCGCGGCCGAACATTCTTTTTTGCGACGAAGCGACGAGTGCGCTCGACCCGCAGACGACTCACGAAATTCTGGACTTGATTAAGAAAATCCACGCAGGAATGAATCTCACAGTGGTGATGATTACGCACCAGATGGAAGTGGTGCGCGATGCTTGCCAATATGTCGCTGTTGTAGACAAAGGTTATGTTATCGAGACGGGTGCGGTGTCGGATGTTTTCCGTTCGCCCAGGCACGAAATCACTCGTGAATTTTTGTCGAACATCCGTCGCGAAGAAATCACAGTGGATTCCGCTATCGCTTATTTGCAGGCTCAAGGTTACGAGGTGAACAAAAGATGAGTCCTATAACAGAATTGGTTTTGCAATCGACTTGGGAAACTGTCGTCATGGTTTTCTTTTCGACGTTGTTCGCGATTCTTCTCGGATTTCCTCTTGGAATTTTCTTATTTGTCACATCCCCGCGCGGTATCGCTCCCAAAATTATTCCGTATCAATTAATTAGCCGTATCGTGAATGTGCTGCGTTCGTTCCCGTTCGTGATTTTGATGATTGTGCTGTTCCCGCTTTCCCGTGTGGTGTTGGGTACGGCGATTGGAACTGAGGCAACGATTATTCCGCTATCCATTGCGGCGGCCCCTTTTATTGCGCGCTTGACCGAAACGGCGTTGAACGAGGTGGACAAGGGTGTCATTCAGGCGGCTGTTGCCATGGGCGCATCCAAACGTCAGGTGGTGCGAAAAGTGTTGATTCCCGAAGCGCTTCCATCGATTATTTCTGGTGTTACTTTGACTATAATCACGCTGATTGGCTATTCGGCGATGGCGGGGGCAATCGGCGGGGGTGGTCTTGGTGATCTAGCCATCCGTTATGGCTACCAGCGTTTCCGTACTGACGTAATGATCGAATCGGTCGTTATCATCATTGCGATGGTGGAGGTTATCCAGTTCCTCGGCAACAAGGCGGCAACTTTGGTGGTGAAATACCCTATCGGGAGTTTTGGACGCCAGAAAAGTCCTAAATAATTTCTTGAAACTTCTTTTTTTTTGTTGCAAAAAGCGTTTTTCTGCGGAACCCTTATTGCCAAGATTGCCTAATTATAATGTATAATTAGGGAGCAGGTTGGAAATATGGAGCCGTTATTTAATCTAGAAAGCATTTATGTTACAAACGTAATCGGGATAGTTCTGATTGCTGTCATGATTGTTTGTAATTTATGGCGTTTCCAGACGCGCAGCCGTGCGGACCAGAATTTGCTATTGATGATGTTCCTTGCTCTCACGAGCTGCATAGCCGATCCGATTTCTTATTCGATGAAGGGCGTGCCCGGCCTTGTTCCAAAGATTGCCGTTTATGCGACGAGTACGTGGCTTTTTGCGGCGAATATGCTTGCAAGCTTTTTCTGGGTGCGATTCCTTTCGTTCCATTTGAATGGTGGAATCCCGCGCCGTTCTAGAATTGTGCTCGACTCAATTGTTGCCGTTGGCATTACTTTGCTCTTGATAAATATCTTTACGCCGATTGTATTTTCTATCGACGAGAACAACCTTTATTCGAGAACTGATCTGTACGCTTTCTTCTTAGTGGTAGATTACTTGTTTGTCGTTTATAGCGTTGTGGTTTATATCAAGGCGCGCGCGAAAGGCGGCATTCTCAAGTTTTTCCCGATTTGGGTTTATCTCGCGCCGATTCTCATCGGTGGCGTGGTGCAGTCGCTTTATTATGGCATTTCTGTGATTCCGACGAGTATCGCCGTCTCGATTGCGGGCGTGCTTGCGAGCCTCCAGAACGAGATGATTTACCATGACCAACTGACAGGTCTTTTTAACCGTTCCTATTTGAATTACCTGTTGGACAAACTTACGGACCGGACGAAGTTGAACATTACGGGTATCATGATTGACTTGAATGGGTTCAAGCGTATCAACGATGAATTAGGCCATGCGGTGGGTGACGATGCGTTGGTGATAACGGCCCGAATCCTGAAATCGGCGGTGGGTAACGCAGGTAGCGTAGTTCGCTATGCGGGCGATGAATTTATTATTTTGTTGAATACTCAAGATGACGTTGCAATAGAAAATTGCCTTGCTCGAATCCGCCACTCTTTTGATAAATTCAATAAAGAAACTGACAAACCCTACAAACTTTTTATTTCTGTTGGCTTCCACAAGTTCGACATGAAGAACGAAAGTGCGGATGCCTTTATTAACGCTGTTGATGAGCGCATGTACGAGGATAAAGAAGCGTTCTATGCCGCTCATGCCGAAATGAATCGCCGTAAGCGTTAACTTTTCGAGAGGCGTGAGCCTCTCTTTTTCTATCTTTGCGCAGTATGAAATTTGAAGAACTTCCTTTGGCAAATCCGTTGCAGCGGGCTGTCCGCGCTGTTGGTTACGAAACCCCGACCCCGATTCAAGAACGTTCCATCCCGAGCCTTCTCGAAGGCAAGGATCTCTTGGGAATTGCTCAGACGGGAACCGGTAAGACGGCTGCTTTTGCTCTCCCGATTTTGCAGCGACTTTTGGATTCCGGGAAGTTCCGTTCTCCCAAAACTTGCCGTGCTTTGATTTTGTTGCCGACGCGTGAGCTTGCGATTCAGGTGGAAGACTGCTTCAAGGAATATGCTCAGTTCACGGCAATTTCGACGGCGTGCATTTTTGGTGGCGTGAACGACAATCCGCAAAAGCAAAAGCTTATTCGCGGTGTCGATGTGCTTGTCGCGACTCCGGGACGTTTGCTGGACTTGATTGGTCAAAAGGCTGTATCGCTCAAGAAACTTGAATTCTTTGTGCTCGATGAAGCTGACCGCATGCTCGATATGGGCTTTATCCATGATATCCGCAAGGTTGTCTCGATGCTCCCGCAAGACCGACAGAATTTGTTCTTTAGCGCTACGATGCCGGAAGAGATTTCGAAACTTGCAGCGACGATTTTGCGCCCGAATCCGGTGCGTGTCGAAGTTGCTCCGCAGAGCACTCCGATTGAACGCATTCGTCAGGAACTTTATCGCATTGACAAGCGCCGCAAGGGAGCTCTCCTCAAGGAACTTTTGGCAGAACATCCTGAAATGAAAAAGGTGCTTGTCTTCTGTCGTACAAAGCATGGTGCAGATAAAATTGTGCGCGTGCTTGAAAAGGCTGGCATCAAGTGTGCCGCCATTCACGGAAACAAAAGCCAGAACCGCCGTCAAGAAGCTCTCGGAAATTTCAAGTGTGAACAAATTCGAGTGCTCGTGGCTACAGATATTGCAGCACGTGGCATTGACGTGGATGATGTGAGCCATGTGTTCAATTACGACTTGCCGAATGAACATGAAACGTTCGTGCATCGCATTGGCCGTACGGCTCGTGCGGGCAAGGAAGGCGTTGCCATTTCGTTCTGCTCTCCGGACGAAGAATCCGATTTGCGCGGGATTGAAAAGCTTACTCGTGTGAAAATCCCGGAAGGCGATCAGAGCATTTACGAGAAGCTCCCGCCTCCGCAAAAAGAAACTGCCGAAAGCATGATGCGCAATTCTCGCGGTCGCATGTCGCGCGAAGAAGCTCAGGCCCGCGCTGCGGAAACTCGCAATAAACAAGGTTCGCATAAGGATAATCGCGGTCCTCGCGGTCGCAAGGACAATCGCAATGAAAATCGCGAGAATGTGACCGTACAAAATGCTCCGGCTGACAACACCCCGAATCCGCAAAACGGCGGTCGCCGTCATCGCCGTAACCGCCCAGGTTCCCGTGCTCGCCGCCGCATGCGCGAATCGCAATCCCAACAACAGTAAAATCTCGCTCGCGGGCGCAATACCCGCGCATCTCGTTATCTTGTCATGCCCGCCGGAGCCTGTGCTGAGTGCAGTCGAAGTAAGCGGGCATCTCCTTTTGCATTGTCATCCCGGACTCCGTTCCGGGATCGCCATTCCATCGTATTGTCATGCCCGCCTCCGAGCAGGCATCTCCCTTTACATTGTCACCCCGGATTTATTCCGGGGTCGGCATTTTCTATATCAATAAATCATTTCTACAATACATTTGTATTGTGGAAAATGCTTAAAATTTTGCAATATTTTATAAAATCTTTAAAAATTTTGTAAAAATCAATATTTTGTGTTGTAAAACTATTGTGTTTTTGAAAAATATGTTGTATATTTGATTTCAGAAACGAAACGGACAAAAGAACCGCAATTCGTTTTTTTTACGGATCCTGAAGAATTCAGGGATTGTCGTAAGGAGGAAAAATGAAAGAAATACTAGAATATACGAGCTATCGCCAGTATATTGCGGACTACTACGCCGACAAAAAGGCGAGTTCTGCGTTTACCTGGCAGACGTTCGCTACCGAAGCTGGTTTTTCTTCGCGTGTTTATCTGAAATACGTGAGCGAAGGCCGCTTTAACTTGAGCGAAACGGCGACAGCCCGCGTAGCTGATGCCATGCGCTTGGTCGATTACGAACGCGAATATTTCACTGAAATGGTCAAGTTTGACCATGCCAAAACGGATGCCGAAAAGAAGGCAGCATTCAACAAAATGCTTGCAATTGCGGACTCCCACAAGGCTAAAATCTTGGAAGGCGATTCGTTCCGCTTTTTCGAAAGTTGGAAAAATCCTGTCATTCGAGAACTTGCGCCATCAATGCCTGGTGCAAAGCCGCTTGCACTTGCCCATGCCTGCCGCCCAGAAATTACCGCCGCCGAAGTCAGCGATGTGCTGAACTTCCTCGTCAAGGGCGGATTCCTTGAAAAAAATGACGAAGGCAATTACGTACAAACTGATAAATCCTTGACAACGGGCCGCATGGAAGTGACTCCGTTGGCCGTCCGTACAATGCACCGCCAAATGGGAGAGCTTGCGCTTGAAGCAATCGAGGGTGTGGCTCAGGATAAACGAAATTTCTCCGGTGTCACGTTTGGTATCACCAAAGACGGCTACGACGAAATCGTGCAAGAAATTGCTGATTGCCGTAAAAAAGTTATCGCCATTGCTCGGAAAAACGCCGCCACAGACGAAGTCTATCGCCTGAATATGCAACTTTTCCCGCTGACGCAAAAACAAGATTTGAAAAAATAAACGAGGAGGAAACCATGAATTATTCAAAAATTAGCGGACAGTTTGTCTGCAAAATGGCGATGCTGCTCGCCTTTGTGTTCGCGGCATGCTCGGAAACAAATTCAGGAAACGGTGTTGCCGGTGGCACCGTTGAAGAAACAGGCGTTTATGCCTTGTCTGGACGCGTGGGCGATGTGTATCCCAAGTTGCTTGCGAAGGAAGGCAATAGCTCGGCAAATATCCAAAATGATGAAGGTTCCCTGTATGCTGCGAAAGGAACCGTTGTGACTATTTACGAACTGAATTCGTCATCTCTTGCGGCCACAGGTCGTACGTTTGTCGATACGATTGATAATGATGATGGTCGTTTTTCGTTCGAAAACCTTACCTTGAATAGCCCGTATGTATTGATTGAAACGCTTGATTCCTGCATCACCAATAATTGTCTTGAGCGTGCTGGTGCGTGGGGCTTTACGACCTATCTTCCTACGAAATTTGATTCAACAGGAGCGGCGAGTGTATATGGATCGCAAAAATATCCGGTTTTGAGGAGCGCTATTGTTGACTTGAAAAAGTATAAGAAGATAAGCGTCAATACGTTGTCCAATAAAAAGGTCCCGCTAGTGCGGGCGTACTTTGCCGAAGGAATGTCGTTTGCGGAGGCCAGCAAAAAGGCTGAACAGGACATTCTTGAAAACATAGGCATTTACGAAGATCTTGGAAGCTTTGAAGACCTGGAAAATGAAGAATTGAATTATGTTATGGCATTGTACTTGAAAATTTCTGAACTTGACGATTTGGGACGTGGAGGTGGAGATGAAATAAAAAATGAATTATTGGGTTATGATTTTATCTGGATCTATAAAGAAGTTTACTTTGCGCCTTTGTCGCGATTCTCTGCGTCAGAAGAAATGCAGCAATATTATTTGAATACAATAAAGTTGTTCGAATATGAGGTTGGCTATTTGGCTCATAAGGTTGGATTGGGACAATGTACGGAATTGCGTGAAAACGATGTAGATACTATTGCAATTCGTGAATTTTATGAATTGCCCAAGTTTGCAGTCGCCTGCCGGTCAAAAAAATGGGTGGTTGATTCCAAAAAGGCTTCATACACAAGTGGAACGATGGTGGACAATCGCGATGGAAAAACATATAAGACCGTTACGTATAACTGGGGTGATGTCACGCAAACGTGGATGGCCGAAAATCTGAATTTTGCGGATACGGTGTCTTCAAGTGTTGATAGTACCTTGAAAAAGAATTTGCTTGGAAAAACGAATTGCTGGGAATACGATCCGTCATGTGAAAAACTGGGCCGTTTTTACAAGTGGACTGCGTTTATGAATATTGATGAATCTTTTCTTAAGTTGAATGCCGATGTTTACGACCGTGTGTTGGGTAAGGACATGATGCTAAAAACGGAGTCTGTTGAAGATCGGTGCTTGACGGTTGAGTTTGATTTGCGTGCGTATGAAGATGAAAGTAATAGGATTGAATATTGCCTTTTTAGAACTGAAGCGGATGAATGTTATGAATTAGATACTGCTGAAACGTTGTGGGATTATTGCAACCATAAATATGGAAATGGAATCTATTTTGATAGTTCGAGTGTTATCCCTGAATCGGAACTTGCAACTTATCAGGGCGTGTGTCCAGATGGATGGCGAATCCCCAATAAAGCTGATTGGGATCTCTTGATTGAAAACATGGCAAGTCAAGGTGTCTTGTTAAAGCACGCTGATGCGAGTGGCTTTGGGGATATTGAAGGAATAGTTGTGGAATCCTATGGTTCGGGAGTTCCTGAGCCGAAAATGATAATATACGGTTACTATGAATTTGCCTCGGTTCTGGATCAAGATGGTAGTTTTGTCCGAGTTGGCAAGAGCGAGCAAACTCCTCTTTTGGCTGCTACATCCCATAAGAAAGTCCGATTCAACTTTTTTAACTCTGACTTGTTCGCAGTCCGCTGCATCAAAAACTAAACCAATGAAAACTTAACGGAAATACTGTTAGGAGGAAAGAGGAAGGCGAGCTTCGGCCCGCCTTCTTTTCATCTCGTCATCCTCGACCGTAAGGGAGGGAATCCATTATTTCTCGTTATTGAGATGTAACCCAGTGATTTCTTTCTCGAGCGTTTCGGCTTGTGCTATAATCTTTTGTGCGAATTCTCGTGAGGCGGGCGATTGCGAGTCAACGACACGGTGGTTTGCCATTTTCATGAACTTTTCCACTTTGCGGATATCTTCGCGCGTTTTCTCGTTGCAGTACGTTTCTGCCATGCGCTCAAAGATGTAGCCTTCTGCCGTCTTTGACAAATGAATCATGTCGTCATCGTAAAAGCGGTAGTCGCGCAGTTCGTCCATCACAATCTCGTAACTCGGGAAATAACTGATGGTTGTCGCGGGCTCTGTGACGATTTCTCTTGTGACCTTTTCTATTGCGAGTTGCAATGTCGCTTTTGAAAGTGTGTTTTCGTGAGCGCCGTCGCTCAAATGCCGTAACGGTGAAACTGTAAAGACAATGTGAAATTCGCGATTCTCGCCGATTCGGTCATTTTTTAACTTCAGCAAATCATGCACGATGCTTTTCAGCGCTTCTGCCGCATGGTCCACGGAAATCATTTTGCGGATGAACATTCTCGGGTCTTGCCGATGGCAATTCGAAACGGCAACCCCGTTTTCTCTCAAAAAGTACACAAACGCAGTTCCGAGCGTAATAAATACGGTATCGGCTTTCTGCAAAAACTCATGTGCTTTAGCTGTGGCTTCGTCCAATTTTGCAATGCACTCTTCACGTGTTGCTGCAGAAAGTGAACTATGCGCATCCCAACAGTGCCACGGACCGCGTGCGTCCTGAAAAATTTCGGGACCTCCAAATTTTTTCCCGTTCGCAATAGCCTTGATCTGCATCGCCGCCGAAAGCGGATTGTAAACCGTTCCGAACGGATTTGCTAAAACGTTGAATTTTCGCGATGCAAACTGCGCCGAAATATTGTCTGCAAAGCATGACCCGAAAAAAGCGAGCTTAGAATTATAGTCGATTTGCCAATCGGCAACCGGAATATCGATTTTCGTGAAAAAGTCCATGAAGTAAATATAGTAGGTTATTTCTATAATATTTGGCGTATTGTTGATTTATATAATTTTTGTATATGTATCAAAAATCCTTTAAATTCTTGTAAAAATAAGCAAAACATATTGTAAAACTATTGATTTTTGGAAATTTATGAGTTATATTTAGATTAACAACAAACGAACCGGCACAAAGAGGTTGTTTGCTAGGAGGAAAAATGAAAGATATACTAGAATATACGGACTACCGCCGGTATATCGCGGATTACTACGCCGATCGAAAGGCGAAGACTGCGTTTTCTTGGCAGGAGTTCGCCAAAACAACAGGTTTCTCTTCGCCGGTCTACCTTAAATACGTGAGCGAGGGTCGCTTCAACTTGAGCGAATCTGCGGCCGATCGCTTGGCCCGCTCCATAAATCTCACCGATTACGAATGCGAATTCTTTGTTGAAATGGTCAAGTTTGACCATGCGAAGAACGATGCCGATAAGCGCGCTGCTTTCAGCAAGATGGTCTCGATTGCAGAGTCCCATAAGGCGAAAATCGTCGATGGCGAG
Source organism: Fibrobacter sp. UWB2 (assembly GCF_002210425.1). NCBI lineage: Bacteria > Pseudomonadati > Fibrobacterota > Fibrobacteria > Fibrobacterales > Fibrobacteraceae > Fibrobacter > Fibrobacter sp. UWB2. The sequence goes on along the minus strand of NZ_MWQK01000005.1, from coordinate 159,126 downwards.
TCCTTCCGCTTTTTTGAAGACTGGAAAAATCCGGTGCTCCGTGAACTCGCTCCTGCCATGCCTGGCGCAAAGCCTTTGGCGATGGCGCGTGCCTGCCGCCCCGAAGTTTCCGCTGCCGAAGTCTCTGAATCGCTGAGTTTCTTGGTCAAGGCGAATTTGCTCCAAAAAGATAAAGATGGGAACTACGCTCAAACCGATAAAGTCGTGACCACTGGCCCGATGGAATTTACACCGCTCGCCGTTCGCGGGTTGCATCGTCAAATGGGCGAGTTTGCACTCGACGCCATTGAAAACGTCCCTCAGGACGAACGTCATTTCTCGGGCCTTACGCTTGGTATCACTCGCGAAGCGTACGAAAAAATCGTGCAGAGAATTGCCGAATTTCGTAAGGACATCATTGCGATTGCGACAAGTGAAACTGCAACGGAAGAGGTCTACCGTCTGAATGTGCAGTTCTTCCCGATGACCAAAAAGAGTGCTAATAAAGACTAGGAGGAAACTATGAATTTCAACAAGATTACTTTGGCTGCGCTGATGGCGCTCCTTTTGGCGGCTTGCTCAGACGAAAACAAATCACTTGGCTCGATGGGTGGCGCCGAAGAAGAAACCGCATATGTTTTGAATGGGCGAATTGGCGATGTTATTCCAATGATGCTTCGTGCAAAGGAATCGGGGGCGGTCTCGGGCCAAGCTTTGATTGCACTAGAAGGCTCGATTGTTGTTGTTTTTGAATTGGATTCTGTGACGCTTGCTAAAACTGGCCGTAGTTTTACTGATTCGTTGAAGAACAAAGATGGTCGTTTCTCGTTCGAAGATGTTTCTTTGCAAAGCCCTTATGTGTTGATTGAAAATCAAAGATCGTTTGATTCCTTGAGCTGCCCGACATGTCGCCAACGCGCGGATTGGGATTCCGTGTATGCAACAGAGAATAATGTTATATATATGGAAGTGGCAAGAGCCATTGTTGATTTGCGAAAAATCAAAGAGATCAGCGTGAATTCGTTGACGAACAAGAAAGTTCCGCTTTGGTTGAAATATGTTGCCGAGGGGATGGATGCGGCTACTGCAAGCGATAAAGCCGAAAGCGAAATCCTTGAAAGTTATGGCGTTTACGAGAGCCTGGGTGCCTTTGAAGAAGGTGGCGATGAAAATTCGGATTTGCCTTTTTTACAAGAAATGGTCGGTGATTTGCAGCCTTATTCTGCGTTTAAAGTTCACATGGATCTTCATGAATTTTATAAATCCTTGTTGTTTATTTCGCCCAAATTAATTGCTAAGAGAGGCGGCGCTGTTGAACGCCTTTATCGAAATGCGGAAAAAATGAACAATTATCGAGTGGGTTATTATGCGAAAGAACATGGATTTGGACGATGCGCGGAAGCGCGTGAAGGTGAAATGCAATCTATAGAAGATTATTATGGTGCGCCTATTACAATTGTCTGCCGCTCTGGAAAGTGGACGTTGGGCTTTAAAAAGATGGATTATACAAAAGGCACAATGACGGACCCTCGCGATGGAACAGTTTATAAAACGGTGACGTATGATGCGAATGGCGTTTCGCAGACATGGATGGCCGAGAATTTGAATTTCGCGGATACGTCGTTGATTGCTGACAGCGCGTTGAAGGCAAATTTGCCAGGACATTCGTTGTGTAAGGTTTATGATCCGTGGTGTAAATTGTATGGCCGTTATTATTCGTGGATTGGCGCAATGGGTATCGGCGAAAAAGACTTTAGGGTATATGCCGTTGAACCGAATGGCGATACGTTGTTCTTGGAACAGCAATGCTACGATGCTCAAATAAAAGAGTGCCCATCTGAAGATATGGTTTGCGCGAATGAACAATATCGGATTCAACAGCATTGTGATACCTTGTATACCTGGTCTCGCAAAATTCCAGGCGATTATGACTCCGTAATGGACTGTGTTGAAGAAAAAATGTTGAAGTGCGACGACCATGATGATGAGTGTCTAAAAAGTGTGAAAGAAACTTGTCAATCTATGTATGGTGGTAGATATCTGCCGGGTCCTGATTGGTCGTATGGTTATGTCGAATACATGGCGGATAAAAATAAGGATGACTATCAAGGTGTATGCCCTGATGGGTGGCGAATTCCCACGGCGGACGATTGGAAAAAGTTGTTGCAAATTATGGGAGATGCCTATGGTGTTGATTCTCTTGAATCGGGCGTCGTCCTTTACGATGATGAGGCGACCGGTTTTGGAATGGAAAAAGTCGTTGAGGAAATCTTTGTCGAGGAAGAGACTGGATGGATGTCTATAAGCAGTTCTTGGTGGATTCAGTTTATTGTGGCAGATGCGCCCATTTATTCGCTTACTTTCTATGGAAAAAATGCGGGCATGCCGTTGAACATGCTTGGTGTTGGTGTTGGTCCAGAGACGACGTTCTTTACGCCTGTTGACAACTTTTATTCGGCTTTTGTTCGTTGCATAAAGAAATAAAGCGAATTGTAAATAATTGTGAGGAGGAACAAAATGATGGGAAGTACTTCGGAAGAAAATGCAATGAACTCATAAAGACTATTTATGTTAGGAGGAAAAGGGAAGACGGGCTTCGGCCCGCCTTCTTTTTTTTGCGTTGTTATCCCGGCCTTGTGCCGGGATCGGCATCTCGTTTTGTAGAAATGATGGTTATTTTGTTTATATTGTGAAAAATGACTAAAATTTTTAATGAATGATAAAAATTGCTTAAATTTTACTAAAAACGCTAAAAATTTATGATAAAACTATTGACTTTTTAAAATTTGTGATTTATATTTGATTCTGTAAACGGCACGGACCTGTAAGTCGAGATGCTGTTTACGTTAGGAGGAAACAATGAAAGATATACTAGAATACACTAGTTATCGTCAGTATATTGCGGATTACTACGCCGACAAAAAGGCCAAATCCGCATTCACTTGGCAGGAGTTCACGCGTGCGGCGGGATTCTCTTCGCCAGTTCATCTGAAGTATGCTAGCGAAGGTAAGCTTAACTTGAGCGATGCGGCTGCACTGCGCGTGGCGCAGGCCATGCATCTTGCTGGCTACGAACAAGATTACTTTTGCGAAATGGTCAAGTTTGACAACGCAAAAACGGATGCCGAGAAAAAGGCCGCTTTTGGCAAAATGCTTTCAATTGCAGATTCTGTCAAGGCGAAAATCATCGAAGGCGATTCATTCCGCTATTTTGAAAGCTGGAAAAATCCGGTACTCCGTGAACTTGCCCCAGCGATGCCCGGTGCAAGGCCGCTTGCGCTTGCCCGTGCCTGCCGCCCAGAAATTACAGCCGCCGAGGTGACGGAAACGTTGAATTTTCTCGTCAAGGCGGGCTTGCTCCAAAAAGATAAAGACGGAAATTACAAGCAGACCGAAAGAGGCGTGACGACAGGGCCGATGGAGGTGACTCCGATTGCGGTTCGCGAAATGCATCGCCAGATGGGTGAGTTTGCTTTGGAAGCCATTGAAGGCGTTGCTCAAGATGAACGCCATTTCTCAGGCCTTACGCTCGGTATCACGCGCGATGCCTACGAAAAAATTGTTCAGGAAATAGCTGAATTCCGCAAGAGGATTATTACGATTGCGACGCAAGATGACGGTATGGACGATGTCTACCGTTTAAATGTGCAGCTCTTTCCGATGACAAACAAAAGTATTAATAAAAAAGGTTAGGAGGAAACATGAATTACTCTAAGTTTAGCGGGCTGGTTGCCTGCAAAATGGCTATGCTGCTGGCCTTTATGTTTGCGGCGTGCTCAGATGAACCTAGCGTTTCTCCGCTTGCGCAAGACGGCGGCTACACGGAAGAACAAGGTGTCTATGCTTTGGTGGGTCGCGTGGGCGATGTGTATCCTGCGTTGCTGATGTCGACAGCGGACGAGAACGGATCGGAGGATTCTTTGAAGAACGATGGTTCTGTGTTTGCTGCTAAGGGAACGGTTGTTTCTGTTTATGAATTGGATTCGTTGACGCTTGAAAAAACGGGCCGTTCTTTTGTGGATACCGTTGATAATGATAGTGGTCGTTTTGCATTTGAGTCGCTAGCTCTAAATAGCCCGTATGTGCTGATTGAAACCTTGGATTCGTGCTATGTAGAAAATTGTCGAGAACGTGGAGCTTTCTATGGGCGTAATGCGTCTAGGCCGGCAAGCATGGTGGATAGTTCGCGTGACCGTCGTATGTTTTCGCAGGAGTTGAAGGCTGTTGTGGATTTGAGAGATGTGAAAAAAGTAAGTGTAAGCTCTCTCACTACTTCCAAGATGCCGTTGTTGCAAAAGTATTTCGCTGAAGGAAAATCCTTTGCAGAAGCGGGTAAAATGGCTGAACATGAAATCCTTGAAAATCTTGGCATATATGAATATTTCGGCGGATTTGAAAATTTAAACGACGGAAATTCTGAGTTGGCTTTTGTGAATGAGCTGGTTCGAATGAGCGAATCTAGTATGCTTAAAGATCTTCGTGGGATGGATCCTATGCTTGTTTATGCGGTGCCGCCGAAATTATTTGTTGGGCGAGGCGAAATTCGAGAACAATATTATTTGAATTCGAAAAAAATGATAGACTATAAGGTTGGCTATATGGCTCGATTGAATGACCTTGGCCAGTGTACGGATGCTCGCGAAAATGCAGCCGCTGAAATCAATGCCCTTGAAGGTAAGGTGTCTGTAGTTTGCCGCTCCGCTAAGTGGACTTTGGGATTTAAAACGATTGAACATACCATGGGTTCTATGACGGATAATCGAGATGGAAAAACTTATAAGACGGTGACGTATAATTGGGGCGATGTCTCGCAAACTTGGATGGCGGAAAATCTTGATTTTGTGGATACCACATCTTTGAGTGTTGATAGTTCGTTAAGAGCGAATTTGTCTGGGAGCATCGACTGCTACTACCATCAGGAAGATTATAGAATGGCGGATTGCGGGGTGTATGGACATGCGTATCAGTGGAAAGCCGCAATGAATATTGGAGACGATGAAGTGAAGGTATATTCTGTTGATTCTCTTGGGGATACAACGTATTTTGCGAAGTCGGAGTCAGATCCATTTGGAGATTATTCTCAAAATGCTTGGACTTGGAATTATACAGATTATATCACGCCGTCAAATCATAATGCGTATCAGGGCGTTTGCCCGGATGGGTGGAGAATCCCGACATTTGAAGATTGGCAAACGTTGTTGCGGAATATGGGTGAACGATATGGTGTTGATCAAAATGACGTTTTGCCGGCGCTTTATGATGCTGTTGCGACGGGATTTGATTTGAAAGGCTGGGTTCAGGCTAGCATTGAGGAAGAACTTCGTCTTGTGTATTTCATAACCTTTGGGTACACTAACGAGTTTGTTTTAGCGGATGTGCCTTTGTATGAATTGGAAATTTTCAATTGGAAACCTGATGGTTTTAGTTTAGGGTTGGCGGATATGCATGCCTTTGTGAAAAGAATAGAAAGTGAGGGGTATAATTATAGCCCTTATGCACCGAATACTTCTGCCGCTGTCCGCTGCATCAAAAACTAAACCATTTAAAACTGCATAAAAATTATTTGTTAGGAGGAAAGGGAAGACGGGGTTCGCCCCGCCTTCTTTTTGTGCTCTGTCATCCCGGCCTTGTGCCGGGATCACCTTCTTGTTTTATGAATGTTAAGTTATTTTATTTATATCCTTAAAATTGCTTAATTTTTATAAAAAATGATAATAATGCTTAAATTTCTTTAAAAACGTGAATTATTTATCACAAAACTATTGACTTTTTAGATTTTGTAGGCTATATTTCAAATTAGAAACGACACGGGTCTTCGGATCAAGAGGTTGTTTTGTTGGGAGGATACGATGAAGGATGTACTAGAGTACACGAACTATCACCAGTACATCGCGGATTATTACGCCGAGAAAAAGGCAAAATCCGCGTTTACTTGGCAAACTTTTACGCGGGCGGCAGGGTTTTCGTCGCCGGTGTTCCTAAAATACGTGAGTGAAGGCCGCTCTAACTTGAGCGAAGAAACTGCAGGTCAAGTGGCATCTGCGATGGGCCTTGCAAATTACGAACTGGATTACTTTTGCGAAATGGTCAGGTTCGACCATGCGAAAACGGACGAAGAGAAAAAGTCCATTTTCAACAAAATGCTCGCTATCGCTGACATCCATAAAGTAAGAGTTCTTGAGGGAGATTCCTTCCGTTATTTTGATAGCTGGAAAAATCCGGTACTCCGTGAACTAGCCCCTGCCATGCCTGGCGCAAAACCGCTTGCGCTTGCCAAAGCCTGCCGCCCGGAAATCACTGCCGCCGAAGTCTCTGAATCGCTGAGTTTCTTGATCAAGGCGAACTTGTTGCAAAAAGACGAAAACGGCAATTATGTCCAAACTGAAAAATCCGTAACGACAGGACCTATGGATGTGACTCCTGTGGCTGTCCGCGGGATGCATCGCCAGATGGGCGAGTTCGCACTTGAAACTATTGAAGGTGTGCCGCAAGATCAACGCCATTTTTCTGGCCTCACGCTCGGTATCACGCAATCTGCTTACGATGAAATTGTTGAGGAAATCGCTGCATTCCGCAAGCGCATCATTGCGATTGCCACGCGCGATGACGAAACGGACGAGGTCTACCGACTAAACGTTCAGTTTTTCCCGTTGACAAAAAAGAGTGTTAAAAAGGGTTAGGAGGATATCATGAATTACTCAAAAAATTGCGGACAACTTGTCTGTAAAAAGACGAACTTGCGATTGTTCCTGATTGCGGGCTTGAGTATAATCTTGAACTTTGCTATCGCTACGTTCTTCGCTGTGATGGTTGTAGGCTGCTCTATGGGCGGTTCCACTGAAGAAACGAGCTATTTAGGAGGCTCTTCCGAGGAACCCGCTGTTGAGGCTTTGCTTCCGAATATAAACGTGACGGGTGGTGCAAAAATGCTAGCTCGTAATGTTGAAAGTACTGAAGTCGTTGATAGTTCTGCCATGAACACGTGGAGTGTAGCCGCGAAAGAAGGTACGATTATAAGAATGGCTGAATTGGATTCGGTGACTTTGGATACGACAGGCGTGTTTTATTTTGCCAAGTGCAACGGTTATGACGGCGAATTCCGTTTTGACAGCGTTTCGCTGAACAGCCCGTATGTCATGCTTGAAATCGCGCCTTACGTTGAAGATGGTTCTTGGACGTGGGACGGAACATGGTCTTTTGATGCCTATGATGAAATTTGGGGAGAGTATCCGATAACGTATAGCATAATCGTTGATGTGCGGGATTCTGGTGGCGTTGATATCAACATCATGACTTATTTGGAGGCCGCTCGCTTGCGTTATCTTGTCCGTCAAGGAATGGACTTCGCGGCTGCAAAACAACAGGCCGATCGTGAAATTCTCAGTGCTTTTGGCTTGCCTAATGGTAGTTTTTATTTCGATAAAGGAAGGTATCCCGCATATTCTAAATATGAAACTGCGATGCTTTATATGAATGCGTTTACGTCTTATTGGAGACGGACAAATTCACCGGTTGAACTTGCTGATGTGTTTGGGGCGTCGGGAACGTTTACGTCTGTAGATTCGATAAGGGACTTTTTCGCAGCGAGAGCGTATTCGTTCCGAGTCCGTATGAAATCCGGCTCTGGAAATCCCGCATTCTTGGATGGTTTCTTGGCAACCCTTTATGAACTTGGGGCGTGTACTGCGAAATCGGAAGGGCGTACTGTAGAACTTCCGTGCGAGTCAAAGCTGTTTAAGGATATTACGTGTGTTTCGGGCGCGTGGACTATTTTGGATAAGAATACCCCGGAAGAAATTGAAGAGGCTTTCTCTGTTACGAAAGGGACGATGACGGATGCTCGCGATGGAAAAGTCTATAATACGGTGACGTACAGTTTCGAGGATTCAACTTATACCTGGCTTGCTGAAAACCTGAGGTATAGCGATTCGCTTGTTCAGCCTGTTTTGGGAATTGATTCGGCTTTCTTTGTTAAAAATCAGGGCCGCGATGGTGAATTTAAAGAATACATCAATTCGCGTGATTCCTCGTATTGGGAAACTTATGCGGGATACGCTGTTTCTGACGTCATTGGTGGCGATTCGATTGTAATGGATAATGGGCATTTCCAGGGTATTTGCCCGGATGGGTGGCATATCCCGACTCGTAAGGAATGGTCTCGAGTATTTTACTTTGCCGAAAAAGAAAGTGGTGAATGTTATTCTCAGGATTGCAGGGAACAATTTGAGGTTTATGAGGGCTTTGGATGGTACGCCTCACAGTATTTGCACCAGATTGGATTTGGCGATATTACGGTGGAGTATATGACATTTTTAGATCAGGAATACAAAGGTGCGTGGTCGGTATGGGTACTTACAATGGATAACTGGAAGCCGATTGATTACAATGTGTCTGATGATCCGGATGTACGCATAAGTGTTCGCTGCGTCAAAAACTAACGGGCAGGAGGCAATTATGACGGGCGTTACTACAGATGATTCTAATACCCTTACTATGTGAGGAGGAAAAGAGGGGAGGCGGACTTCGGTCCGTCTCCTTTTTTTTGAATAGTCACCCCGGATTTATTCCGGGGTCGGCATACGCACTCGCTTTTGTATCGTCATTCCCGGCTTGACCGGGAATCTTCTTGAGGAAATATTGTATCTTTACTCTGTATTGCACATGGTGCGTTAAAAGGAATTGTTATGAAACCTGGTAAGACTGAACTCCGTTTGAATGCTGATATCGAAAAGCGCGGTGCACTTTTTGCTGTGCTCTTGGATCCGGATACTTCGGACGAGGCCGCCTTTGTCAAGGCAGGTACGATGGCTGCAGAAAATGGTGCGGACTTGCTTTTGGTCGGCGGTTCTTACCTCGGCAATTTTACGCTCCCGAAACAGGTCGCAGCCCTCAAGGCCGCTGTCGACTTGCCGGTGATTCTTTTCCCGGGTGGCGCTTCTCAGGTTGTTCCTGGCTTTGATGCCATGCTCTTCATGACGCTCGTGAGTGGTCGCAATCCGAACTACCTCATTGACGAACAGGTGCGTGGTGGCGCTCTCGTGCGTGCACTCAACATGGAAGCAATCCCGACGGCTTACCAGCTCATCAACAGTGGCAAGCGCACGACGGTCGAATACATCAGCAACACGATGCCGGTGCCGGCCAACAAGCCGAAACTTAGCATGGTGAACTCCATCGCCGCAGAACTCATGGGCATGCGCTACGTTTACCTCGAAGCAGGCAGTGGTGCAGAAGAACCTGTGCCGGTCGAACACATTGCCTACACTCGCAAGGCAACTGAAATGACGATTATCACCGGTGGTGGAATCAAGGACCCGCAGACTGCGGCCGTCCGAGTTGCCGCAGGCGCCCAGATCATCGTCACAGGCACCCTTTGGGAAAAAGTCAACGATCCTGCACTTCTCAAAGAATTCGCCGCCGCAATACATGTAAAGGGGTAGCTCCTTATAGAAAAACCCTAATTCATAATTTTTAATTATGAATCTAATCGAAAGAAAGTATTAGTCAAAACGGCTAATTCCATCTACATTTGTGCCCGAAAAAAAGAGCTCTTGAAAAATTCAAAAAAAAACAATCTTAAGGAGATTGAACATATGAAGTTCAAGTTCGTTGCCGTATTGGCTCTTTTTGTAACCGCAATTGCAATTACTGCATGCGAAAAAGTTGAAAACTGCCATTACGATGAATCCGCCAAGACGCTCAAATGCCAAGGCCAGACCTACTCCACCGTCGAAACAGGTGACCGCGTGTGGATGGCCGAAAACACTAACCTTGTGAATTTCGATTCCAGCTACTGCTACGGCAATAATCTCGACAACTGCAAAAAGTATGGCCGCCTCTATGACTGGAAATCCGCCAAGGACGCATGCCCCACAGGTTGGGAACTCCCGAAACAGGCTGACTTCGAAAAGGCCGACCTTAAGGCTCTCAACATCGGTAAGGATGGCTTCCGCTATTACGATGGCAAGTTCGCCGACGAAAACGTGAGCGCAAGCTTCTGGACTGCTGATGAATTCGACGAATCCCGCGCCGTGATGGTCCGCGTACAGGACAAAGTAACGTACGAACATTACAACAAGACCATCGCTGCCTCCGTCCGCTGCGTCAAAGTAAAATAGCGCTAAAACACAATCCTCTTAGCTGAATCATAACAAGAAGGCCCTGTGGCATCCCGCCGCAAGGCCTTTTTTGCGTGTATTTCGCGAAAAACGCACGATATTCGCGATTTAGCTCGCCTTTTTCATCTATAAATACATATATTCAAAATGTGAATGCCGTGCGGGTTGTACGGCATCGTTTAGAGGTTTACGATGCAGAAAATTGTGATTGTCACTCATGTGCTCAGGGCGCTCGGTTTTATCTTGGTGCTGCTTTCGCTTTTTGGCCACGAAATTATCTTGAACGTTTTCCCTGGTCTTGAAGGCAGGTCTATCAACCCGATTTTCTATTCGGGCATTATCGTGTATTTGATCGGTGCCGTCGTTTACTTTTTCATCAACAAAAAGGAAAAGGCGGATCGCCGCCGTCGTGAAATTGAAGAATCCTATAAGGCGGCTGGTCTCGGCGATTCTGATGATGTGTCTAGCGAAGATGCGGCTAGCGATTCTGAAGAAAATTCTAACAAGTGATTGCGTGTATGAGTGATTTGATGATTGAAATTGAGCACCTGCACAAGACGTATCGCAGTGGCTTTACCATGAAGCCGAAGCTTGCGCTCAAGGACGTGAGCTTCAATGTCGAAGCGGGCAAGGTGTATGGATTTATTGGACCTAACGGGGCGGGCAAGTCCACCACGATTAAGGTCCTGACGGGACTTTTGAATTTTGATTCGGGCAAGGTGCTTGTGAACGGCATCAGCCCGCGCGATGTGAAGAGTCGCCAGTACATCGGTTATTCTCCGGAACAGCCGTATTTTTACGATTACCTCTCGGGCCGTGAACTTTTGCGTTTTTACGGAAAGCTTGTGGGCCTCAAGGGCGCGGAACTCGAATCCCGCATTGGCTGGGCGCTTGAACTTTTGCACGCGAACAAGGACTGGATCGACCGCCGCTTGCGTTCGTATTCCAAGGGCATGATGCAGCGCGTGGGCATTGCCCAGGCGATTCTTGGAAAGCCGAAGCTTTTGATTCTCGATGAACCGATGAGTGGCCTCGACCCGATGGGTCGTCGCGACGTGCGCGAGGCCATCCAGCAGCTCAACCGCGATGGCGTGACGATTTTCTATTCGAGCCATTTGCTGAGCGACGTGGAAAGCATCAGCCACCGCGTGGCGATGATTGTCGATGGCAAGATTGTCCGCGAAGGGACTGTCGATGACATTACGGAATCCTGTGGTGTCGAATACCATATCCGCACGCGCGAAGCGATTCTCGGTGCCGACCTGCCGCGAGGCGTTTCTGCAACGGGCCATCCGCAAGAATACATCTGCGCCGACGATGTTGCCCGCGACCGTTTGCTCGGCTTCTGCCTCTCAAACGGGATTGCCGTAGAAAAGATGGACCACAAGCGTCCGAGTCTCGAAGATATTTTGACGGAGGAAATTGCCCGTGCAGACGCTTAAGCATATCGGCATTATTGCCCTCAATACGTTCCGCGAATCTATTCGCGACAAGATTCTTTATAACATTGGCTTTTTGGCGATTGCGCTTACGCTTTTTAGCATTGTGCTTGGCGAGTGGTCGGTGTTTGACCGCGCCTACGTCATCAAGTCTACGACGCTTTCTGTGATGAGCCTTTCGGGCCTTCTGATTTCCATCTTTGTGGGCATTAGCCTTGTGCAAAAGGAAATCCAGCGGCGCACGGTGCTCACGCTTTTGTCAAAACCCATTAGCCGTGCTGCGTTTATCGTGGGCAAGTATTTTGGGCTTTTGGCGGTTGTCGCTGTGCATCTCGTGCTTCTTACGGGAATCTATTATGCGATTCTGTGGATTACAAATTCTAGTCCGACGGTGAGCCTCCTGACTGCAATTTACCTCATCTTCTGTGAAATGGCGGTCGTGATTGCAGTGGCACTTTTGTTCAGTAGCTTCAGCAGCACGGTGCTTTCTGCGCTCTTTACGCTTGGCGTTTACTTTGCGGGCCACTTGAGCGACCAGCTCTTGGAACAGGTCAAGTTCGCAAGCCGTATGGGCGAACTGCAGGGAACGTCTTCAGCCATTCTTGAGAAGGCTGCGGTCGTGATTCATGCCGTATTCCCTGGACTTTATCGCTTTAACGTGACGAACTATGTGGTGCATGGGGTTGCGCTCCCGGACATGTACGTGTTCTGGAACAGCGTCTATGCACTTGGTTATATCGGCGTGTTCTTGGCCATCGCAAGTTGGTGGTTTAGCCGGAGGGATTTCCTATGAGAAATCAGTACATGGCAAAGGTCCTTGTGCACAACAAGGTTGTGTCCGAGGACCAGGTCAAGGCCCACTGGGGCGAAATCTCCGACTCGATGGATATCGGTCAGGTTCTTGTTCGTGCGGGAATCTTGAAACAGTCCATGTACGATAAGGTTCTTGCGTTTGTGAAGAACCTCGAAGCGAAAAACGCAAAACCCGCTGCAAAACCTGCAGAAAAGACCGCGGCAACCCCGTCTGCTGCCGCTCCCGCGCATTCCGCCGCATCAACGCCAGCACAGCCCTCATCTCCGGCACATCCTGTGCCTCCCGCGCAACCTGCGCCTACCGCTCCAGCAGTTTCTGCCGCGCCTGCTCCGCAGCCGGCGGAAGAACCCGCTATAAAGATTGAAGGCAATAGCAGCCTTTACGGCGAAGCCTCTTCTTCGACGGTTGTCATCGAAAAGGTCGAAGGCCTCGAAACGACGAGCATGGCGAGCGTGCAAGTTCCGGTCGAAAGCGAAACGCCCGCCGAAGAAACTGCGACCGAAGAACTTCCGTCGCAGTTCGCCGTTGCTACCGGCGAAGGCGAAGCCGTTGAAGCTCCTGATGTTTTGCACCCGATTACACCGCTTGCAAAAATCATCGCTTACGCCCGCAAGTTTAACGTCACGGACGTTTATCTTTACGCCGACCGCCAGATTACTATGCGCCAGTCCGGCACGCTTTTTATCGCGTCCGAAAAGGTGCTCGAAAAAACGCATTTGATGGACCGCCTGACCGAAGCGGCCGAAGGTTTTGCAGACGGCTACAAGATTGTGGTCGGCCGCAATTTCAGTAAGACTATGGGTCTCCCGGGTGTTGGCCGTGCCCGTATTTCCGTGACGTGGAACGACGTCACGCCGAGCATTTCCATTCGCATCATTCCGATGGAATCGGTGGCACTCGAGAATCTTTACTTGCCCGAATTCAGCATGCAGTTTGCAACGCTCAATAGCGGGCTTGTGCTCATTGCGGGCCCGTCGTCGAGCGGCCGCTCCACGACGATGAACGCCTTTGCCGAGTGCATCGCCGCGAATCGCCAGGTGTTCATCCAGACGGTCGAAAAGCCGATTGAACGCTTGCTCCAGAATCCGAACGGCTCCATTGCCCAGCGCGAAGTCGGCTTGCATGTGCGCTCCGGTGCCGCTGGCATCGAACTCGCCATCCGCACCGGCGCTGACGTGATTCTCTTTGACCATCTCGAAACGATGGAAGAACTTTCCCTGCTCATGCAGGCTTCGAACGCGGGCGCTCTCGTGTTTGCGGTCGCGAGCGGTAACAATATCAACGCGCTTCTTTCGCGCCTCCTCATGTCCGTGCCGAGCGAGAACCGCAGTGCCTTTGCATGCTCACTTGCTGAACAACTCAAGGGCGTCATCGTGCAGCACTTGATTCCTGCTGTGCAAAACCAGGGTCTTGTGCTTGCAACCGAAGCGATGAAAGTCACGTCGACGATTGCGGGCATGATCCGCAAGTGCGATGTGTCGCAGATCCTCTCTGCGATTAGCAACCAAAAAGATCAAGGCATTACGCTCGACGATTCTTTGCAGATGTGCGTAGAATCCGGTTACATCGAAGGCAGCGAAGCCTGGAAACGTGCAAACGACAGCCGCCGTTTTGCGTCTTACCGCAAGGTTTAGCGAGGTTCATCATGGCATCAGAAATTGAATCTCTTTTGGAATACGCCTTGAACATCGGGGCAAGCGAATTGATTGTGACCGAGGGCGCTCCTTCGGCGGTCCGCTTTGCTGGCCGCGTCTGTGCGGTCCCCGAATCTACAGCACTCCCGTTTGGTTCTCTGCTTGAGTTTTTAGGCGCGCTCGATGGCGAGTCGGGTACGTTTGTCGGTGGCCCTTGGGTAAACACCAAGTGGCGCGTGAAGTACTTCCGCGAAGCGCTTGGCAATGCGGCAATTTTCCGCCCGCTTATGGCGGAATGTCCGGATTTTACATCTCTTGGCGCGCCCGCCTCGCTTGATAGCTTGCTCGGTCTCAGTTCCGGTCTCGTGATTTTTGCAGGTCCTGCGTGCTCTGGGAAAACGGTAACGGCAACATCTTACGTCTCTGCAATGTGCAGTTTTGGCATTTTGCGATTCTGCGATTTGGACGAAGGCCATGAATTGCCTGTGAAAACCGGCGAAAGCTTAAAGCTTGTGAATACGGTCGGCTCGACCTCCGAAAAACTGGAACAGGGCCTCCGCAGCGGTACAGACCTTTTCTGGCTTGGCGATTTTGACGGCTCGTCGTTGATTTCCATTTTGCGTGCCGCAGAGTCTGGCGCCTTGGTTGTCTTGAACGTGACGGCGGGTAACGCCGTTGGCGTTATCGATGCGCTCCTTTCTGGTGTTTCTCCTGAAAACCGTGACCTTGTCCGTACCATGCTTGCGGCATCTCTCAAGGCTGTTGTCGTGCAGAGACTCTTGCCCGCTGCAGCTGAAGGCGGTGGCGCCGTTTCGGCCTGGGAAATCCTTTTTAACACGCAAAACGTGGCTGCTCACATTCGCAGCGGCGAACAGTTCAAGCTCACGTCCGTGATGGCTTCCTCTTCATCTGAAGGCATGCTCTTGATGGACGATTGCTTGGCAGAACTTGTTCGCTCTAACTATGTGACTGCCGAAGAGGCAGGTAGGTATGTTTCCAACCCCGCACGGCTGGCTTAAAAAAACGCTCCTTTGGGCAGTGGCGATTGCTGCTGTTTATGTGGCGCCTGCCCAGGCGGCACATTCCGCTGATGAAACTCTTTTGAGCGCCATGCAGTTGGTGCCCGATTCGCTACAGGCCAAAAAGACCAAGTCCGTGCTTTACATTGGTGGCGGCGATCGTTCTCCCTGGTTCCATTTGGGCGCCTTGTATGCACTGGAAGAATACAAGATTCCCGTGGATTCCATTGTTGCAACTTCGTGGGGTGCCTGGATGGGTGCACTTTGGTCGCTCGGCGTCTCGATTGACGATATCCAGCGCTTGATGATGGATCCGCATGTCGCTGACTATTTGGGAGTCAACGAAATTGACGCTAAGACGGAACACGATGCCTTCCGTTTGCCTGTTTCGGTGGATGGACTTCCGTCGCTTCGCCAGAGGTTCTCGTTCTATGCGGATTCTGCGGGAAACGTCTATCGCAGTATGCATGCGCTTGTCCCGGATACCGCTTCCATTGAACGCTCGCTTTCGCGGCTCCGCTTTGAAGAATCGCTTTACCGCCAACGTGGCTCCTACCGTATCCCCTTTACGCTCCAGACGTGCGATGGCGTTATCGAAAATCCGTCGTATGCTGATATTGTGAATTCTCTCCCGCTTGCGGGTAACGATAAGTCTGGTGAACTTTGTCCGTACTTGGCGCTCCCGCTGTCTAAAAATCAGCAAGAGGCCTCGTTGATTGTTGTTGCAGACCCCATCCGCTATGAACTTGGCGGAAAGCCGGAAATGAAAACCCTGAAGAAGAATATGTTGTCCAAACTCTCCGACCAGGGAATCTTTGTGAGGGCACATTCCATTCGCGATACGTCTCGCAAGTCCATGATCCAGGCGGGTTTTTCGGCCGTGGAAAGCCGCTTGCGCGAGATTATTCCGGTGGTCGATGGACGCAGGGAATACACCAGTAAGCAAACTTCGGACCCGTGGTTTGAATTCAATCCGGTGTTCGATAGCCTTTCGGCGGAGCACCATTCCTCTGTGTTGTCTTACTGGAATCCTGACGATACGGGCTTTGTCGCCCCTCGAAATTTTGCCTACGCCATTTCGGCCAAGGCTCCTTACGATACAGTCTCGTTGAGCATGCAGCCCGATGGCGGACTCTTGATTGATGTGGGCGTGCACCCGACTATTGATGTCGCCGCTGGTGGATTTGGCTCTAACGTGATTGGCGCAAATGCGTATGGGGAGTTGACTCTCAGTTACGTGAACCAGATGGAAATTACTTTCAGGCTTGCCGGTTTTTACGGGATGTCGTCTTACGGATTCCGCCCGCGTCTGGAACTTTCGAACTTGATTAGCCGTCGATGGAAATTTGGCTTTGGCTATGACATGATGAAGCTCCGCTACCTAAAGACTTTTGAAAACGACTACATCCCGAACGAGAACCGTTTTGCATACGAAAAACGCAATGATCTTTTCTTGTCGGCAAAGTATGCGATTGATAAAATGCAGTCCGTCGAGGTCAAGTTCCTGTTTGGCAGTCGTGATTTCGAACTTAATCCGAGCGCTATTCCCGAGGTGGATTTCTTTGATGATTATATCGTGAATACGAGCAGTAAATATGAAACGAGCCCTGTAACGCAAAGTGTTCATTATTCTTTATTGAACGGCGAAGACGACCCCTGGTTTGCCTCGAAGGGCTATGCTGCAAATGCATCTGTCGGCTTGAACTTGATTGGTTACGGATTCCACCAGCGTGGCCCGATTTACGGCATTTATACGCTCGATGGAAGACTCACTTACTCGCCGACCCGCAATACGACGGTAACTATGGGAACGGCTCTAGGCTTTGATGCTTACCGCGATGGACATTTCATGTATCCCAGGAATTTTGACAATACGGCGATGGAAGATCGCTACCGTCTGCATGTGGCGGCAACGCCGTGGTCTGGGGACTGGCTAGATCCGGAACTTTCGACGCATGGTTATGCCATGATTCGCTTGAACGGAGGCGTGCACCGCAATGGTTTTGGCGCCTGGCTCTCGTTTGCGTATGTCCATGATTTCGAAGACAAGTCTACAGCCCGGCTGAACTCAAATAAGTTTGTTTTTGAACCGGCGCTTCGCTATAAGTACCGTTCGTTTACTGTTTACGCAGGCCTAAACCGCGTTGTCGATACGGAAACGTTTGGCGATTTGAATGACTTTAAAAATTACCGATACTTTATCCGTATCGGTGACTACAGCTTGTTCTAGCGTTATTTCTTTTCGCCGCGGTTCTTGGCGGCGACATCTTTATACTTGTTGTGGTCGGCAAGGTTCGTGCTGAAGAAGTGTGTGTGCGAACCATCATCCTTTGCAACAAAGTAAAGTGCTTCGGTCTTGTCGGGGAAAAGTGTAGCTTCGATGGCCTTGCGACCCGGATTTGAAATCGGGCCGGGCATGAGTCCCGGGAACTTGCGGGTGTTGTACGGGCTATCGCTGTTCAGCTGGCTCTTGTAGATTGGACCTGTCAAGTTCTTGAAAATGAACCGCACGGTCGGGTCTGCCCCGAGCGGCATGCCGATTTTGAGTCTGTTGTGGAACACTCCTGCAATGAGGGGGCGTTCATCTGGGATGCCGGTTTCTTCTTCGACCACGCTTGCAAGCGTGAGCACTCGGTGCCAGTTGCCAAGCGCTTCCCACTTGGAACCTTTACGCTGCTTCATCTCGTCGCGGACCTTGAAGTTGGCGGCGACCATCTGTCTCAGTATGGACTCTTCGTCGGAGTTGATGGCGAACGGGTACGTGTCCGGCAACAGGTACCCTTCGAGAGAGTTGCCTTCGATGCCGAGCGAGCGGGCGAACTTCGGGTCCTGGACTAGTTTGTTCCAACGGGCCGTGTCGAGGTTCGGGAAGCTCTTTTGGAGGTAGGCGGGGATTTCCCAGGAGGCGCGACCTTCGGGGATGGTCACCTTGCGGACGGCGTTTTTGCCGCTCTCGAACAGTTCGGTGAGCTCATCGAGCGTCTGGTGGGCGGGGACCTCGTACCACCCTGCCTTGAGGGCCGGTTTGTTCAATTTGCACCATAAATTGAACGCTAGGTCGTCTGTCCAGACCCCTTTTTCGTGTAAAATTTGTAAAACTTTTGTGGGGGAACTGCCCTTTGGAATCTCCAAAATGACAGTTTTTTCGTTGAGTGAAACGGCGCTCAACCGTTGATTTACGTGGAAATACGCAAAAACAGCGATTAAGAGGAGGATAATGGCGGTAATTGAAAAAATCTTCTTCATTGCGTAAAAATTTAAAAGAAAATGCAACGGATTGGCAAAATAAAAGGTATATTCGTATAGCATTGTTGAATATTTCCCTTGTTTTGAGGATTCGCTATGAAAATGATGAAAAAAATTATGTTTGTCGCCTTCGCTTTGTTGGTTGCCTCTTCCTTTGCAGCCAAGAAGGTCAAGTCTAAGATTGGCGACGTGGAACTCACCAAAGAAAAAGATGGTGGCTCCGTAGTCTGCACGGCTAGCTTTAACGACGAAATGACCGTCTTGAAAGAAGGCGATACCGAAGTCCTCGTGAAGGGCGCCTGCGGTCAGGGCTGGGTTCCGAAGTCCAAGATTGAATACGTTGCCCAGAAGGCTGGCGACAAGTCCATGAAGTTGGAAGACGTGGACATTGTGGGCTGGCTCGATAACCCGAGCGCCGTGTTCGTGTTGGAAAACGACGACATCGACTTCGACGGTGTGAACATCGACCGTGACTTCAAGGAATACTTGCAGCACACGATGGACCGTGAAACTATGGAAATGCGCAACGGCGAAAACTAGTTGCTGAGCATTCTCGAATGTTTTAACCCGTGGCTAACGCTGCGGGCTTTTTTTATGCCTTTAGCCCACTCCCTACAATTTTTGCATGTATTTAAATATTTGCATAAATTCCCCAAAAGTCTCTTAAAAATGCTATCTTTGCGCCCATGAGTTATTTGAAGGGCTTAAAGGACGGTTCGCCGATTGGGCTTGGCTACTTTGCCGTCTCGTTCTCTTTCGGTATTGCTGGCTCGAAGATCTTTTCGTGGCCGCTTGTGACGCTTATATCCATGACGAACTTGACCTCGGCAGGCCAGTTTGCAGGGCTTCAGATTATGGCAGATGCCGCCGGCACGTTTATCGAGATGGCGCTTGCGACGTTCTTTATCAACCTCCGCTATTCGCTGATGGCGATTTCCTTGTCCCAGAAGGTTTCTCCGGACTTTGGTACGGTGAAGCGCCTTTTGCTTGCGACGGGCATCACGGATGAGATTTTTGCGGTTGCCATGTCACAGAAGCGCGTGACGCCGATATATTTTCTTGGGCTTTCGACGCTCCCGTACATTGGCTGGTCGCTTGGAACGCTAGTCGGTGCCATTTGCGGTGAAATTCTCCCGGCGATGGTGACGAACGCCCTTGGCGTTGCGCTTTATGGCATGTTTGTGGCAATTGTCGTTCCGCAGATGAAGGTGCATGGCCCGACGGTTTTTGCGGTCGTGATTGCCGTTGCGCTCAGTTGCGCATTCAAGTTCTTCCCGCCGTTAAGCGGCGTGTCTGTCGGTTTTGCGATTATCATTTGCGCTCTTGTGGCGTCTTTTATTGCGGCTTGGCTCTTCCCGATGGAAAATGCCAATGCAGATGACGAGGAGGCCAAATGAATATCGACATGCAGACTTATCTGATTTACCTGTTTGTGATGGCTAGCGTGACGCTGTTCTTGCGTGCGGTGCCGTTCATTTTGCTGCGCAAGAAGCTCAAGAGCGTGTTTTGGAGCTCGTTCCTCGCTTATGTGCCCTATACCGTGCTCAGCGCGATGACCGTCCCTGCAATATTCTTTGCGACGGATAGCCGCCTGACGGGCGCCTGTGCGCTCCTTGCCGCCGTGGTCGCGTCTCTCTTTGGCGGTGGCCTTGTGACAGTCGCTGTTGTATCGTGTCTCACCGTGCTCGGTGTCGACGGACTCATGCTGTTGTAGAATTCGGTTTTCGGAATTGTCTCCGCGACGACTAAATTGTATATTCTTGCATGTAATTTGTCGTTTTTCGTTATTTTGGAGCTGAAATGGATATTGGAGCCCTTCATTTTCAAAATCCCGAAGCCTTTTGGCTGTTGTTGTTTGTCCCGCTGTTGATTGCGCTTTATGTTTATCGCCAGCAGCGTCGCAAGAGTACAATCAAGTTCCCGGCGCTTGCCATTGCAAAGAAGGCGGTGCCGAGCCGTCGTGTAAAGTTTAGGCATATCGTCCCGGCTCTCCGTTTGGCCGCCCTTGTTTGCTTTGTGGTGGCGCTTGCCCGCCCGCAGAATGCGATGGAAGTCGAATACACTTCGACCGATGGCGTCGATATCATGCTTGCGCTTGACGTTTCGGGCTCGATGGGCACGCTCGACATGCTCACCCGTAGTGAACAGGCAAAGCTTGGTACGATGAATGCCGAAAAATTCTTGAAGCGTGGTGAATACTGGAAGTTTAGCCGCCTGGGTTACGCTCAGGACGTGATTGCCGAATTCATTGGCAAACGCCATAGTGACCGCATTGGACTTTCGGCATTTGGCGCCCGCTCGTTTACGCAGTGCCCGCTTACGATGGATTATGGCTCCCTGCTCGAAATCTTGAAGGCAAGCGACGACCTTGCCCGCGATACGCTTGTGAATAACAGGACCGCTATTGGTGATGGACTTATGAATGCACTTGCAAGGCTCAAGATGTCCGATGCCAAGTCCCGCGTGGTGATTCTCTTGACCGATGGCCGCGACAACGCTAGCGTCGTCCCGCCGGTACGTGCCGCCGAAGTGGCGAAGTCCCTGGGCGTGAAGGTTTACACCGTTGGCGTCGGTAAAAAGAGCGGCAAGATTCTGGCGTTCCAGCAGAACCCGTGGACGGGTGATATCTCTTGGGGCGAACGCGATATTACGCCTGAAGAAGGCATTGACGAGGACGTGCTCAAGGCGATTGCTTCGAAGACGGGTGGACGTTTCTACCGTGCCGAAAACAAGGCCGAACTCGAAAAGATTTACTCTGAAATCGATGAACTCGAAAAGACGGAAATCGAGACGATTGCTTACGCCCGCTACGCCGAAAAATTCTACCCGTGGCTTTTGGTCGGGGCGCTCCTCATTTTGCTTGAACTCGTCCTTGCAAACACCCGATTCGTGAGAATCCCGTAAGGGATAGCTCGTCATCCTGAACGTAGTGAAGACAACCTCGAAAGGCGAGCGTTGCAGCCATGCTTGCATGGCTATAACCGAGCCAAAGAGGTTGGGGCTTGCCCCCATCCAGTGATTTCTTGTTTGCTTAAATCGGAACTTAACTGGATTCTTCGTCCTGTCGGACTCAGAATGACGTTGTTCTATCAATTACTCTCTCGGTGCCGGAGTTTCAGGCTTGTAGCAGTTCTTCTTGGCTTCGGCAAATATCTGCGAAATATTGCTTGTCGAAATGTTCGAAATTTCGGCGTAATGCAGACTGAACGAAATCTTCCATGTGGTCATGTCGGATTGCATGCTGTCGCGGTCGCATTCGCGTACAAGCTTTTGGCAGAAAGATTCGATTTCAGAAACTTCGTCGCGTTCCATGATGATGGCAAACTGGTTTTCGCGCGTCCTTGCGAGGAACGCATTCTGGCCTCTGCACTGGCGCTTGAAGAATGAGGCTAGGTCTGCAATGACGCGGTCAGACATCTCGTAGCCGAAGTTGCGGACGATGTCCTTGAAAAAGTCTACTTCCATCACGAGAATGAACAGGCGCTTGCTTGCGTCCTGGTGTTGTGTGATGTACTGGAGGTACTCGATCAGTCGGATCTTGTTGTTTACGCCCGTGAGCGGGTCCGAGGTGATTCTGTACTTCAGGAGGGTAACGTAAACGTGCAGGAGCGTGAGCGCAAAAATCGGGTCCGTGAGCGGGACTTCAGGAATGAAATACTGGAGAATGCAGGAACCGCTTGGGACAAGGGCGATAAACGAAAGGTAAAACGCTTCTTTGCGGTTCGTGGAGTTCTTTTGCGAGATGGCGTGCTGGATGCCGAGGACCATCGTCGCGAGGATGTAGATGAAGTTCAAACCGATAAGGAACGGCAACAGGCGCCTGAACTGCAAGGACGTCGTATGGCAATTGTTTGTGAATCCGTAAATGCTGATGCCGATGCAAATGAAAATGCCGATGATGCTCGGGGTCGAAAACAGCGGGAACAGGTGCTTGTACGAGTAGACGCTCTTGCGGATTCGGAGGAAGATGAATGAGAACCACAGCTGGGCGAGCAGGAGCGAGGAGCTCAGGCTCAGCGCATACATGATGGCGTAGATGACACAAATCTTCTGGTTGCTCGAGTAAAGATCGCTTTGCACATGGACAGAGTACAGCATCTTGGTCACCGTGCTCAAGACGATGTAGATGATTGTATCGATGATGGTAAAGCCGAGGATGCGCTCTTCGAGGTGCCTAAGAATACTATCCTTGAACTGTAGCAGTGTAATGATTAGCACTGCTATGCAAATGACGTTGATTTCTATTAAGCCTATATAAGACATTCTCGCAACCCTTGTTGGAAATATAACTATTTGCACGCTTTTGGTAAGAAGACTTTATGAAAAGAAATCAAAACCTTTTCAAAAGTTTTTTCTCGTAGACTTTTGTATATTCTTGGTGCTTGTTGATGCAAGATTTTTTATCGGAGTAGATAATGAGATTTGCCGAACCGAATTTTTTGTGGGGCCTTTTTACTCTGCCTCTATTTGCGCTTCTGTTTGTGTATGCTTACCATCGCCGTAAAAAATTGGCGGCACGCTTTGTTTCGCTCCCTATGCTCTCGAAACTTTCGACGAGCGTTTCTCCGTGGAGACGCCTCACGAAGGTCTTGCTTTTGCTCCTCGCTATTGCGTTCTTGTTCGTGGCGCTAGCCCGCCCGCAGTGGGGCCGCAAGATGGAACATGTGGAACGCCGCGGTCAGGACCTTGTGCTGTTGCAGGATATCTCGCTTTCGATGCTTGCCGAAGATGTGAAGCCGAACCGTTTGGTCCGTAGCCGTCACGAGATTTCGGCCTTCCTTGAATCGCTGACGGGGGACCGTGTGGGCCTTGTGGCGTTCAGTGGTGAAGCCCAGGTAATGGTGCCTTTGACGCTTGATTACGGTACAGTGCAGATGGTGCTTCGCGAACTCAATCCGGGCTGGCTCATGCCGGGCACGAACCTCGAAAGCGCTATCCGCAAGGGTATGACTTTGTTCAAAAACTCCGGTGGTGCAAGTCAGCATTCCGTGATGATTCTCATGAGCGATGGCGAAGAACTCGAAGCAGCCGCGGTCAATGCGGCAAAGGAAGCGGCTGAACTCGGCATCAAGATTTATACAATCGGCATTGGTTCCCGCGAAGGCGTGCCTATACCGCTCAAGGACAAAAATGGCGGTAGCGTCTACAAGAAGGATATGCAAGGGAACATCGTGACGACCCGCCTTGAAGAAGGAACGCTCCAGGAAATCGCTAGTGTGACGGGTGCGCTTTACTTTTATGCAAGTCCGGGCGAGTTCCAGCTGCAAAAGGTCTTGACCGAGATTGCAACGCTTGAAAAGAAGGACCAGAGCAGCGACCGCATGGAAAATTACCAGGACCGCTACCAGATTTTCCTCGGGCTTGCTGCCCTCCTGTTCCTGATCGAAGCCGTTATCTCGGAACGAGGCCGCCGCCGCAAACAGCTTAACGGAAGATTTAGCTAAAAATGTGTATGCAGACCCCGGCACAGGGCCGGGGTGACAATGCAATGAAAAAAGGCCCGGCGCGCTCGCGTCGGGTCTTTTTCATAGGAGGGATTGAAGAAGCCTTCCTGGTGGGGCTTGTGTCTCGACTGGAGAACTGTGCGGAAGCCGGAGGTTGGCTTACTACGCGTGTTGTGGCCACTAGGAAGGCTCAAGTATTAATATATGTCTATTTCCAGAAAGGGGAGCGATAAACCTTAAAATGGTTGGTCTATTTTGGAATGTTCCTAATTAGTTTACTATTTTCTACTTGATGAAAACGAATTATTTGATCCCTGCCGCTGCTTTTGCGGCTTTGTTGGCTTTGACATCATGTTCCCTGATGCCTAAAAAGTCCTCCCATATTAAGCATACTCCGGATATGTACGCTACTGCAGTGGGGGGCTCTAGCTCCTCGAATGTATCTGCAAGTGACTTGCCGGAACACTATAGCAAGATCCAGTTCCCGGAATACAAGTATGTTGCCCCGTATCCGAAGGATTTCCGTGTAGAAATCGCAGAGGGCATTACGGGCTATATCGTAAGCGATAGCACGCTCCCGCTGGTGGACTTTACCGTCTATTTCGAAGAAAGCAACTTGCCGCAGGTGCTGAAAGACGAGGCCGCTTTTGAAATGGTCGGTACCATGATCCGTCGTGGTGCAGGTGGCGGAATCACCCCGCATGTGCTCGAAGATTCCCTGGAATTCGTGAGCGCCTCGATCTCGACTAGTGTTGGAACGTACCTCTCCGCTTTTGATATCAATAGCCTTTCGAAAGACTTCCCGTCGATGCTTGAACTCGCAAAAAAGGTGCTCACGGCGCCTGCATTCGATAAAAACCAGCTCGAAGTCGTGAAGGCGAATTACGTTACGGCTTATGAACGTCGTTTTGAAACGCCCGCCAAGGTGCTTTCTGCACTTAAGGCCAAGGTGAACTATGCGCCGAACCCGAGACTCTGGGATGCCAATTCTGCCGAGTACAAGGCCGTGACCGCCGCCGACGTGAAGCGCCTTGCCAAGGGTGTGTTCTCTTCGAAGCGCATCGTCTTTGCTCTTGCTGGCGATGTCAATAAGGATTCTGCAGTCGTTCAGCTCAAGAAGTTCTTTGCGGACTGGAATGTGGAACCTTCGAAGGCTGAAAAGCCGAAGCCGACTCCGCTTGCCTTTGCCCGTAAGCCTGGCGTTTATGTGGTCGACAAGGACATCACGCAGGCGAACATCACCATGAACCAGCCGTTTGTGCAGCGCCCGCACCCGGATTATTACCCGACGGCCGTCGCAAGCTTCATTTTGGGCGGTGGAAGCTTCAGCTCGAGGCTTATGAACCGCGTCCGCAGTGACGAAGGCCTTGCCTATAGCGTCTACAGCACGGTCGGAAACGACTACCGCGATACCGCGATGACGACGATTGCCCTCCAGACGAAGGTCGAGACGGTGGACTTTGCCATGAAGCTCATTTTTGAGGAAGTGGAAAAGCTTGCAAAGGATGGCCCGACTCCCGAAGAACTTTCCCAGGCTAAAAAGTCCCTGGTCGAGAGCCTCCCGAGCCTGTTTGATTCCCCGGCGTCAACGGCATCTATCTTTGCAAAGGGTGAATTACTTGGCAAATCGGACAATCATTATATAGATTATGTGACGGAAATCAATGCAGTGACGGCAGAGCAGGTCAAGGCGATGATCGCTAAGTATTTTGATAAGGAGAAAATGACTATTTCGATCGTCGGTCCTGTCGCCATGTTCGATTCACTGAAACCGTTCACGGTGATTCCGCTAGATAGTCTTGAATTCAGATAACCTTTAGGAGCGAGGTTTAATATGCAGGGAAGAAATTTGCGTTTTTCGTTATTGATGTGCGTCTGCTTTTGGCTTGCGCTAGGCTCTTCTCTGTCTTTTGCCGCCAAGACAGTCTCTTCGTCGGAGGTCTCCCGTAGGCAGCTCTTGATGAAAATGAAGAACAAGGACGACGACATGCGTTCGTTCTGTTCGGGCATGCACAAGTGCCTTGACATCAAGTACGAAGCCTGCACGGAAGCGGATTTGAAACCGTGGCCGAAAATCAGCTATGACGAGGAATTCTGTGGCCCGTACAAGGAAATCGTCAAGCGCGGGTTCCCGCTGGATATCAAGGCCCCGATGATGACGGACGTGTTTTTGCGCCTCGGCCGCCAGTACAGGGCTATTTACTCAAGCGAAGGAACGCTCCCGCTCGAGGTCAACGAAATTTCGTACCTGTTCGACAACATGCCCTTTACGGCAGACTTGATTAACGCTTATCTTGAATCTGAATATACGTTGGAATACAATAGCCTTAACCGCCGCTATTTCTCGGGCAGTAACGGTCATGGCCTTTCCGGTGACTTTTACTGGGCCTTGCAGGATAGTGCAGGCACAAAGACGATGTTGCGTAACATGTTCTTTGGATACGGCTATGCGCAGATTTTGAAATGGTCCCTCAAGGGAACAGCTGTCGCATTCTTGGATATGGACCTCGTCGCGCCGCGCAAGCTCAAGTACAAGCTTACTGCAGTTGTCTTCCCGGCAAACTCCGTGCTGAATTCCATTATGCAGCTGCGCGTCTTCAAGAGCGTCGTGAACTCAAAAATCGACGATGTCGTGAACGATATCAAGAAGGCGGCATCGATGTACTATGGCGGAAACAGACGCCCGCTTACGGAAAACGCCAAGTTGCGCACTCCCGAAAACAAGCGCCATATCGCAGAATATGACAAGGTGGTTGCCGGTGGCTCCTGGAAACTTGGTGATGCCGAACGCCTTGAACGTTCCCAGATGGAACTTTCTAAGCCAAAGCCGGTGGTGAAGCCGGCTGAACCGAAAGAGAAAAAAGAGTCTATTGAATCGCCTGACTTCAAGGCAAATACTTTTATAATAAAGGAATAAAAAATGAGTGAACCTAAGGACTTGGAAACTTTGCTTGCACGTGTCACGGAACGCCGTCGCGAGCTCTTGACTTCTGTCGTGAACCGCCGCACGCGCCACTTTTGCATGGTGCTCGAAGACCTGTTTGACCCGCACAACATTTCCGCCGTTATCCGCACTGCCGAAGTCTTTGGTCTCCAGGATGTTCATATCATCGAAGAAGACAATGCCTATAGCGTGAACAAGTCCATCTTGAAAGGTTCTTACAAGTGGATGAGCCTTTATCTGTACAAGAAGCGCATGCTCTGCATGGAAAAGCTTCGCGAAAAGGGCTACAAGATTGCTGTCGCCAGCACGAACACCACGAATTCCGTGCTCGACCTCGATTTGAGCCAGCCGATGGCTTTCTATCTGGGCAGTGAATTCCACGGGAATCACCCGGACACGCTTGCCCATGCGGACTATGAATTTAAGCTCCCGCAGTATGGCATCACGGAATCGATGAACGTCTCCGTTGCCGGTGGTGTGCTTATGACCTACCTCGACGTGTTCATGCAGAAGCAGGGCCGTGAAAAGTTTGCGCTCCCGCAGGCAGAACGTGACGCCCTCTTGCTCGACTGGTTGGACCGTCATGTGAACGGCATCGAGACGAACAGCCCCATCGTGAGAATCGGGGAGTAGTTTTGGGGGCTTTTTGCCCCCGCTATCCAATGCCAATCGCAAAATATGCTAGATTGTTTTTAGAATGAAAAAGAATACCGCTTTATATTTCTCCGTCGGACTAGTCGTTCTTTTAGCCATTTTCATCTTGATATTTGGCATGATTTTCTTGAACGAGAAGGATCTGCGTGAAACTTTTGATGTTTACCACTTGCGCTTTACGCAGGTGAGTACGCTTGTTTTGGATGACCCCGTGAAGATCAACGGCGTGAAGCTTGGTCGTGTGGAGTCCATTGAGCTTGCTGGGCACCGCGTGGTGGTGACGGTGAGACTCAAGTCCAACGTGAAAATCCCGAAGGATTCCGAAATCCGCGTGCAGAACATCGGCATCATGGGCGAACGCCAAATCGGCATGATTCTCGGTGACTCCGAAGAATACTACGTGCCGGGCGATACCATCTCGGGCCAGTTCGATGCGGGCATTGCTGAAGCTTTAGGCCTTGCCGGTGAAGTTTGCGATTCCACGAAGGTCTTGCTCGAGGCTGTAAAGACGGCCTTGAACGGAACGATTGCAAACCCGGAATTCCAGGACCGCTTCAAGACTCTCCTCGTGAAGGCCGAGAATCTTGAAGACCGCCTGATGTCTCTTGTGACGACGACCGATCCGCAGCTCAAGAAGAGCCTTGCCAACCTGAACAAGGTGACCGTCAAGGTGAACGAGCTTGTCGATGGCGTCAAGGAACCGATCAACGGCCTCTTTGCCGGGACGGACAAGGTTATGGGGAACGCAAACCAGCTCATATCTGACCTGGAAGGCGTGACAAAGCATTTGGATGGGCTGATTGCCAAGGTGCAGGCCAAGATGGATTCAAAGGACAATACCGTCGGTATCTTGCTGAACGATAGACAGCTTCATGACGACCTTGTCAAGACGGTGCACTCTGCTGACAGCCTGTTCAAGATCATCCTGCAGGATGGCCTTGACATTAATGTGGATTTCTTCTGAGGAATTGATGATTACAAAGTTACTTACCGTTTCCAACAAACTGGGTATTCACGCCCGTCCGGCCGGAATGATAGTCGATATCACGGGTCAGGCCAAGAGCGATGTATCCATCGTGTTTGATGGTTCCAAGGCCAATGCGAAGAGCATCCTTAATGTGATGATGCTTGCCATCCCTGCCGGTTCCGAAGTCAAGTTCGAAATCGATGGCGAGGATGAAGAGCTCGTCGTTCAGCAGTTGGAAAAGCTTTTTGATGACCACTTCAACGAAGAACCCTGCTGATTTTGTGGCAAAGACCGCCAATGAAGTGAAGTCCCAGAGGATTGAACTCGTTGGCGTGCCGTCGTCCCCTGGCTTTGCCATGGGTACGGTTTTCCCTGTTGCAAACCGTGAATTTTCCGTGGTCGACGAGACTCTCCCGGAGAGCCGTCTTGCTGCAGAAGAGCAGATGTTCCTGAAGGCCATCAGCAAGACCTCCAAGGAAATCGCCCATATTAAGGAAATTTCGGAAAGCAGAGCTGGCGTCAAGGACAGCCTGATTTTTGCAACGCACCTGATGATTTTGCAGGATCCGGGACTCGTGAATGGAGTCCTCGACAAGATCAAGAAAAAGCACAAGAATGCGAAGTGGGCGGTGCACGTTGTATTTAACGCCTACATCGAAAAGTTTGAGAAAATTGATTCTCCTGCCATGCGCGACAAGGCGACAGACCTTAGGGACCTGTACAACCGCCTGATGTCTGCGATGGACGACTCCGGACCGGTATTGGAGGATGTGTCTGACGAAGAAGGCATTGTCCTTGTGGCCCATGAGTTTGTCCCAAGCTTCTTGATGACTTTGAAGCCAGGGCAGGTAAACGCAATCGTGATGGATACCGGTGGCCGTACAAGCCACGTGGCCATCTTGTCGAGAGCGTTGCAGATTCCGGCAGTGTCCGGCCTTAGAAATGTGGCGGCCCTCGTCAAGAGCGGCGATACGATTATCGTCGACGGTGCTGATGGTAAGGTTATCATCAACCCGAACGAAGAGGATATCCGCAAGTTCCACGAACGCCAGGAAATGTTCGAACGCCAGCGCCGTGAACTTTTCACGATGCGCCAGCTGGAACCGATGACTCGTGACGGCAAGTACATTGTGCTGCACGCTAACATCGAAATCCCGACCGAAGCAGATAAAGTAACTGACTTTGGTGCGACGGGCATTGGCCTTTACCGTTCGGAATTCCTGTTCTTCAGGAAGGATACCCCGACCGAAAAGGAACAGGAAAGCGCCTATAGGCATATCCTCGAAAAGATGGACCCGTATCCGGTGGTTATCCGTACGCTTGATGCGGGTGGCGACAAGCTTGTTTCGGGAGTCTCTGCGGTGAACGAATCGAACCCGTTTATGGGTTGGCGTTCTATCCGCGTGTGCCTGGATCGCGAAGACATTTTCATTACGCAGTTGCGAGCTCTGTTGCTTGCAAATACAAAGGGCAACCTGCGCATCCTCTTGCCGATGATTTCTAGCATGACGGAACTCAGACGTGCAAAAGCCTGCATTGCCAAGGCCCGCAAGCAGCTTGAGGATGAAGGCCATAAGCTCCCGGTCGTGAAAATTGGCTCGATGATCGAAGTCCCTGCGGCCGTGATGATTGTGGACAAACTTGCTAAGGAAGTGGATTTCTTTAGCTTGGGTACAAACGACTTGATTCAGTTTACGCTTGCCGTTGACCGTACAAACGAACTTATTACCGATATGTTCCAACCGCACCATCCGGCTGTGCTTAGCATGATTTACCAGACTGTGGTAGCGGCACACCGTGAAGGAATCCCCGTGGCTGTTTGCGGTGAAATGTGTACGGACCCGATGAGCGTGCTTTTGCTGGTTGGACTTGGTGTTGATGAACTTTCGATGACTCCGTGGAGCGTGATGACCACGAAGAAGATTATTCGTTCTATCAACTTTGAAGATGTTCGTGATGCTGCGTTGACAGTCCTGCAAATGGAAGATGCCGAGAGCGTTAATGCGTTTTTGCATAAAAAGTATGCACAGACCATTATGGAACTTGGTATATCTGGCTTTGTGGGACAGGTTGAAAAATAAAAACAGTTGGTTTGCTGATGAAATTATTTTATTCATTGTTGTTGGCTTGTTCGGCCGCCTTGTATGCTCAGGTGGACGGCTCTGTATATTCTACGTACAAGTCCCCGTTTGCGGATCAGGAAATGATTGCTCCGGACCAGTTCCAGGATGCCGTTATCCGTGCCGCCCGTGCAAAGAAGACAATGAATGATGTTGCTGTTTCGCAGAACTCTCGCGACTTTGCCCGCGCAGCCTATTACTATTACAGTGGACAGTGGGATAGTGCCTATGCCGCCTATAATTCGTTGCGCAAGCGTGAACCGGAACTTTTGGGAACGGTTGTGCTCCGTATGGCAAAGGCAAACTTCAAGCAAGAAAACTATGCCAAGATGCGCGAAACATTGCGCCTCGAAAAGAGCCTTGAAAATGATAGGGCTTGGCGTGATGCTGCCGACCGTTTGAGAATTGAAGCCACCATGGCGGACTATTCGCTGAATGATGTGGCCCGTGCTGATTCATTAATGGCTTACCTTAACGGAAACCCAGATAGCGATGATATCGATCCATTGAAGTACCGTTACGCCCGCTACCTGGAAGATTCTTACCAGTTGAAGCAGGCAAAGCGCATGTACATGAAGCTTTTGACGAGCCGTACATCGTACAAGGATTCTGCTTACGCTTCTGTCCGCCGCTTGAGAGAGGTGATTGGCGCTCCGGAGTCGCTGGCCGAAAAGGTTGCCTATGCAAAGATGGCCTGCACGAAAGACGAAATGAAGAGCTGTCTTGATTTGCTCGATTCCATCCAGATTATGGACTCTCAGCAGGCGCAAAAAAATCCGGCCTCTGTCGTGGTGCTTGACGATCCGGCTTATGCCCGCCTAAAGAAGAGCACGCTGGATTTGAACACCCGCATTATGCTGTGGGAAAAGCGTGCTGCTGCACTCCGTTCGCTGAACCGTAACGAAAATGCGATTGAACAGTACCGCTATTTGATTGAAAATGTGGAACCGCGTCCGTCCTGGATCCAGGCCATCCTCAAGCTTTACCGCAAGGAAGCCGCAGGCGTTTTTGACGAAGAAATCCACATGTATGATTCCCTCTTGCAGGATGTGAGCCAGTTCAGTAACGAAAATGCGAACAACCTCTGGTTGCGCGGTTTTGAATTTGAACAAAAGCTGATGTACGACAAGGCGATTGACTGCTACAAGAAACTCATCCATAAGCGTTTCAAGAGCAATCTCAAGCGCCAGTGGGCGAGATTCCGCATAGGCTACTGCTACTTTAAGCGTGGCATGTGGGTAGAGGCCGCCGCTTACTTCCGTGATGCAACGAAGGATCCGTTCCTCTGGAGCGGAAGCGCCTCGAGAATGTTCCTGGGCGATACGTATATGAAAATGGGCGAGGATTCGCTTGCCCGTGCCGCTTATCTTGACTGTATCAAGGATTTTCCGCTTTCGTACTATGCACACCGCAGCCGTACCAAGCTCTTGGAAAAACACTTGCTCCCGGCTGAAAAGATTCCGTACGCTCATGGCGTGCCGATGTCCCATGCGGCGACTGTTGAATGGATTCGCTCTGTAAACAAGCTTGGAAAGCCGGATGGTTCCTATACCAAGGAACGCTTTGAACGCATCAAGAAACTCTTCCTTTACGGTTTTGAAGAAGAAGCCTTTAGGCTCTATGAAGAAATCAAGAAGAAGAATTTCAAGCGTATGGATTTCCTGTACGAATATGGAAAGCTGTTCTACGATGTTGGCGAAACGGCTGCCGGTTATAGGCTTGCACGCCAGTTCCAGGCAAAGATGGACAGACGCTTGTTTATGTCTCCGCCGCTTGATGTGCTGCATTACCTCTTCCCGGTCCCGTATGCAGACCCGGTGGTTTACTACTCGGGCACGAGCATCGATCCGTTCTTTGTGTATAGCGTGATGCGTCAAGAATCCATTTTCGATTTCCAGATTACATCACCTGCGGGCGCCTGTGGCCTTTTGCAGATTATGCCTGCGACGGGCAAGATGCTTGCGGACAAGGAAGAGATTTCGGGCTTTAATCCGAAGCGCCTCTACAATGCTTACATGAACATCCGCTTGGGGATCCGCTACTTGATCGACCTCAAGGACGAATACAAGAACGACTACATGTATGTGCTTTGCAACTACAATGCGGGCCCGAAACCGACGAAGCGCTGGCAGTCCGAAAGCGAAGGCCTCCCGTGGGATTTGCGCGTCGAAGAAATCAGCTACTGGGAAACCCGCGACTACGTCAAGCGCGTCATGGGAAATTATTGGATCTATCAGGAAATATATCCTGAGAAGTAGTTGCTTGTAATTTCCTATGTTGTTCTTACTCTTAACAATTGGTCCTGCGTTTTTATTTGCCTGTGGAAACATCCTGGAAAAGTCCGGGGTGTCCACTGTTGGCAAGCGCACGGGCGGTACTTCTAGACCTTGGGAATTTTTCAAGGGCGTTATCACGAATAAATTTTGGTGGCTTGGCATTGCATGCTCCGGGCTAGCGACTGTCGGCTATTACATTGCGATGGCGCAGTATGACCTTTCGCAAGTGCAACCGATGATGGTCCTGAATCCGGTGCTGACGGCACTCATGGGATTCTGCATTTTGAAGGAAGTCTTGACCAAGCGCATTGTTGTAGCCATTTGCTTTGTCGTGGCAGGCCTTTTGTATTCCGTCGAGAATCTCGGTGAATCGACTGCCGTGCAGAACATTGGTACGCTTTGGCTGTATGCAGGCGGGCTTTGCTTTGCAACGCTCATTGCACACCTCTGGGTGAAAGACCGCGAAATGGTCGACTCGCTCATCATGGGGGTTGGCTTTGGACTCTCGGCGGCATTCTACAAGAGTCTCGCAATGGATTTTGATTTGGACCATATCGAGTTCTCGTCAGTGGCAAATTTGCTCATGGACTTTAGAACGCTTGGCTATGTGGCGACATACGGCATTGCCTTTTTGTATTCGCAGGTGTCGTTCTCGCGTGGACGTGCGCTGTTCATCATCCCGTTCAGCGCGGCGGTCGGTGCCGCAGTACCTACGCTTGCGGGGGCTCTCGTTTTTTACGAAGCGTTCCCGATGGGCAAGGTGATTTCTGTGTCGCTCGTGC
Source organism: Fibrobacter sp. UWB2 (assembly GCF_002210425.1). Classification (NCBI taxonomy): domain Bacteria; kingdom Pseudomonadati; phylum Fibrobacterota; class Fibrobacteria; order Fibrobacterales; family Fibrobacteraceae; genus Fibrobacter; species Fibrobacter sp. UWB2. The sequence continues at coordinate 125,690 of NZ_MWQK01000005.1, read as the reverse complement.
TGATTGGCGCCTGTCTTTTTATTGTTCGCAGACCGCGCCGAAAGAAAGTGGTTGCTTCGGAACTCGAAAATAAGAAGTAGTTTTTTTCTTATATTCCGAGCCCGGCATTCCAAATACTCAAGTATAATATATATTCCACATTATGGTGTGTTGGAATGATCTTTCGTCTCAGATCTGTAGGACTTTTGGTCCTCTTTTTATTGTTGCTCTGTTTTGGTCTGCGTGCTCAGACGATAATCCAAGTTCGCTGAATTTTGATTTGGGAAGTAGTTCTTCTGCAAATGGTCATGCAGATGGCGCGAACCTCCCTTTTGCGGGTGGCCCTGTGATTTTCACGGAGGTCGATCCGGTTAACATTGATTATAAAGATCACGAAGGCGATGACGCGGGCTGGGTAGAACTTTTCAATACTTCTGCAGATACGGTGAATTTGTCTGGGATGTACTTGACGGACTCGCAAGATGAACCTTTCAAGTGGAAACTTGGCGATGTGAAAATCGCGCCGAACTCATTTTTGGTCGTTTTCTTGTCGGGGAAGAACTATCCCGATTACGTGATGCCGCATGATTCTATCGATATGATTGGGCCAGGTTGCTGGACATGGACGGATGCAGAAAGCGACCCACCGGGTTACAGCTATGCCGATCCGTTGCCGGGATACAAGAAAAATTGCTTTAGTGAAAATGGAAAGCGTCGCATAGGCTCGGTGATGCAATTGGGCGAAAACGAGGAACTTGGATGGGCGTCCATTTCGCTTTTTGTTGGGACGGGGAACACCGACCCCTCGGATGTGCTTGATATTTCGGCTGCCAATGAAATCTTGATGCAGGCGTACATTACAAAAGGTCGCAAAGTTTCTGTGCGCTTGGCACAACCCGACATTGACGATTGGAAAGGTTACGAAATGGTCCTTGAAGGGACGGGGGATTCTTCGACGGTTTACCGCATGGCTCTCCCTACGGGAACGACATTCCCTGATTTGGCGAATATTTACGGGACGCGGTTTAGCCCCGATGCGAATGAATCGCAAGAAGTGACTCTTAAGGTTTTCAGCTACATTACTCGCAATCGCGGCCATGAACCGCATGCGGGTTTCAAGCTTTCAAAAAAAGGCGGCTCGCTTTACTTGGTGAATGCTGATACGGCGATTGTGGATTCTGTATCTTACCCGGAATTGCCTCTAGGGAAAACTTGGAGCTATGCAAATGGCTGGGGCTATGCAGATCCTTCGCCGTATGGCTATACGGAAAGTACGTTGACTTTTACTCGTGAAGAGAGTATCGACACCTTGCTGTTCCCGCCTTCGGGATTTTATACAGAACCTTTTGTTCTAAATCTTGAAAGTACGAATAATGCCGTGTGCGAAACAGGTGGCAAATTGCCTTCGGAAGAGACTGTATTTCAGAAGAGTATTTTAATCGACAAGACGACGGTAATACGCTGTGCAAAAATCGCTCCGCAAAGCCTCCCGAGCGATGTGGTGACTCGCACTTACGTTTTCGAAAGTGCGCCTGCTGTGCCTGCGGTGTTCCTTGCGGCTGACCCGAATTCGCTTTTTGACCCGGATACAGGTATTTATGTGGAAGGCCCGTATGCGCAGAGCAAGGAACCTCATTACGGCGCCAATTACTGGCTTGACAAGGAAATCCCCGTGACGGTGGAATTGATGGAACCAGGGACGGATGCGCCTGCATTTGCGAAGAATGCAGGACTCAAAATTTTTGGCAATTACAGCAGGCAAAAAGACAAGAAGTCGGTGGCGATTACGTTCCGTGAAAAATATGGCGATTCTCACCTGAAGTATCCGCTGTTCCCTGAATTCCCGGAGCTGAACAAGTTCAAGGTGTTCCTGCTGCGCAATAATGGGAGCAATTGCGGAAACGACTACATTCGCGACCGCTTGGCAAGTTCTGTGAGCGAAGGGCTTGGCGTTGATTACCAGCGCGGGCGATTTGCAGTCGTGTATTATAACGGCGAATATTTCGGTATCCACAGCATTCGTGAGCGCTCGACGGCAGACTATTTCGAAACGCATTACGGACTTGATCCGGATAAAATAGATTTGCTCAAGGCGGATAATGCCGTGTCGGCGGGTTCGGCTGTCGATTACGTGGCGTTGATGGATTGGCTGGAATCAAATAATTTGGATGACGAGGAAAATTACTCTTATATCGCATCGCAAATAGATGTCGATAATTTCATCAATTACATGCATACGGAGCTCTTTGCGAATAACCGCGACTGGCCGGCGAATAATCTCAAGAAGTGGCGCAGTACAAGCCCCAAAACTCTGTGGAAATGGTTCCTGTACGATCTTGATTTTGGTTTCGGGAATGATTACAGCAAATATACGAATAACATATTTGAATTTGCAACAGCGGAAGATGGGGATTCTTGGCCAAACGGGCCTGAATTCACGTTGTTGCTCCGAAGACTGCTTGAAAACGAAGGCTTCAAGGCGGCTTTTATCAACCGAATGGCGGTGCTCTTGCAAATGAATTTTGAAAGCTCGCGTGTGCTTGCACGCATCGAAAAGATGATGGCGGAAATCCAGTCGGAAATTCCTCGCGATCAAAAACGCTGGGGGCTGAGTGCTTCGAAAATGACAAAACAGCTTAACGCCATCAAGAATTTTGCGATGGACCGCCCAGGTGTTATTTACGACGAATTGCAGGAATTTTTTGCACTCGGTAAAAAGGCGGCTGTAACCTTGTCTGTAAATGGCCCTGGTAAGATTCTTGTGCACAACCTCCCCGTTGATGAACCGGAAATGACTGTGAATTTCTTTATGGGATTCCCGGTGGTGCTTAGCGCGGAGCCTCTTATGGGAAGTACTTTTGTAGGTTGGAGTGACGGCGAAACAAACCCCACGCGAGTGATTCTGCCGGAAAGCGTCAGTGAAGTTTCTGCTCTCTTTAAATAGGCTGGAGAGCGCTAGAACCTTATAAATAGCCTATGTTTTGAAAGCGATGTTCATCGTATAGCTTTCTAATTTCTATCTTGTAGTATCATGAGTTTTGAAACTAAAATCGTTTGCATTGGTGCTGGCTACGTCGGTGGCCCCACCATGACCGTTATCGCCGATAAGTGCCCCGATGTTAAGGTTACCGTAGTTGATATCAACCAGTCGCGTATTGATGCCTGGAATAGCGAAAATCTCCCAATTTTTGAACCAGGTCTGGACGACGTTGTAAAGCGCGCCCGTGGCCGTAACCTGTTCTTTAGTACGGATATTCCTGCCGCCATCAAGGAAGCGGATATCATCTTTGTGTCGGTGAATACCCCGACGAAAACGTTTGGTCACGGTGCTGGCAAGGCTTCTGACTTGCAGTACTGGGAAAAGACCGCCCGCAACATTTTGGAAATTGCCGATGAAGGCAAGATTATCGTCGAAAAGTCGACGCTCCCGGTTCGCACCGCTGCGGCCATGGAACGCATCCTGAATTCGAACGACAAGGGCCTCCACTTTGAAGTCCTCTCGAATCCGGAATTTTTGGCTGAAGGTACGGCTATCAACGACTTGTTTGAACCGGACCGTGTGCTCATTGGTAGCCACCAGACAGAATCGGGCCTCGCAGCCTGCCAGAAGCTCGTAGACGTGTACGCCCACTGGGTGCCGCGTGACCGCATCCTTACGACGAACCTCTGGAGCTCCGAACTCACGAAGCTCACGGCGAACGCCTTCCTCGCACAGCGCATTAGTTCTATCAACTCCATTAGCGCTCTCTGCGAACGCACTGGTGCCGATGTCGACGAAGTTGCCTATGTGATGGGCAAGGACCGCCGCATTGGCTCCAAGTTCCTCAAGGCTTCCATCGGTTTCGGTGGCAGTTGCTTCAAGAAGGACATTCTGAATCTCGTGTACCTTTGCGGTTATTACGGACTCCCGGAAGTCGCCGCTTACTGGGAAAGCGTCGTGAAGATTAACGAGTGGCAGACGCACCGCGTGGTGGACCGCATGCTCGAAACCATGTTCAATACGATTGCAGGCAAGAAAATTGCCGTGTTCGGTTTTGCGTTCAAGGCCAATACCGGTGACACCCGCGAAAGCCCGGCGAACCTCGTTGTGCGTGACTTGCTCGCCGAACATGCACTGCCTGTCGTGACCGACCCGAAGGCTATCCCGGATGCAAAGCGCGACCTCAAGGACGTGATTGATCAGGTCTCGTTCGAAGAAGACCCGTACAAGGCTGCCGAAGACGCCCACGCCGTTGTCGTTTGCACGGAATGGAAGTGCTTTGCCGAGCTCGACTGGAAACGCATTTACAGTTCGATGGCAAAACCGGCATTTGTATTTGATGGCCGCAATATTTTGGATGCGGACGCCCTTCGCAAGATCGGCTTTGAAGTGACGAGCATCGGTAAGGGCAAAGCGGAGTAAAGATCTTGAAAATCGCAGTTGTCGGTACTCGCGGGATCCCTGATATTATGGGTGGTATTGAAACCCATTGTCAGCAGTTGTATCCGCGTCTTGTTGAACGGGGGGCTTCAGTCGTGATTTTTGCACGAAAGGCATATACCCCACAAAAGACGCCTTATGAATATAAGGGTGTACAGGTTGTTCCTGTTTATGCGCCTAAAATAGCGGGAATAGAAACTTTTGTCCATACGTTCCGCTGCTTTTTGAAAGTGTTGCGTTGGAAACCTGATATTGTGCATTTGCATGCTATCGGGCCGTCTTTCGTTGCTCCGTTTTTTAGACTTTTTGGTCTTAAAGTTGTTTATACCCATCATGGCCAAGATTATAACCGTGCTAAGTGGGGATGGTTTGCTAAGGCTGTTCTTCGTTTGAGTGAATTTGTCGGAACGACTTTTTCGAATTGTGTTATTGTTATTTCGGATTTGCTCGAAAAATGGCTTCAAGAAAAGTACCATTGCAAGAGAACGTTCCGTATCAACAATGGTGTTACTTTACAGCCGACTTTGTCGCAGCTTGTTGCTAACAAGTGGCTTGATAAGTATGGGCTGAAAGGGAAACGTTATATTTTTGCATTAGGCCGTTTTGTTAAGGAAAAAGGTTTCCATGATTTGATTGCGGCCTATAAGAAGGCTAATCTTAAGGATGTTCCGCTTGTGATTGCCGGTTCTGCGGATTTCGAGTCGGGGTATGCCGAGAAGATGAAGTCGGACGCAAATGAAGTCGGTGCAATTCTTCCTGGATATATTCACGGCGAAGAACTTCAGGCGGTCTTTGAAAACGCATCTTTGTTTGTTATTCCGAGCTATCACGAGGGGCTCCCGATAGTATTGTTGGAAGCTCTTGGTTATAACAGGAATGTGATTGCTAGTGATATTCCGGCAAATATGGAAGTCCCGCTTCCTGCTGAGTGTTTCTATGAATTGGGTGATGTGGACGAATTGGCGGAAAAAATACAGAACTTTATGAAAAATCCCATAGAAAGGGATTTTAAGCAAATTGTTTTGCGTTACTATGATTGGGATGTGATTGCGGATCGTACAATGAAGTTGTATCAGGTTTTAGTAAAGTGAGTTACTTGAGGTCATTATGAGTTGTGCAAACTGCAGTTGTGGTTCTAGTAAAATACAGATGCCGACGGACGTGTCGGTGATTACGACATATCGTTGCCAAATGCGATGCAAAATGTGCAACATTTGGAAGAACCCGACTAAGAAAAGCGAAGAGATCCAGGCGAAAGATTTGGAAATTTTGCCACAACTCAAGTTCGCAAATGTTACTGGTGGCGAACCCTTTATCCGTCAGGATTTGGAGGACATCGTTGAGGTTCTCTACACTAAGGCTCCGCGTATTGTAATTAGTACGAGTGGTTGGTGGGTGGATCGCGTCATAAAACTGGCGGAACGTTTTCCGAATATTGGCATCCGCGTGAGTATCGAGGGTCTTGAAGGTACGAATAATTTTTTGCGTGGTCGCGATGACGGCTTTGAACGCGGTATGCGCACGCTCAAGACTCTCCACGAGATGGGTGTGAAGGATATCGGCTTTGGCCAGACGCTTAGTAACTGGAACAGCAATGATCTGATTCCGCTTTACGAACTTGCGCTCTCAATGAACTTTGAGTTTGCGACCGCCGCTTTCCACAACAGTTACTATTTCCACAAGGAAGACAATCAGATTAGTAACAAGGAAGAACTCTGCGAGAATATTGGTAAATTGGTGAACCGCCTCTTGAAAGAGAATCATCCGAAGTCCTGGTTCCGTGCATTCTTCAATTTGGGACTTATCAAGTATATCCAGGGCGGCAAGCGTATGCTGCCGTGTGAGGCTGGCTCCGTGAACTTCTTTACTGACCCGTGGGGTGAAGTTTACCCCTGCAACGGCCTGGAGCCACGCTACTGGCAGGAAAGCATGGGTAATATTCACAACGCTAAGAACTTCGAAGAAATCTGGTTCAGCGAGCAGGCTCAGAAGGTTCGCGAAAAAGTTCGTACCTGCCCCAAGAATTGCTGGATGGTGGGTACCGCTGCTCCGGTGATGAAGAAGTATATTGCGCATGTGGCTCCGTGGGTGCTTAAGGCCAAGCTCAAGAGCTTGTTCGGTAAGGAAGTGGATTGCTCCTGTTTCCCGACGTTCGATGTCGGTCAGGATCCGCGTCAGGGCGATTTGAGAATTGAAGAGTAGTGAGCGCACTATGCGAATAGCTCTTGTAAATTATCGCTACTATGTTTCCGGTGGACCGGAACGGTACATGTTCAATATCAAGGAAGTGCTGGAACGGAATGGACATGAGGTCATTCCGTTTAGCATCAAGAGTTCAAAGAATGTTCCGTCTCCGTACGAAGAAGATTTTTTGGATACCGTAGATGATCAGACTTATTTTGCACAAAGCAAGAAGACTCTCCGTGTTGTCTTGAAGTCTTTTACGAGAATGTTTTATTCCTTTGAGGCGAAAAAAGCATTTGCTCGTTTTTTGGATAAGTACAAACCGGAAATTGTCTATATCATCCATTATCACAACAAAATTTCTCCTAGCATCATTGATGTTGCAAAAGCGAGAAATATTCCGGTTGTTCACAGAATTTCAGATTTCCAGTACATGTGCCCGAACGCTTTGTTCTATAATGAACGAAAGGGAATATGTGAAGATTGCTTAAATAGCCGTTCTTTGTCTTGCGTTAAGAACAAGTGTGTAATGAACTCCCGTGTGTATTCGGCAATAAAACTTGCTGCTAAAAAATTGCACGATTTTTTACATACGACGGAGAAAATCGATGCCTTTGTTGTTCCCTCGACATTTACGTTGAATAAACTGAAAAAATATGGTATTGCTGAGGATAAGTTAAATCATATTCCGACCTTCTTTAACTTAAAGCAAGAACCGGATGTGTCTTATTTACCATATTTTTTGTATGTGGGGCGAATTGAAAAGCAGAAAGGTCTATTGACATTAGTGAATGCTTTTGTTGGTTCTTCAATGAAACTAAAAATTATTGGTTTCTCCAATGATGGCTATGAAGATGAATTGAAAGAATACTTGTCAAGAAAGGAATGTGATATTGAATTCCTTGGGAAAAAAAGTTTCGGTGAAATTGAACCTTATTTGAAAAATTGTTTGTGTACTATTGTACCTTCTGAATGGTATGATAATTTCCCGAATGCAATTTTGGAAAGCTTTGCCTTTAAAAAGCCGGTGATTGCGACTGATATTGGTTCGTTACCTGAATTAGTGGAAGATGGAAAAACTGGATTCCTGTTTAAATACGCTTCTCCAGAAGATTTGAAATCTAAGTTGAAACAGGCTCTTGAAAATGTTGATGCTGTTAAAGTGATGGGCGAAAAAGCCTATGAAAAAATATGTACGGTTTATTCTCCTGAAATGCATTATGAGCAATTGATGAAACTTTTTGATAAACTTGTTGAAAAGTAGAGATTGGAGAAAAATTTGTCTCATCAAGCATTGATTTCGGTGATCATCCCTGTGTATAAGGTCGAAAAATATCTCGATCAGTGTGTTGAAAGTATTGTTGCTCAAACTTATAGGAATCTAGAAATAATTCTAGTTGATGACGGCTCTCCAGATAAATGTCCTGAAATGTGTGACTCATGGGCTAGGAAAGATTCACGAATAAAAGTTGTACATAAGAAAAATGGTGGCTTGGGAGATGCTCGAAATGCAGGCTTAGCGATAGCAAAAGGTGATTTTATAGGCTTTGTTGATAGTGATGATTGGTGTGAATCCTGTATGTATGAAGAGTTGCTTCATGCGTGTTTGAAGTTTGATGTTTTAGTTTCTGCATGTAATGTATGGGTTGATTGGGAAAATGGTTGGCCTACAAGCTGTACCGAATTTGAAAAAGAAAATCGTTGTTGGAATCAGTTGGAAATACAAGAGAATTTTTGTATTGGAAAAATAACAGCGTGGGCATGGAATAAATTGTATAAAAGGGATGTTGTTGATTTTTTGTCTTTTCCGCATCAGGCTTATGAGGATATTCCTGTAGCGCGAAATTTGTACCCTAAATTGGAAAGACTCGCTTTTACAGGAACTGCTTTATATCATTACAGACAGAGATCTTCTAGCATTGTGAATTCAAGTGTCCGTCGTTCTCATTTTGTATTGATTGAAGAAAATCGGAAAATCGTGGATATGGCTGCTCAGAAGCCTTATTATGGAAAAAGCGCTGCCGAATTAGCAGTAATGAGTTTTAAGTTTCTTGAAAAAATATATTCTAATTCTGCAGAAAATTTAGATGATTTAATACCGTCTTTGCTGAATGATATTCGTAATGGAAGTACGTATTTAATGCCAAGGGGAGATGTCCACAAAGTGGATATGCTTTTCATGAAAATGATTGCAAAAGGATTTCCGTATCGAATTGTTCTGAAAATACGTTATTTATTTCGAAAAGCATATTGGTTTTTTGATATGAAGGGTGTGAGAAGGAATAAATGATTTCTTATTTGGTCGGTGCATATTTAGCTTTTGCTTTAGTGAATTTTCGTGTAGCTGTTTTATTAATGGCTCCGTTATCGTTGCTTTTGCACATGTTTCCTGCGATTGACCGACAAGTGACTTCGATTTTGGATTTGTGCTGTCTAGGGTTGACTATTTTGCTGCCTATAAAAAGTAGTTTTATTCCCAAAATAAAAACATATCCTTTTGTTATTCCCAGTATAGTTGTAGCGCTTTCGTTCGTAATTACGAATTTATTTGCGGAATCACATTGGCCTAGTACTGTATTTACTCTTAATACAATTTACGTTTTTCCTTTTGTTGTTTGGTGTGTCTTAGATGATGAAAAGGACTTGAATCTGTTGGTCCGTTTATTTATGATATATTTTGGATTCTGCACCATCTATGCGTTGATAGAACTTGCTCTTGGTGATAATTTGATAATTGAGTCAATTAGACAGTTGGATATCGTGAATGCTAATGTGTGGAATTATACTGAAATTCGTTTTGGGTTTAAACGATTGCAAAGTATTTTTGATACGCCGATGTCAATGGGCTTGGCCATGGGGACTTTTGGATATTTACTTATTGACTATTGGAAACTAAACAGAAACAATAATTTTTTCATAGGAATTTTGATGGCATTGTGTTTAGTTTTGCCCTGGTTAACAGGCTCAAGATCTGTTTTTGCAGCTGTTCTTGTAATGTTAATGCCTGCATTATATGATTACCTAAAAGGAAACCGATTTGCATTATTGAAAATAGGATTGATTGGTGGTGGAATTTTCTTATTCGGTGGTTGGGTTATGACCTTAGTGGATTCTTTTATTCATTCTGATACCGCAGTGACAGGAAGTAGTATGGATATGCGACTGATGCAATATCTCGTTATTCTACCGTTCTTTTTTAATTCTCCAATATGGGGAAATGGCTATGGCTTTACATGGACCTTTGTTAAGGAAGTCGATGCGGATATTCTTGGGGCGGAGAGTATTTGGTTGCAGTTGCTTGTTGATTACGGAGCTCTTGGCGCTATTGCTTATATTGCTTGTTTAATATATATGGTCAAGTGTTTAAAACCGTATTTCGGGAAAAAAGCCTGCTTTTTCCCGTTGGCAATTGCTGTTGGATATACTTTGTCTACATTTTTGGGATTGGAAATAAACTACTTTTTTATTATTTGCATGATCATAAAAAAATTGCATGAAATTTATGGCGATGCAAATACAGAAAGTTCTCAGGATGCGTAAATTTTTTTCATAAGCCTGATCAACCCGCGAATCCATAATGATAGGGTGATTTTGTGTCTGAACAAAAATAAATCGATTATTTTTACAAGGGGCAATCCTTTTGTATCGACATATTGCAAATAATCCTGAATGTATTTTTGCTTGATTTCTTTGGATAGTTGAATCATTCTTCGCAGATACGATTCAGGATTTTGGGGGTTCATGTATGTTAGCTCCCAGCTTAAGGCAAATAAACGATATGCTTCCCTTCCAAAAATGGGACGATTTGCTTGGTAAAAATCTCGATCAAAAGCATCTAGATATTGAATTAAGTAGGGAAGTCCTCCCGTATGGTACCTGTGCATTGCAGATGATGGGTTTTGACGATAAAAATATCCGCATTCGTTTAAGTATGATATCGTTTTTGCTTTAGTTATTGCTTCAAAAAAGAATATTCGGTCTTCGCCAATAGCTAGTTGCGAATTAAATTTAATTTTGTTAGTTTCGAGAAAACTTCTTTTAATGAGCTTGCAACATACAGAAATAATGGGTGCGTATTTCCCGTGCTGTACCCAAACGAATTGAGGCATTATAAGTTTTTTTTGCTCATCAGAAATTGATGGAATGGATTCGTTTTCGAAAAATTCCTTTTCGATTTGCCCATTGTCGTAAACGGATGCCATGTCCCAAAAAACAATGTCACTGTTGTTTGCCTTGGCAATTTGGTAGGCTTTGGGGTAAATGTCTGATGATACCCAATCATCCGCATCTACAAATGATATGTACTCTCCTTGAGCGTGTTGAATTCCAAAATTTCGAGTATCAGAAACACCACTATGTCTTTTTTTGATAATAGTAAAACGATTATCTTGGCTAATGAGATCCTTGCATTGAGCCTCTAAAGATTCATTGTCTCCGTCAAAAACAATTAGAAATTCCGCATCACTCATCGCTTGTGATGACAGAGAACTGATCATTTCCTTGAGATACTTGATACTGACGTTATAAACGGGGATGATTACAGAAACTTTAGGCATTTTAAAAGCTCCAAGAAGGCAATGCAAAAATAAAAAAACGTTGCTCAATTGTTTGAACTGTCTCTGCAGGATTGATTCGGTTTACGATGATTGTTGTGATGAAAATTTGCAAAATTTCTATTTTTGAGGAAAAGGATTTATGTGCTGCAATGATTACCGAATTGAAAAAAAGATTTGTTCGAAAAATAAAATTAGGTGTGTTGGCTTTTTTTGAATTTTTGGGCGCTTTTTCTAAACAAATAATTCTTTTCGAGTCGTATCCGGATTTTGATGGTTCCCCTTGGATGATTTATCAGGAACTGAAAAATCGAGGATATGAAAAAAAATATCGGTTGGTATGGGCTGTTGATAAATCTCTTGTTCCCCCCAAAAAAATAGAATGTATTCCTTTTTTTGGAAATATATCTCTTTATGACCGTTTTAGACGCTTCCGTTATAAAGTGATCACGAAACTTATTATTGATAGTAACCGGTATATTGAAAAAACTAGTCTAAAAACATTTCGTTTGCATACAAGACATGGGGGAACGCTGAAAAGAGTTGATCAGTATTCACATGCTATTGGTAAGATAGATTATATTCTTTCATTGTCGAGTGAAATGGCTTGTTTGGAATCGTCTGTTGTGTATAAGGGCGCCGGCTTAGATCGTGAACAATTCCTTCCATTGGGTTATCCTAATAATGATAGATTGTTTATTCCTCTGGATCAGTCTGTCATAAGACCATGGGAGTATGACTGCAATAATGTACGATATAAAAAAATTATTGGATGGATGCCTACTTTTCGTAGGCACAAATTTGGTCATAGGGTAGATTGTTCAAAAAAATTCCCTTTTGGCGTTCCTTTATTGTATCAAAGAGAAGCTTTTGAAAAGTTGAATGATTTTTTAAAAGAAAAAGGTGTTTTATTGGCGTTAAAAATACATCATGCTCAATTAGATGATTTTCCAAAGGTCAATTTTTCAAATATCAAGATAATTCCACAGGATTTGTTGAGCAAATTGAATGTTTCGATGATGGACTTGATAAAATCATTTGATGCTTTAATAACGGATTATTCTTCCATATATCATGAATATTTGCTTTTAAATCGTCCAATAGCTTTAACAATAGATGATTTTGAAGAATACTCTGCAGGTACAGGCTTTAGCATTGATTACTTTGAGTGGATAAAAGGCGTTTATTTAAACGACGTCTCGGATTTGACGCGTTTTGTTGATGAAGTCTCTGAAAATATAGATTCTGCGAAAAATGAAAGAAATTTAGCCTTGCATCGTATTCATGCTTTTGTTGATAATCAATCGACAAAGCGGGTTGTTGATTTTCTTGCTGAAAAAATTCCGTTATAGGGTATGCAAAATGGTTGTTGTGCTTTTGATTTTAATAGTCTTGTTTCTTATGTCGATGTCTGTTTTTCGGGATAATTCAAATTATGCATTATCTGTTGAACAAACTCAGTCGATAAAGGGATTCTTTGTTGTTACGATTTTCTTTTCTCATTTTTGTTCCTATGTTGTTTTTGAAAAATGGTATGATGTTTTTTTGTTGCAGTATTGTCATTGGCTAGGGCAATTAATGGTGCTTCCCTTCCTTTTCTATTCAGGTTATGGCATTTTTGAATCAGTAAAGAAAAAAGGGATTTCTTATATTAAGGAGTTCCCTAAAAAGAGAATTTTGAAGATCTTGTTACATTTTGATTTAGCAGTATTGCTTTTTTTATTGTATGACGTTTTTTTTATGCCTGAAAACCTGTCTGTGATAAAAGTGCTGCTTTCGTTAATTGCGTGGGATTCCATAGGTAATTCAAATTGGTTTATTTTTGCAATTATTTGTGTTTATCTGTTCGGGTATGTAAGTTTGTTGATATTTAAAGGGGATTTGTTTAAATCATTGATTTTAATAGGCTTATTATGCTTTTTATATGTGGTGGTTGTTTCTCGATTTAAACCTGGATATTGGTTTGATACAGTTTTGTCGTTTCCTTTAGGTTGCTTTGTTTCTTTATATAAGGATAAAATAAATGTGAGGAATCATTTGGCTTGGGGCTTCTTTTTTGCTTTAAGTCTTATTGTGCTGATTGGAATGAAAAAAGGTATTATTAGCAATTTTTATATAAATAGTCAGCTAGCTATGGCCTCTATGGTAGTTCTGATTTTGCTGATTTCAATGCGTGTATGGGTTAAAAGTAAGATACTTTCTTGGTTTGGTGGTCAAGTTTTTGGAATATATATTGCAAAGACTTTCAATGAATTTTGGAAAGTATATGCATTGGAATGAAACCAATATTTATCTTTATTTTGTTTTCTGTTTTTTTGCTACTTTATTATTAGCTTATGCTTTTAATAAAGTATTGGCTAAGTTTGATTCATATTTTTTTCAATCGTAAATTAGAATGTCATCAATAGCTTCGAAATCAATTCATGGGATTATTTGGAGTGCTGTAGAACGGTTCTCTTTGCAGGGTGTGCAATTCTTTATTGGAATTGTTTTGGCTCGGTTGTTGTCTCCGTCAGATTTTGGTATGATTGGCATGCTTTCAATATTTATGAGCGTGTCTCAGACATTAATTGATTGTGGCTTTTCAAATGCTCTGATTCGCTTAAAAAAAGCTTCTTCTAAGGATTATGGAACTGCTTTTCTTGTAAATTTTTCTATTAGCGTTTTGATCTTTTTTGTATTGTTTTGTGTGGCTCCCTTTGTTGCATCTTTTTATAAAATGCCTGAGTTGCAACCTGTGATGAGGGTGTTTGCCGTGACTTTGATTATAAATGCCTTGTTTACGATCCACAAAGTAAGATTGACAAGAAATGTTGATTTTAAAACACAATCTAAGATTTCTTTTTGTGCTGCTTTGTTTTCTGGAATACTTGGGATTGTTCTTGCATATAAAGGCTTTGGCGTCTGGAGCTTGGTTTACCAAGCTGTTTGTAATTCGTTGTTAAATTTTGTTTTGTTGGTTGCTGGTTTAAAATGGTTTCCGAGTTTCGTTTTTAGCAAAGAATCTTTTCGGTCACTTTTTGGATTTGGGTCTAAACTTTTAGTAGCTAGTATTATTTCGTCAATTTATTCCAATTTATATAATATTGTAATTGGAAAACAATATTCTGCAAGTAATCTGGGTTTTTATACAAGAGCCGAATCTTTAGGAAACTTTCCATCGCAAAATGTTTCCGGTATTTTATCAAGAGTAACATTCCCTATTCTCTCTCAGCTACAAGACGATTGCAAACGATTGAGATCTATCTATGTGAAATATTTACAGATTTCTTGTTTTGTCGTTTTCCCATTGATGATGGGGCTTGCAGCACTTGCAAAACCTCTCATTATATTATTGCTAGGGGAAAAATGGATGACGTCTGTATTATTGCTGCAAATCCTTTGTTTTGCGTTAATGCTAGATCCGATTTGTAGTATTAATTTGAATTTGTTGTATGTTAAGGGGCGTTCTGATTTGGTCCTTAAATTAGAAATTATTAAAAAGACGATAGCGGTGATTATATTGGTTTTGTCGCTTCCTTTTGGGCTTGTAGGACTTTGTACAGGGCGTGCTATTTATGGTGTCGTTGCGACAACGCTAAATATGACATATACAAAAAGCTTTATTGATTTGTCAATTTTGGGACAAGTGAAACTGATTTTACCGTCAATGCTATTGTCTTTCTTGATGGCTGGTGCTTCTTATTCAGTGACTTTAATGGACTTAAACTATGGAATTCTGTTAATTTTAGGGATTCTTGTGGGTATGGTGTTGTATTTGGGAATTGCCAAATTATTGCACATGGAATCTATGGAGCAACTTTTGAATATCGCTAAGTCTAAAATAAAAGCTTAGCGTATTCATCTAAATATTTTTGTGCTGTTGCTTCTATATTGAAATTCTCATGAGCATAGAGCCATGCTGTGTCTGTGTCTATGTTGATTGTATTGTTGTAGAATTGGATAATCTTATTGGCTAAATCATTTGCATTACCGCATAGGAATGGAATCCCGTAGTGCCCGCCATCAATAACCTCGATGGGACCTTCCAGGTCGCTTGTTATCACGGGCACCTTCGCTGCAATTGCCTCTGCGATTGTGAGCCCAAATCCCTCGAAAATGGATGGTTGCACGTATAGATCGTAATGGCATAGGTTCTCGTAAACATAAGTTCTAGATTGGAATCCAAGAAAGTTGATATTGCTTTCTATATGGTATTTATTAGTGAGTTCCTTGAGCTCGCTTTTGTTTTTCCCGTTTCCGATAAAGTCAATAGAGAAATCTATACCATGTTCTTTTAGAATCTTTGCCGCTTCAATAAGAATTTTCTGACCTTTGTCGTTTTCTAGACGGCCGACATTTACAATGCGTAAATGCGTGCTTTGGGTATGCGAGTCGTTTTTAATCTGGTCGAAGTGAATGCCATTGTAAATGACTTCTGATTCGAAGCCTTGGTTCTTGGTTCTTTTTTGCACAGCCTTACTGATGGCAAAAAGCTTGTCGAATTTTGGATATTCGTTCGGTGTGCTGGTTATGTTGTGTATGGTACGGACGATGGTTGCCTTGCGCTTAATGCGGACTAGCTTGACAATTCCCTCCATATGGACGTGGATGACGTCGGGCTTGATTTGGAACAGGTCCAGGTTAAGGCGGATGATGGGCAAGGGGTTTTTGGAACCGACTTTTCGCTTGCACGGATAGAGCTTTATTCTAGAGTCTAGCTTGCTTGACAGTGACGGGTCAATATTGTCATTGATGACGATGATGCTTACTGTGTGTGATTGCGCCTGATAGTTGGCGATGTCAACCAACATGGACTCCACGCCGCCAATGCCTAGCCCCCATACGATGTGTGCTATGTTCATTATTTAATCTCGAAAGGTCTTTTCAGGTGGAGTTTCACGAGAAGGTTCTTAAAGCTGACATACAGCCCGCCCAAGAAAGAGAATCTCAATTTGTGTACATCAATGACGGCAAGCCCTTTGTATGTATTGAACGTATGGGTGCCACGCTGGTATTTGGGGTGTGTAGAATAGTATCTGAATTCCTCTTGAAATTCAAATTGGCCTTTGTTTATAGATACGGTTTGGAATGAAATTGCATGGCCGTAAGACTTGTTGCATTCCTGTGCAGGGCGGAGGAGTTTACCTTCGTGGCTGAATATTGCTCCTGCGTTCCTGGCTATATTTTCGGAGAATGACTTTTCTTCTATTTTCGAGAAATCACCGAATAAAGAGTCCGATTTCCAGAGGGTGAGTTTGCTCCCGTTCGGTGTTGGCTCATATGTAGATAGCACGTAATAATCTGTACCATCCTTAAAAATTGTCGCGTCGGTAAGCTTTTCGGGCAGGATTTGTTTGATAAATTCTAGTGAGTTCGCGCACTCCTTGTACTCGTATAGGTTCCATCCGCCGGATTGGTAGTTCTCGGGACATACGTATACGTGTTCGTTTTCTCTCCAAATCATGGGGAAGGAAAGGTGCGTTTTTAGGTCGAGAATGATCTTGCTGTCGGTTATGGTCCAAGATTCTCGGTCGATAACAAGTTTTGCGATACGTCCGCGATGGATTGAATAGTCAAATTCTTCTACAAGTAGTTTTACTTGTTTGTCATCGAAGTCGAGAATGAACGGGTCTGCGAACCACTTGTTTTTATAGATGCCGTTGCTAATCCATTTGACTCGGTTTTCTTTCAGGTCATCAAAGCCATTCAAGAGGATTCCGAGTTTCCACTCGGATTCTTCCAGCAATCTTTTTATCTGCTTCAGTTTCATTGTCGTAAAAATGCTAATGCTTTAATTTTTTTATGAAGATTCTTTTAAATTCTGCAAATAGCCTATATATGAAAGGTGCAGGATCCCTAAAATAGAAAACTGCGTGTGCTTCGGTTTTTAAAAATTGCATCAACCAAGTGAACAAGCCTACCTTTTGGTGGACGGCTTCGCGTAAATCCTCAATTTCCGGCATAAAGTATACAGGACGGACTTTTGACGTGTCTCCAGTGACTTGAGTCCCGGTTCCGTTTTGGTACCAAAGGCAGGGTAGGTTTATTCCGGCAACAGTAACACAGAAGGAGTTCCCGTCGTTACGCATGTTTATTTCTAGGAAGTAGTCTTGCCCCTTTTTATCCCGCAAAAATTCAACGCTGAAAAGGCCTTCGTATCCAGTTGTTTGTAGGAACTTCTTCACTTTTGTCAAGAATGAATCTGAAATAAATGAATCGATGCCCTTGTATTGCAGGTAACCTGTATTGGTGTTGTCCGGTTGCCTGATGATGCTTGTGTATCCAGGGATAGTGACATCCTTCCCGTGATTGAGGGAACACCCGATAAGCTGGAATTCGGAATCTTTCTCGATGAATTGCTGAATTTGGAATTCATTGCCTTTAAATTCTTTTGTTGCGCATACGAGTTCTTCGGGTGTGTGGCAAATTTTGATATTGCTTTTGCTGCCGTTGATACTTTCGGAGGGCTTGATGATGCAAGGGAAAATATTCCATTTTTCTAGATTGGTTGCATCATTGGTGCAAATTGATTGTGGAACGTTTAACCCGCATTGCTCAGCAATTTGGCATTGTACACTCTTGCTCATTAGCCGGTTTATTTCGCCCTGCTTGTTTTGCGCGTTCGGTAAAATGAAAAATTTTGAGAGCTCATCGTAGTTCTGGTCGATAATGCTGATACTAGTGTCGCTTGAGCAAATGACGATTGGTTTTTCTTGTGCCTCACGGCCTATTTTAAACAGGGCTTCCAGCAAAAGATTGTCGGATGCAATCTTGACAATATTTCTCTTTTTTATGTATTTTGAACGAGAAACAAAATCGGGTTCTTTGCCGACCAAAATGACTTTTATATCGGGTATACGGGCAAAGCCGAGACTGCGGATAACACCTAGAATATTGTGGTGGATTCCTCCGATTACAAGTACTTGATGCTGTATCATTTTTCTTGACTCTTTGATGTAACTTTCTTTCTTCCGATAATGAAGTAGAAATATTTATTGATTATTAATGCGGGAATTATGAGAATTAACGAAAGTAATAATGTCAATGCAATGGCAAATAGTGAAGAGTATAGTTCATTGTTCAAAATCGTTTGGTAATAATCGTGAAAAAATCGGTCGGCTAATGTTTGCAAAACAGAATAACATTTTCCATGAAGTGCAAAGTAAATCAAAGTATTTTGCCCTATAAAGGCTACATAGCGGTTATAGGGAATCTTTTTTGACGTGCCTATGATTAGAATGCAACCTAATAAACTGATTGCATAACTTACAAGGATTCTTGCTGTGGATGCAATACTGCAATGGGCGTAGTAGGGAATGTATATGATGGCAATATAAAAGCTCCAACCCAATAGTAATGGAGCTGGTCGAAACAACGATGCAAAACGTTCATCAAAATTATGAGCTTTATATAAGTAACCTAGAATCATGAAGAAATTTGCTTGAAAAATGTATTCAACATGCCAAGGAAGAACTGCCTCATTCCATGGGAATATTTGGGGGTCGGCATATTTCTCAAACAATACGCTCGCTAGAGATAGAATGAAAGATGCAAAAAGAAGCTTTCCTGTTTTATGGGGACTTCTTGAATTTTGGTGGTATTGAATGAAGTAGTAGAATGGAATAAACGCTATGAATAGGGCTGCAACAAACCAGACGCCATCGCCGTGGCCTCTAAGTTGAACTAGATTTAAAATGAATTCTTTTGTGATGTCTTCATGAGAATTGAACGAAATCAAATGTGATAATAGTATGTTTATATTGCTGAAAACGAACCAAGGAATGAAAAGACCTCGAAATTTCTTGTAAACAAAGGTCTTAAAATTATTTTGATGTTTGTAGGCAAAACCTGAAGCAAAGAAAAAGCAAGTTAAGAAGAACGGATCATAAAAAAGGTATTGTATAAAAGTTCTGCTATCTAGATGGGATAGCATGACGAACATAATGCAGATGAATTTTACAGAGTCGAGCCAAAAAATTCTAATATTAGGCATATTTGTTCCCTGGAAACAAGATGAGAAAAAATATAGAAAAAGTCATCTTTTGCGTATTAATCTTTTGTTTGGGCGAATTGACTTCGTGTGTTAATACCGCTGAATCCTCAGAAATTTGTTTTATTGGTGATTCAATAACTTTTTTATGGGATTTAGAGTATTATTTCCCTGACAAAAATATTGTGAAACATGGTGTGAGTGGAACGAGAATAGAGAATATCGAAAAATGGAATATTGACGATTGTATCGGAAAAAAGACGGTTGTATTAATCGGAACTAATAATATTGCCTCTAATGCTGATGAAAAACCTTTAGAGGATTCGTTTTATAATTATTTCTTTAAATATTATGGTGGGTTGGTTCACCGATTGAAAGCGACTCCTTTTATTGCTGTATCTGTTTTGCCTCGCAATGAGGATGGTCGGCAACCGACTCTTGTGAATGAACAAATTGAAATATTAAATAATCGAATAAGAAGATTTCTTGATACTGCAGGTGTGGATTACAAGTATATAAATGCATTCCCTTATTTTTTGCGAGAAGGATATAGCATTAATAATGATTTGTTTTCGGATGGATTGCATCCAAGTCAAGAAGGCTATGAATTGTTGAGCCGTATAATAGGTGGTGAAATATGAAAAATTGCGTTCGGCTGATTTTGTTTTTAGTAGGACTGGCTTTTGCTAGTACAGAGTTTTTTGTTGGCATGCCTAATACAAGAAATATTATTCTAGGGCTGGAATTTAATGAAAAGATTGGCGTGTATGTAAAACATTCTATTTTGATGAATGACCCTGATATGCTGATAAATTTGAAACAACAGTACATCCGAATAGGGTCTTTCTATCAATGGTATGGGGGGAGATATCTTAAAGGACTTTATTGGATTTATGGGGGCGTGAAATATGATCAGTCTTTCTGGGATTTAGGAACAAGGGCATTCGTTGTCGTAGGATTGGATCAGGGGATAAATTTAGAGATGATGTTACAGCCTTTCTATGATAGTGAAATGGGAAACTTTTTGGGCTATTTAGTTAGGATGCGAACTCCCGCCGTAAAAGGGACGAGCTTTGTTTTAGGTTTCAAGAATGTTCCTGAGTATAGAATGGTAGAACGCCGACTAAGTGCTGGGTTTTCTATTGCCAAAGACGATTTGATTGTTGATTGTGAAATCTCGTCTCCAACAAGTTGGAAAACCCAATTTACTCGGGTGTCTGTGGGATTTATCTATAAGTTTGATATTTAATGTTGGGTGTAAGTTAATACTTCCCGTATTTATAGCCGTATCCATCGTTGTGGCCGTGCTCGTACTTGTTGATAACAAAGCTTGCATGAGCGGATGTATTACCCTTGAGCAATTGCTTCATACCATCCTGGATGGCTTCAATGCTGTGCTTGTTATATTCGATGACCATAACGATTTGTGCGGCAACTCGGCAAGCAAGAGCAGCGTCTGTCACGAGCATGATTGGCGGCGTGTCAACGATGATTAAGTCATACTTGCTCTTGAGTTCTTCAATCAATTCGCTATAGCGCTTAGAACCAAGGAGCTCGGACGGGTTGCTTGGAACCATTCCGCAAGGAATTATGTCAAGGTTTTCGACTTCCGTTGAGCTAATCACTTCTTCAGCCGTTGCTGTGTGCAAGAGAATCTGGGAAAGACCCTTGCCACGCTTGATGCCAAATTCCTTGTGGAGACGTCCCTTGCGAAGGTCTGCGTCGATGAGAAGAACCTTCTTTCCGAGGCCAGCATAAAGAGCGGCGAGGTTTACTGAAACAAAGCTCTTGCCTACACCGGGGATAAGACCGCTGACTCCGATGATTGAATTCGAACTCTCGTCCATGCTGAATTCGAGTGAGCTGCGTAATGTGCGGAGCGATTCGACCGCGACATCGTCGGGTTCGACGACTGCAAGCGGTCGAGTTCCTTTGGTGCCCTTGGGATTGCCTTTGGGAACCTTGGCATAGACGCTATAGCCAGTTTCTCTTTCGATAAAGTGGGCGTCACGGACTCCGTTGCTGATTTTGCTTTTAAGAGTCGAAATGCTTGCGCCGATAAGGAATCCTAGGAATAGTGCTATACATACGATTAAGCTTTTTTTCGGCTTTATGGGGCGAAAAACTTCTTCTGCAAAGTCGATGATTCGAACGGAACCGACCTCACCTGCAGATACGAGCTTGAGCTGCTGGATGTTGTTGAGCATTGTTGTGTACATCAACTTGCTCATGTCTACTTCGTTTGTCAACTTAAGCACTTCCTGTTGGGTGTTCGGAAGTTTTTTTGTTGCCGCAGTGTTGTTGGCCAATTCGCGTTTTAGGTTGTTTTCTTGTTCTTCAAGAGTCTTGATTGTCGGATGCTCTGGTTGGAACAAGCGAATAGCGCTTTGTTTCTTTTGTTGGAGTTCTAGTAAACTTTGTTGTAGCTTATTGCGCTTTTCCAAAACAAGTTTTGTTTCTGCATAAATGTCTACAGAACCGACCTTATTGCGGTACGTGTTGTACTTGAGCAACGTGCTATCCATTTGTGCTTTGACAATGGGGAGTTGCTTTTCCAAAAATTCTAGCGTTTTTTGTGCTTCTGCATTGCGCTGTTCGACGTTTTGCCTTAAATAGGAAGTTGCGATTTCATTAAGGACTTTAGTGGCTCGATCAGGATAGATGTCTTGATAACTGAATTCAAGTATCCCAGTTTTTTTACCTCTTTCTTTAATATTAAAGGCGCCCTTGAATGCTTCGATTGCGTCAAGGCGCTCCATCTTGCCTATTTTAAATTTTTGGCCAGGGGCAGCTTCCATTCGTTCAATTCTAAAAGTAAGTGTATCGCTTAAATATGGTACATGATACGTCTTGCCGACAATCCCCGATAAAACTTTCTGTTTTTTGTTGTCATACAGGTTGTATTGAGTTGTGCTGTCAAGCGCTTCCGTTGTCCACGAGCCTTTTCTTTTTTCTTTTGGAATGGTTTTCCATGGAAATTCAAATAGACTGAGTTCCATGCGGCCTTCGCGGTGCATTAGGCGGTCAAGTTTGTTGGTCGGTATGGCGACATACTGCAAATGCATCTTTTCGACGGCTTCGCCAATGATCTGACGGCTTCCGATGAGTTCAATTTCTGTTTCTGCGGGGCTTGTTGTTGCAAAAAGGCTGCTGAGTCCGCCTGTCATGCCCATGCTTTTGTTATTCTTGGATTCAATCTGAAGCAGGGCGTCGACCTGATAAATTGGCCTAATCCACATGGCGACGAATACGCCGATAATTGCGGATACGATCAGACACGGAATCATGATCTTCCAGTTTTTCGCTAGATCCTTCAACAAGTCAAAAAGGTCCGTTTCTTCTTTTTTCGAAGATGCAGCCATATAACCACCACTATGTTAAAATTGTTCCTACACTCGTGAAGCAAAATAGCAATTTTTCTATTATATCATTGATGAAAAAACTTGTTATATCGCTATTTGCAATGGCCGCGTCGGCTTTTGCCTATCTTCCTGGCGAATCCAGCTTTGTTTCGCTCGAGGGGGCACACGGCATTTTCGGGAATCCGGCGGGGCTTTCGGCTCTCGATTCCAGGGGGGCGCTTGCTTCGTACCAGTACGATGACGGCATTACGGAATTCCGCGTTGGCGGCAACCTGGATCGTATCGGGGCGGGCTTTGAATACCGTTTTAATGGCGAGGGGATGGATGAGTCCCGTTGGAACTTGACGCACGGTTTTCCGCTTTTTGACCGGAGCGTGTTCTGGGGTGGGCGAATTACGGCCTTCCGCAGTGCGGATTTCAAGGGGACGGAGTGGACGTATTCTCCGGGTATCTTGATTCGTCCTTTCCGCATGCTTTCGCTGGGCTATTCTTGCGATAACTTACTGTATCTTGGCCCTGCGTCGATGAAGCGTGTCCATAATGCGGGGGCGACTCTTCGCATGGGAGATTTCTTAAGCGCTAGTTACGATGTGGAAAATTGGAAAGAGCACCGCTTGCTTCTGGAGCTTTCTCTCGTCGGTTTCCGTTTTGGCTTTAAGGTGCCGCTATATGGTGGCGATGACGAATATTCGCTGACGTTGTCCGCTTCGTTGGGTGGCTATGTCGATGCTTCTGTCAAAATGTTTGACGATTATTTGCCGAAGGGCGGTAGCGTTGGTTTCCATGCGGCTCGCAATCCGAGGGCATCGCGCTCGGCGCAGATTGTGCGTGTGCCGCTCAATATGGAAGTTTCCGAAGTCGAAAAGAAGTTCTTGTTCTTTGCGCCGTCTTCTATTGGACTTATGAAGTTGCGCAATTTATTCGAACACTTGTTGCGTGACCCGGCGGCTGGCCTTGTCGTTCTTGACTTCTCGGGCTATAACGGCAATTTGGCGATTTCTGAAGAAATCAACCGTTACGTGAAAAAACTTAAGGCTCGTGGCGGCCTTGTGATTGCATATATGGATGATGTTCGTCCATCGGTGTTGATGGCTGCTGCAAATGTAGACCGCATTGTTGTGGAGCCATCGGCCCATTTTACATGGCTTGGGCTTGGTGGTGGAATTACTTTCTACAAGGGGCTTTTGGACAAACTAGGTATCAAGGTCGAGTTTTTGCGTCATGGTGCGTACAAGTCGGCGGTGGAGCCTTACACGGCTGATTCCATGTCGGTGAACGCCCGTGAAAACATTGAAACGCTTTACAAAGACATTTGGGAACTTGTCCGTATGCATCTTGCCGGGCGCTTAAAATCAGGGACTGCGACTATCAATGCCGAAAAGCTGGATGAACTTGCGCAAAAGCCTGTGATTACTGCGATTGGCGCCAAGAAGGTAGGCCTTGCTGATACGCTGCTTTACATCGACCAGGTGCCTGCGTACGCGTTAAAAACGTTCTTTGGATTTGATGCGCCTTATGCAGGCTTTAGAACGTGGGCTCCGTCAAATACCAAAATCTTTGACGAAAGCTGGAATCATCGCACAAAAGTGGCGCTGTTGAACATTAACGGAACGATTGATTCTCGCATGGAAGAATCTGTGCTTGATAACTTGCGCAGGCTGCCTGGTATGGGCGTGAAGGCTTTGCTTGTGCGGATTAGTTCGCCGGGTGGTAGCGCCATTGCGTCCGACAAAATCTGGGGTGCGCTCAAGAACTTGAAGCGTTTTGACATCCCGATTGTCGCAAGTATCGGGAGCTCGGGAACGTCGGGTGCCTATTACATTGCGTGTGGTGCAGACAAGATAATTGCAGAACCTTTTGCCATTGTGGGAAGTATTGGAATTTATGGTGGTAAGATTGATGCGTCTGGCTTGATGCAGAAAGTCGGACTGCGCAATGAGCCTGTGAAGACAAATGATTATTCGGATGCTCGCTCGTTTGCACGCCCGTGGACGGATACTGAAAAAGCGGCGCTCCAGGAATATATGGACGACTTCTACAATCGCTTTACGGGTGTTGTTTCGCAGGCGACTGGGATTGACCAAGCTGTGGTCGATTCCGTCTATGGCGGTGGCCGCGTGATGGTCGGTTGGAAGGCTAAAGAGGCGGGGCTTGTGCATAGCTTGGGCGGATTTGACGACGCTCTTGATGAAGTCCGCAAACTTGCCGATATCCCGAAATCTACGGAAATTGAACTGATGCAGTTGAATACAGAGGATTCTTTTGTGGTGCCGTTTGTGAATACGAAATCGTTTGGTGACTTTATTCGTGATATGGAACGCACCCAGTTCTGGGCGATAGAGCCGACTTTAATTGATGGTCTTTAGTAAATGCGCCGGAGGCGCGAAAATATGTTCGAAATTGTAATTACTGTTCTTGCTTGTCTTGGTGCTTCGGCGTTCTGCTCTGTGACCGAAGCTTCGTTCTACAGCGTCCCGCCTTCAACGGTGGAAGTCCTGGAGCGACAAAAGAAATTTACCGCGCGTTACCTGAAGCATGTGAAGGATAACATTGACCGCTACATTGCTTCGGTGCTTGTGGTGAATACGGTTGCAAATACGGTGGGCGCGTCCTTGGCGACAGCCTTGGCGGTGAAGCGCTTGTCGCCTTCGGCGGCGATGCTCTTGCCGGTGATACTCACGATTCTCATTTTGCTCTTTGGCGAAATCACTCCCAAGACGCTCGGTGTGAAGCAGGCGAAAGTCTGTGCGCCGCTTGTGGCTGTGCCGTTTTATTATATCACGAAAATCCTCAGCTGGACGGGAATCATCTGGCTTTGCCTCACGCTGACCAAGCACTGGACGCACGAAGACAAAGAAAAGAAGGACGTGAGCATCGAGGACATTAACAGCCTTGTGAGTCTCGGGCTTCGCGAAGATGTGATTGACCGCCAGCAGGCTCTTGTCATCAAGAACATCCTTTCGCTCAAGTCGCTCCCGGTGCGCCGCGTGATGACGCCGCGACAGGTCGTGTTTACGCTCCCTGCCGACAGTACGATTGGAGAGACTCTTGACGAGCGCGGCAACTGGCCGTTTTCGCGTGTGCCGCTTTACGATGGTAAAAAGGACAATTGGATTGGGATTGTGCTCCGCCGCGATGCATACAACCAGCTTGCCGAAGGCCACCGCGATGTGAAACTCCGCCAGCTCATGCGCCCGATGCAGCTTGTGCCGGATAGCCTTATGACTGACAAGTTGTTGTTGCGATTCCTCAAACAGCGCGGACACATGGTGGGTGTTGTTGACGAGTTTGGAGCGATTGCGGGCATCGTGAGTCTCGAAGACGTGCTCGAAGAAATCCTCGGTCGCGAAATCGTCGATGAATTTGATGTGGCTGTGAACCTCCAGGAAACCGCCCGCCGCAAGTCCAAGGCGCTCGCCTCCATGCGCAAGGAGAAAAGTAGACAGTAAGGAAAATCTTTTAATTTACTATACTAATTAATATAATTCTATCAATTAATAGAATGTTTAAACCGCTAAAATACTACTTTTTTCAAAAATTACACCTTTTTACCCTTGAACCCTTGCGAAAAATCATCTAAATTTACTCTGCTTTTCTCGGGGCGCCTTTGCCCCGGAATTTCACTCACTAGAGGATTTACATGAAGACCATTACGGTAAACCCGAAGACTGTCTCCCGCAAGTGGAAGCTTGTGGATGCAGCTGACAAGCCGATGGGACGCGTTGCAAGCGAAGTTGCTCGTCTCCTCATGGGCAAGCACAAGGCCATCTATTCCCCGAACGTCGACACTGGCGACTTCGTGGTTGTTATCAACGCTGAAAAGGTTGCCGTTTCTGGCAACAAGGCTCTCCAGAAGCAGTATTTCCACCACACTGGCCACATCGCCGGTGAACGTTGGATCAACTTTGCTGACCTCTTGGCAAAGAACCCGACTGCTCCGCTCGAAGCTGCCATTTGGGGCATGCTCCCGCACAGCGCTCTTGGCCACAAGATGATCAAGAAGCTCAAGATTTTTGCAGGTGCCGAACATCCGTTCGCTGCCCAGAAACCCGAAGTCGTAGAACTTTAATTTAGAACGGAGAAAACTATGGCTACAGCAAAGAATAAGAAGATCTACCGCGGCACTGGCCGTCGCAAGAACGCCATCGCCGCTGTGATTCTGAAGCCGGGTTCCGGCAAGCGCACTATCAATGGTCGTGATTTCAAGGAATACTTCCATTCTGAAGTGCAGGACATGATTGCAAATCTTCCGTTCGCCATCCTTGGCAACGCTGAAGAATGGGACGTCGAAGTTACCGCTCGTGGCGGTGGCATCGCTGGCCAGATGGGCGCTGTCCGTCTCGGCATCTCCCGCGCACTCGTTGCTAACGACGCAGAAGTGAAGCCGGCTCTCAAGAAGGAAGGCCTCATGACTCGTGACGCACGTGCCGTTGAACGTAAGAAGTTCGGCCGCAAGAAGGCTCGTAAGCACTTCCAGTTCAGCAAGCGCTAATCTGCGATTTTGCTTTTACGGAAAACCCTGGCATCTGCCAGGGTTTTTCTGTATTTATGCGGTTCGGGCACGTTTTGCTTTTTGCGAGACTCTGCGCCTCCCATTGCGTCATCCCGGACTCTGTTCCGGGATCGGCTTTTGTGCTTAAAAAAAAGAAGAAGCCCCGTCGGAGCGGGGCATGACACATGCGGCAAAGCCGCGTCTTTTAACAAATTTCTAGTAACTAATAACTATTAACTAGTAACTCGCCGAAGGCGCTAGAAATTATCGTCGCGGTCGAACATGTGTGTCACGAATTCCGTCACAAGCGTCACGTAAGCGTCTTCGCTGAAAATCGGCTTCTGCATCATGTCTATCGCTTCCTGCGAAAGCTTACCCGTCGTAGCGAGTTCGGCACCGCCCTTACGATATTTTTCGCGGAGCATGTTCAAACGGCGCGGACCGCCACGGTGATCGAGCGCGCGCATCTGCGGGCAGGCGATAAGCGTGTAGCCCTCGTGTCCGAGAATGATGTCGAACTGCTTGCGGATCGGTTCGTAGACCACGTCGATGTCCATCCAGGCGCAGCTCGAAAGCAGAATAATCTTCTGCCCTTCCTTCTGGAACTGCAACCCGTGCAAGTGCGAATTCAGCGCGTTGGCGCCTTCCTTGAGCTTCTGTCCCATGTACGGGTGGACCATGCCCACGATACGGTCCATCAGGACCTTCATCTGCCCAGGGATGCTGAACAGGAATAGTGGAAAACTCCAGATGACAATGTCCGAATTGATGAGCTTTTCGCGGATCATCGGCACGTCGTCGTCTTTCATGAAGCACGAACCGTCCTCGCGCCCCCAGCAGCTGAGGCAACCGCGACACGGCTTGATGTGCATCCTGTCGATGAAAATGTACTCGGTCTCGTAGTCGCCGTTCTGCTCCAGCCCTTCGACAAAAGCCTTCGTCGGGATGAGAGTGCCACTGCGTTCATTCTTCGGGCTTGCGACCATTACGAGGATTTTCTTTTTCTCTGCCATGCGCGCAAATTTAGAAAAATTGGGGAGAGGTTTGTATCGCGGAGGGGATGATTTGTTGCGGATTGATGCTTGACTTTAACAGATGATTGCTTCCAATTGTTTTTTTACATTCTGCGGAAGCAAAGCTTCTTTTGCTTTTTTCAAATTATCAGAGAACAGATTCAAAATTTTTCTGTCTAAAGCAATTTCATTTATTTTATCAACCAATTCATCGGTCGAATCGCATAAAAAGCCCAAGTTCCCGAATTTTTCAAATATATAATCGAAATAATAGTTATGTAAAGCTATTATTGGTTTTTGATTCCAAATTGCCTCCAATATAGCACCACTTGCTGTTAATTTATACGATCCTTTGTCGTATAGAAACAGCAAAATATCCATTTTATTTACAAATCGATTGTACTCTTCAAATGGCAAAAGTTTGCCTGTTTCATTCAAGGATTTGAAATGTGGCGAATTTATTTTTTCAGTTATAAAGCTTATAGACTGTATTAAAACCGAATTCGATATATCTTTTTTGAGAATATCCTTTAAAACATTTAGGCCTCGGCCTTTATTGATTGCTGCCGGAATGCCAACCAATAAACCATTGGACGTCAATTCATCAGTCAATGAGTAATCAACAGGAGGTCTTATATATGCATGATCTATCGAATAGATTTTGTTTTTATTTCTTTCCGAAATTCTACTTTTGAAATATTTCTCCATAAAAGAAGATAATAGAATAAAGTGAAACCTTGAAGGAATATTCATATGGCGGAAAGATGTTCTAAGGAATGGTTCAAAAAAAAGTTTATTTACTAAAGCCGTATTTTCTTTTTTGTCAATACCTTCCATTTCACTATGGCACATTATATAGAGATTGTTCTGTCTGTAATCAAAAAAACGTAATAACCATAATGCTAAGAAGATATTCCCATTAAAAAAAACATCGCAATCTTTTTTTGCATATTCTTTTGTCCAAATAAAATTCAACCAGGAAACTATTAGTATTTTTTGGAAATGATTCAGACTTCCGTATTTCAAATTGACAATATGTGATTTTGTTTTTTTATAAACGAATTTGACGTTTGAATAATCAAAGTTGCATTTGCTCATTAACGTCTTTAGGTTATCACAGGATGATCCGTCTGCTACATAAGTTACATGGTCATACAATTCGGAAATCATCATCAAATAAGATTGGTTGATGACTTCGTGATATGCTCCATAAGAATACGGGTCAATAATTACAGCATTCTTTTTCATTTAACCAAGCTCCGAAACAATTCTTCCCATTTGTCAGCAATTTTAGGGAGAGAAAATTCACGAGAACTCTCAAGTCCGTTTCCTGCAAGGGATCTTCTCCATTTTTTGTTCCTCATCAATTCCTTCAGCTGATTTACATAGGCTTCAAAATCGTTATCCTTGATGATCAATCCGTTGTATCCGTCCTTGATAATCTCATGTAAACTTCCATATGTGTCCATTGCCATAGGTACACATGCATATTGTTGGGATTCTAAAAGAGTCATTCCAAAACCTTCGCTAGCAGAAGTCATCAAAAAGACCGAAGCCTTGTTGTAGTAAGGTCTGGGATTTTCAAATTTACCATTCATCACAATATTTGTTAATCCCATCTTTTGTGCCATTTCTTTTGTTTTAGAAAAATCCGGCCCGTCACCAACCATGACGAGTTTCCAATCCGAAAATTCTGAATCTACGCAAATCTCTTTCCATATTTTTAGCATATAAGACATGCGCTTATGATGTTCTAACATTCGGCCTACAAAAAGGACCATTTTTTCCTTTTTTTCATAATTTGCCATGTCAAAAAAATCAGTGTATGTCAGAGGATTCGAAATAGCACCCAATTTATGTACCTTGTAGTTATGAGACAAATGTTTAAAATCATTCAAAAAAGAATTTGCAAGAAAAATATATTCATCGCTTATGTTTATTTCTTCTTTATGCATTCGGAGATAGTTCCTTTTTTCCCTCCATGCATATATTGGATGAATGTGATCATTGAAGAAATTCTTTATTTTGCTATGTCTATCATCAAATTTTGGAATGACTTCTTGGTGCCAACACCGAATTAATTTCACAGGTAAATTACCAATCGCCTTACGGGCAAAGGACGTATCGCCCCATTGATTTATAATCAAATCAATATTATGCTCTTTCAAAAAATCATGATACAATTTCAGTGAAATGGAATCATTTACATCGTACGATGAAATTTCAATTGTGCCGATTGATTCGTTTAATTGATATGGCATTGGATTAATTGTTTTGTAATACAAATAGGACGCAAAAACTTTGTACCCTCGACGAATAAATTCGTTTGCCAAAGTAACGGTAATAGTTTCTCCTCCGCCATAGACAGGCCAATATCGCATCATATACAAGATATTCATGTATTTATCCTTCTTTTTTCAAAAGCCAACAAAATACTTTGTCATTTAGTTGAGAAAAAATTTTTCGCCGAATCATTTCTAGAAAAACAGGGGCAACAAACATCAGGGCAGACCAGCAAATGAAAGACACATAAATATTGTTCAAAATCAAATTTTGTTTCATATACACTTTCAAGCAACCTTCATCAAAAAATGCGCAGTGAACGATATATACTGAAAACATATAGGAAGCTAACCTGCAAAAAATCTCGGAACTAGTATTAAAAGAATGGTTCTTGAAAAAATAAAAAAGACAGATTGCAGAAATAAAAATTAAGGGATTATGATTATTTGCCAAGATTTGCAAAAGTTTGCCGTTCAAAAAATTGAAGTATGCGGCCAAAAAGAATAGAACGGCATTCAAAGGCAATGTCACCATCATTATTTTTCCACAATGATTTTCGATCCATAAAATTGGATTTAAACGGAGACATCTTCCTATCATATATATTTCAACAAACATCAAAAATGTGGTTCCATTAGTCTTGTTTAAAAACTGGACTGCATATGTAATGAAAAGCAATATCATCAAAATTAGCCTACTTTTGGGCACAACTTTTGCTGGGGGGCAAAAACTTTACTAGTAACATAAAAATCATATATGCTGAAAAATACCAGTGGCATCCTCCAGCTATGGGGAACAAACTTCTTAAAGAAACACTGATGTTAAACGAGGAAACAAAAAGAATCGTGAAAATAAAAACGAGTATTTCAAATGATATAGCCATCATCTCATAATCAAAGAACTTCTTGCCGTTCCATTTTACACCAAAATATCCAGAAATAAAGGCAAATATGGTAACTCCAGTGAAGCACACTGACCTAAAAGAATGATGCAAAGCATTTTCAAACGTTCCATCAGCTTCTAGGTTTGCAAATGCCCCCGACACATGCAACATAACGATAAATAGCATGGCGATGACGCGCAAAAATTCAATAGATTCGTTTCTGAATTTCATGTCTATACCAATCCCATACGTACGATTGTTGGTTAGTTTTTATAAACAAATAGTTCAAGAGATTTACTTAAGCTTTTTTCTTGTTTATGCCACCCATTAATTTCCTTTTTAGAAAATCCAAGACAAGCTGCCGCTCATTTGAATTAAACGAAACGAAAAAAATGATTAATAGTCCGCCTAAATAAGAAAAAATCATTGTTAACATAAGCCTTAAAATTCCCTGTTGAACAGAAATAAATATTATATAAGGAATGATTGACATAAGGCATATTGAAATCAAATTTTTCAGATATACTTTTAAAAAAAAATCTTTCAACGACAGTCCAGTGTAACGAGCATCAAGTAACAGTCTCATCATTTGTGAAAATACAATTACCGCAAAATGAATGTAGTATACAACATAGGGCTTACATCCATTTACTAAAAAAAGATACGAAATCGGCACCGTCAAAAGCATAATGCCACATGTTGTCAGTTGATATGTCCTTATTTTTCCCGTAGCATTTATCGACATGTCTGGAGCATTGACAGACGCGTCGAGGGTTACAATAACAAGAGTTAATCGAAGAAAATTTGCAGCATAAGCGGGAACATTCCCCAACCAAAGGTCTAGAATAATTTCCGCTTCAAAAATAAAAGGTATTGACAAAAAACCCATTAATAGCATAGAAAAACGTGCGCTAGATATAACTAATTTTCGATGATAATCTATTTGCTGTGCCGCGAACGTCTTGAATATTTGTGGATTTATTGATGTTTGAAAGTTTGAAACAAAGCTTTGCAATGCGGATTGAATTTGTACAGCTAAACCACGCGAAGCATTTACTATAGGCCCGAAAAAAATATTAAGCAAAATATTTAAGCCCTGACTTGACAGTATATTTGCTAGATTCCCTATAATAGTCCATGATGCGAACTTTAATATTTCAACCATTGTTTTTTTATCATATTTAGATTCAGAAACAATATCGCTATATTTTTTATGGCAATACCACTGGTAAATCATTCTTACAACTATTTGTGCAAAAACAATTAACACCGCGTAATAAATCAATTTGTCAAAGATGATTATTTTTAAGCTCAACGCAACCAGCAATTTAAAGAAAACCTCAATAATAGATACGTATGCAAACGCTCTCATTTGCTCGTAAGCTATTATAAGGGCATTGTAAGGAACACTCAAAATCATAACCACCATCGAACAAACCGAAGCTTGAAATACCCAAAAAGCAGCAACAGCCCGATTGGTAGGAATTTGCAGTTTATTGTCAATGAACCATAAACCAATAAATTGAGAAAACAAAAGAATGACAATGGCTAATATTTTATGAACAAAAATACATGTGTTAAAAATTTTTGACAAATTACATATATGCGCAGTACCTAAACCAATACTTAAAAATCGTTGCGTTGCGCCTGTTAATGAATTGTTTAAAAAAGTGATTAGAACGACAACTCCTCCAACGACATTGTATATTCCAAAATCTTCAACGCCGAGAGCCTGCAGAACAACGCGACTCGTATATAGACTTACCGCCATTGTGATGAGCATTCTGAAATATAGCAACAACGTATTTTTGGCTATTCGCTTGTTATTTTCCGCATAAGAAGACACGATCGCTAAACCTATTCATTTTTTGAGTTAATTTCATTGCTCAACATATTCAATTTAGCTATACAAAACATCACCATAAAAAACAGCGATGTATCTAATCCGGGCGTTGATGAGGCGGATTTCATGACAATCCAACCTACTACAAAGAAAAAGATTGTTTTTTTTCCATATCCCTTCCCTAGCATAACTAAACCTTTCATAATGTTCAAGTAAAAAACACATCCCAATAAGCCCGTATTTAACAAAAGATTAATCCATATAGATTCTCCTCCCATTAAACCAATATTTTTATCTAACCAAAAACGAGTTGCATAAGCACCCTCACCAAATATAGGGTTGCCGGACAACCAGGCTGTTAATAGAGCTTCAAATTGTTCCATTCTCATTTCTATATTTGAACCTCCCCCCAAATGTTCCTCAATGTTTTTGTCGAAAATACTTAATAAAACGTCAATAAATGTCGCTAGTTCTGACTGAAAAATAAATATCAAAACAACGCCAACACTGGCGAGTTTGAGGAATGATTTAGACTTTATTAAAGCTAGAAGTGAAATGAAAATTAAAGGATATGGAGAACGTGAATTGCATAGGGCTACTAAAAATACGGCGGAAAAAACAGAAATATAATAAAGTTTATTAGAAACGATATAGGAATTAAACGCCCCTTTAACATACAAAAAAAACACAGCAAAAATTGACATCGTGCATCCGCAACCAATAGCGTGAGCAAATATTGAAGAAATACGCCCACGCCCACCTCTGTCAAAAAAACTATAAGACCACATATTTTCTGTAATATTGGGATTTAATGATTGCTCGTACATAATCAAGGGATTCTGATAGCCGAAAACAAATGCTTCCAAATAAGCATATATCGCGGCAATTACGGAAATAATCATCAACCCTGTAATGATAAATTTTAGATCTGAAGGATGTTTTATTTTTGCAAAAAAAAGCAGAGGAAATATATATGAACTGACGCACTCCAAGAACGCACAACTCAAAGAATTAAAAAGAGGCAATACGGAAATCGTTGATGAAAAAATCACCAAGAAAATCATCCATGCAAAGGGTCTTAATTCAGATGGTAATTTAGGGACCTTAAAAAGACCTTTTTCTTTTATATGCATCAACAACGGTAGAATGATAAACCACGTGTCACAAACCAAGCTCAATCGAATTTGAGGTATTCCAACAATGGCTAAAAAGGGTACAAAGTTCGATAAAAACAATCGAAAAAGGAAATACCACAAAAATGCCTTATGATAATTTCGTATGGAAAAAAACAAAATTGGAATGGAAACAAAAAGAAAAACATTCATATGCTATTTCATCTCTTAAGCATTTTCAAAATTATTGTTCCTAAAAAAACTCTAATTCGTTTTACAAGGCTCCACTCCTTAATTGCCAATAAACAGAAAATATTTTCATTAATATGTGTAATTTTTTCGAAGAAATTGCTCCGGTTAATAGAAATGCTTGATTTATATTCGTCATATTTGGGCTTTAAAAAAAGTGTTATATATGCTTTTGATATTCCATAATCTAAAATATATTTTCTAAAAATATGGCGTAAAAAACGCCCAAATTTTGAATAATTCCAAGAAGCAGCTACATTTTTATTATGATGCCGATAATAGCCAAGAGGTTCAGTTACAAATTTTCTATTTCCACACAACGATACTGTTGTGGAAATTTGCAAATCATACGTACCTTTAGGTGCTATAACCACAAGATCTTTTACTTTCCTATTAAATAATTGAGTAGAGCCCTGCATAAACAAGTCTGGGACAAAGTCATAAAAAGAAGCTGGATGCAAGGATATATTTTTTTTGTAAACAACATTCAAATCAGAATCAACATCGGTTACCGCCGATGTCACCAGATTTGGTTCATTATCAGGCATTGTTGATAATTCTTGATACAATCGTTCAAGTTTGCAATCAAACCAAACATCATCCTGATCGCTAATAGCAATGAATTCACAAGTGGCGAGAGATATAGCTTTGGCAAAAGAGGCATTTACACCAAGATTTTTTTCATTAGAGATGCAACGTAAACCTTTTGTTGCTGCATACTCCTTTAGAATGGCAAAAGAACTGTCTGTGGAACAATCGTCAACGGCTATTACTTCATACGGTTTTAAGGTTTGTGCGTAAATGCTATCAAGTTGCTCACGTAAATATTTTTCGCCGTTATATACAGCCATTACAACAGATATATTTTTTTTCATTTTACAAATTCCCCCTTCCAATATTTTTTATAAGTGAAGTGGCTAGGAATCATAAACATTCTTTTAAAATCTCGATTAAAGCCTAAAACATACAAAATTTTGTAGATATAATTTTTAATGATACTTTTTTGGGCAGTTATATTGTGACCAAATAGAAATTGATTTACTGCAGTTTTTTTCTCCTTTGGGAAAAAACCTGTTGGCATTAATACGAAACCTGATTCATTTTCATCAACATGCGTAGATGGATTTCTGTACTGGAAATGAGCATACATGACATATTGTATTTCATGTTCTTTGGACAAGTACGATAATAGTCCCTGATTCCAGCAAAGATAACCTATTTTACCAGAATTAAAATCTTTAAAAAAGCCTGAATAATCATTAAAACTAATGTTGACAAATAATTTGTTATTCGAATAGCATTTTATATCTTTCCATAAATTTCGATTCATCGGCGATGTTTTTTCATCAAAACAAAATGAAGCATTTGTAGAAAGCACCTCTTTGTAAGATACAAACGGATGATTATCTTTCATAAAGCGTCTATTTATATCTTCCGTATTTCTATACAATTCACAATGACCATGTTCTAAGATTTTGTCATAATTGTCCAAAATGTCATCTGTTAGGAAATGTCTTACATCACCCCAAACGACATCTAAATCACAATGCCCCCAAAAGTCGTAGGTCTTCAAAAAATCTTCAAATATAAACCCATAAGCCAACTTAAAATCACACAATTTGTACGGATGCTCTAAAGAAATCTTAAAGGGGAATTTTTTTTGTATATAATCTTTCATTTCTGCGAAAGACATGTAATGAACTTTCACATTGGAAGGATAGTCAAATTTTCTTTGATCATCTGTAAAAATAAGAAAGTCAATGTTCTTGTTACAACCCGCTGTTCTCAACCAGAAATTAAAATATTCCGGGAATTTTCCAAAATAAGGGATAATAAAAGCGATTTTATTTTTCATTACAAGCCACTATCCTTGAGTATTTTTTCAAATTCATTTCTCAAAGGTTTATATTTCAAAGGAATTTGCCACAATTCACTTATTCCCGGTCTATTAGCATTCACTTCAATTAATATAGGACCTTTTTCTGATATAGCAATATCAAATCCAAGAAGTGCCCTTCCATAAAAATCTACTTTATTTGAAATTTCTAGAACAAAAGCAGAAGCTTCATCAAAAAATGGTATTTTAAACCCTTTAAAGATTGTTCCTGTAACAGGATGCTTTACTAGCCCAGCATCATTCACAAGACGAACATCAAAATCACCCTTTAACGCAGCTATTTCACTAAAGGCGTTAGTAGAAATCATTCCGGTATTTAGGTCAACATTAGCAAAGGCACCACCAAAGCCCGCATTATCAACACAAACATTATCCTTCAAAGATGTTCTTAATGCGGTAAACACAATTTTTGTTTGCGCCGAGCCTTTGCAAACAAAGAATCTTATTGTTTGCACTAAATTAGGATTCATCCTATTCATGTCTTTATGTTGAATTACCGTTTCTTCTAGAATACCTACACCTTTCTTTAACACCTCCGTATAAAGAGTATCAATATCACCTGTTACAAGTATTTTTTCAACACCTCGCCCACTATCTCCATCTAGCGGTTTATAAAAAAAACTTTTTTTCCCTTGAACAAAAACTTTAAAAGCATCTA
The DNA here is from genome assembly GCF_002210425.1 of Fibrobacter sp. UWB2. Taxonomy (NCBI): domain Bacteria; kingdom Pseudomonadati; phylum Fibrobacterota; class Fibrobacteria; order Fibrobacterales; family Fibrobacteraceae; genus Fibrobacter; species Fibrobacter sp. UWB2. Next base: position 88,790 of record NZ_MWQK01000005.1, on the reverse strand, counting down.
AAGAAAGATTATGCGTTTTCAAAACTTCTCGTTTCAAATAAGGCAAGCACTTAGAGAAAATATCACTTTTGTCATCGTGATTGCCACGAGTTACCCCAGGATTATATTTGACATAATACTTCCACTCATTAAACAAATATTCACGACGCACTTTCCATGGCTTATCATAAAAACAGAAATCAACATACCTATCAAAAGGCACTCCGATTATAATTCTTGAAAGGAATATGTCAAAAAAATGTGATTTTCCCGATATTTTTTTTACAACTGAATTGTAGTACAAAGCCCTTTTTATCATGTCAAGTATTTTTTTCATAGTTATCTCCCAATGAAAATAAAATTGAAGCTTTATCTATACCAACCAAAATCTCTGCAACTGTTTTTTTTCAGAACAATATTCTATAATTTCATCCGTCCATTTACCGAATGGGGTTTGGCCAACAAACGGAAATAACCATGTACTAAAAGCACTAATATTATATTCAATCAATTTACAGCCATTCCCCATGAGGACAACATCTAAAGCCAATAATCTATGGTATGGAATTACAGAATGTACTTTTTTAGCAAAAGCCAAAACTTTGTCAAAATTCGGGATTTTGTAATTGGAATTCGAAAAGTCTATTCCATTAAAAACAGACTGAGTTTTGCCATATTGGTCACTTACATATTTTCCAAGTTCTCCTGTTTCAGGATTTATACCAACAAACAAGCCTCCTGCATGTGCGTTGTCCACATTTGCTCCAATTTTTCCAATGCGCAAAAGCATTGCTGGAATATGAACACATTCATCTTTCACACTTTTATATGTCACAATACGAAGTGTATTGACCGAAGTAGGCCCAAACTGACTTATAAAATCAGATTGTTTAAGAACTTCTTGCACTACAAAATTTTTAATTTTTCCATTCAAGAGAATCTGTTCAAACGAATTTCCCTTATCATTTTCAAATTTTTGACCATTCCACTTAAAAAAGTGAATTCCATTTCCAGAACAAGAATCAACTGTAGGCTTCACGATAATATGTGGAGCAATCGCCGCGATTTCGCCCATTTTTTTAGGCAAATCTTCAGTAGCAACACAATTGTAGTCACCATCATAAAAAGTTCCATTTATACAACGTAGAAATTCATTCGGCAGAATATCTTTGCCAAGAATTTTTGCAAAGTAATTCTTGTCTTCAAAAAAAACTCTATAACGAAACGGATTCAATACCGGTTCAATTACATTATGGCATATGTTTTCAGGAACAATATTTAAACGATCCTCATCATTTTGCAAATACGCACAGAACACCTCTAAATACTCACGCATCACAGGTGTTTCAAGCAAGCCCCACTTTTCCTGATATTTTTTATACAGTTTATTGTTCGGTTTATATAGTCTGCATCCATTAACCTTAGCTTTTTTACACCAAGATTTTCCTTGCTTTAAATAAATCGCCTTTTTTACCTTTGCAACAAAACCATTTATCAAATTTTCTACAAGTTGTTTCATTCCATATCCCTCAATTTTTCAAATCCAACCAAGAACCAAATCTTTCGTCCCATTCAGCAGGCTCCATTGGTTGCATTCCGCTAAAATGAGAAAACGTTAATTCGCCAAAATATATTTTTCCGTTTATATCGTAAAAATCAGCCCGGCAATGCTTAAAGTCCTTGGTCAAAACATGCGCCAACTCAAACATTTTTTTTATTCCCGCGGGATCTGGAATTTTAATATCGGGATTATTTGGATAATGTTGCTTCATCGGCAAGTGATTTAAATCAACATCAAAAAAATCAAATTTCGTTTCATGGATACCTCTATCTGTAGCAATAAACAGAGCCTTCGGTTCACCGTTAAAACAAAAAATCTTATAATCTTTTAACTCATAGCCAGATTCATCTTCCATATACTTTTCTGCAATAATACGCGGCTTTACATTTTTATAAGGCCATTCACGCAAAGTCCAATAGTAATTCATTTTTAAGCATGCATTTATCTTCTTTCTTGCGGCCGCAATATCCAATGTTGACTTATCTTTAACAACAATAAGTCCTCCACTATCATGAGTACATTTTAAAACAAACTGGTTTGGGAGTTTACCAAAATCAATATCATCAAATTTATCCCAAACACCCAAAGTCGGAATGATATATTCCTCACCTATTTGCTTTGCGACGATCGATTTAACCTCGTATTTATCCACCAACTTCGTATACAAAGGATTTCGGTCGTGCAACTTTAGCCATTGCAATTTTTCATTGAAAGTTTTAGGATTTTTTAAATTCGGCCAACGCCCCACTTTACGACGAAACTGGATACGAATCCAAAGAGAATCAGGAATCCACTGCAACAAATACTTATACAAAAGAATTTTAAAAAACATTGTTACGAACCTTCTCATAATACATTTTGTAAGACTCACCCATTTTTTGCATTGTAAAAGGAGACTGGGATATCGCAGCATTAGAGTCTGCAAAAGATTTGCTCATGCATTGTTTCAAACAAGCCTTTAATGCTTCACCATCATGCAATGGGTATAGCAGACCACAACTTGGCATAACATCCAAAATTTCTCGATGCTGAGGAATATCAGACAAGATAACAGGGCAACCACAAGCAAGCGATTCGATTACAGCATTGGGTAACCCTTCTGAATCACTTGCCGAAATAAAGAAATCCGCATTCTGCAAATATGCAGCTACATTTTTCTGTTTCCCTAAGAACAGAATGTTAGAACAATCCTTAAACTTTTCCTTTATATCATTCAACAAAGGTCCATCACCCAAAAATACCAAAGCGACATTCTCAAGTTTCGCTTGAATAAAAGCATCTGCTATTTCATCATTGTGTTTTCTTGGAATGAAAGAATTGGTACAAATGAATAATTTTGTCGATTCATTCAACACAAATTGAGAATACAAATCATTTCGTGATTGCGTTTTCTGGCATTGGAATTTTTCCGTATCCACGCCATTCTGAATTGCCGTGATGTTCACCCCGTATGCTTTACGCATTTTATCGGCAATTGTTTTGCTGCAAGCAACCAAATACATGCAACGTTTCAGAGCAAACAAGTGGAATTGAGCAATAGTTTTTCCAATCCAAGGAAACATTCTGCCCGATAAATCTTCCATCGGAAAGTTTCGCAAAGTGATGACATGCTTAACATTTGCCTTTTTAGCCGCAAAATGAGCTATGATATCAGGCTTAACACCATTAGAATGAATACATTCAATAGAGTTTTCTTTACAGAATTCAACAATCTTTGAAACACCATTTAAAAAAAAGAATTTCCTACTTAAAGAAAGACATTTTACAGGAATTCCGTCTTTTCGATACTCATCTATTAGCGTTTCATCAGGTTCTTCAAAAAGCGTAAGAACTACGCAATTTTCTTTTACTCCCGAATATTTTATGATATTCAGAGTTTGACGGGTTGGACCAACGTTCCGTAAATCCGCAGACAAATACAAGATTTTCAAATTGTCACCCAATAATTTTTATGCATAGAGGATTTACGCAACTGAGCTAAGCTCATCTTTTTAAACTTGCGACCTTTACGATTCGCCAAGAACTTTACACCACTTTCAAGAATATAATAAGCTGCGCTAAACAAGCGACCTTGCGACAACAACTTCTTTTCAACCCATTTGACCATCTTTATGCCTTCTGATGTTGCCGAAATATTAGCAAATAATTCAGGATGCATAGTCATGAAGGCAGACACATCAAAGTTTCTAGTGTACTGTTGCTTTAAACTGTAATCATGCGAGTGCCATACGCCAGCAGTCCCGACATATGCGATTTTGTAGCCGGCGTAAATGAACTGGGCCGCGATTTTCATATCCTCGTTAATAAGAATATGTTTGTCAAAGCCTCCAATTGCGTCATAAGCAGAGCGTCGGTATGCTGAGCAACAGTCCGAGGCAAAGAAGGTCTTTACGCCCAAACGGGGAATATCATCTTTGCTGCGAACAAAGCATATTTCGGGATAATTGAATTCGCGGGTTAGCTTTTCGATTGGATTCGCATCTTCACGTGGGACTTGACGTCCGCTCGCCATGGCAATTTTTTCATCCTCCACAAAGGGGGCGATCAAGCGTTCCACATAATGAGCGTCACACGGCAAAGCATCTTGGGTTAAACAAAGAATTATGTCCCCTGTTGTTTGCTGGATTGCGAAATCGCGTGTTCCGCCATGATTGAAATTTTTGCGTTCAATAGAAATTGTCTTCACTCCGTCAAACTTTTGCGCCTTTGCAATTGTATCATCATCAGAAGAAGAATCAACGACAATAATTTCATCAATGGGAGTTGTTTGCTCCTTCAGTCGTTGCAATAACGGCTCGATGAATTTGCCCGCATTGAGTGTCGGTATGATGAGACTTATCTTCACTTAAATCAATTCCTTTTGTTCACAGTCCTTGTACCAATCGCGGAAGGCTTCTTCCAACGAATAAGAAAGCGGATAGTTCTTTGCGAGTTTTTGACCATCGATATTTGTGCTGATCATCAGTTTCTTTACTCGTGCCGGGCAAATGCCAAGTCCTAGTCCGCCAAGCAAACCACATATAGTTGCCGCAGCCATCATAGGCTTATGCGGAATAAAGGGAATCCTGCGTTTCATTCCGGTCGCCTTGAGCATTGTGTTTGCAATTCGTTCAATGGTGAACGATGGATAATAGCAACAATTATGCAACTGGATGTGGTCAGCATTTTCGTTTTCTGCCATGGACAACATTACACAAGCGAGGTCCTTCACATAAATGCAAGCCTTGATAGTATCCTTGCGGCCTGCGTATGCGAATTTGTGCTTCTTGAGTGCTTTATAGAGACGCGTCATGTTGCCATTTTCACCAGTGCCGAATACGATACCTGGGCGCACAATTGAAAGTCTACGGTTTGAATCTTCTGCGGCCCATTCGCGGTGAATTCTTTCAGCCACCAACTTGGAAATGCCATATGGGGTATTAGGGGTGGGCAATGTTTCTTCTGTCTTTAAGTCTTCGGCTGCTCCATATGGTGCAATGCTGCTTGTGAAGACAATATTCTCGATGCCGTGTTTACGAGCAAATTCACATACGTTTTCGGCGCCGCGAATATTCGTTTCGAAATAGGCATAATCGGGGTGCCCCGGAGTGCGATGGATTGCTGCAAAGTTAAATATCAACGTGTTTTTGCCAAATTCTCCTTGCAACTCAATCGGGTTACGGACATCAACTTTTTGTGAATGCGTCGAACCATCTGCTAAAAGGTCTGCGATGATATTTTTCTTTACCATACTCGCCATCCCCATTTGCAAAAATATTTAACAAGTGATGCAAAATGGATCTTGCAAAGTTTGAAATTCTTATGGCTTGCTTTTTCCCATTTATGGATAATTTGGCATTCGGGGAAACACATTACTTTGTGAGTTTGCCGAATGCGTTTGCAAAGATCGGCATCTTCTGCGTACATAAAGTATCTATCGTCAAAGCCGTTTAATTTTTTTAGAAGTTGCGTTGGAACAACGAGGAATGACCCTTGTATAAATTCGCATTCAAATGGCTTATCTTTGGAAACATCTTTCATTAAATGCAAATAATTATGTTTTTTTATAAAAGGAAATGATTGGCAAAATTTAGGGGCGTATCGGGCCAATAAATCAATAACGGTTAATTCTCTGCGATAAACGTCCTGTTGAATACCGTTTTCGTTGAACATAAGTGGGGCGGCGCATCCGACTTCTGGATTGTTTTGTAAAGCTTCGATTAGCTTCTCGAGAATATTATCAGTGAAAACGATGTCAGGGTTGACTATAGCATGGTATTTACTGTTGAGATAGGGTAATACCGCATTATGTCCTTTGCCAAACCCTTCATTTTGGGGAAGTTGGATCACTTTTACGGGATATTTTTTTTCGAGGTCCTCGCAACGTTCAGTCAGGCTGTTGTTTACAATGAATACCTGCAGCGTTAGTTTGCCTGATTGTGTTTTATACAGCGAATCAAGGCATTCTTCTATGGTATGCTTATTATTGTAACTAACAATGGCCAAAGACAAGTCAAACATAAGATTACATCACGCTAGAGATTCTTAAACTTAGAAATTCTCCTCGTTTACACTCATTCCTTTTTTTTAATTCTTAACAATATAGTAACCAAACATCTTTATAATATATTTACACAATTTTATAGCACTTCTTTTAACTGCTACTTTCCCTTCCCGTAATACTCCGCGTACCATTCTGCGAACTTCCTGAGCCCTTCCCTGAGAGGTGTTGCGGGCTTGAATCCGAAATCATTCTCCAGGGCGGTCGTGTCGGCATAGGTCACGGGCACGTCGCCGGGTTGCATGGGCACGAGTTCCTTGTGCGCCTCGAAGTCGTAATCGGCGGGGAGCACCTTCGCACGGACGAGTTCCTCTTGGAGGATTGTCACGAAGTCAAGCAGGTTTTCCGGGTGGTTGTTGCCGATGTTGTAGACCTTGTACGGTGGGAGGGGGAGACCGTCTTCGCCGTTTTGCTTTTCGGGGGCGTGCTGCATAACGCGCACAACGCCTTCGACGATGTCATCGACGAATGTGAAGTCGCGCTTGCACTTGCCATAGTTGAAAATCTGGATGGTCTTGCCGGCCTTGAGCTTGTTGGTGAAGCCGAAGTAGGCCATGTCCGGGCGGCCAGCGGGGCCGTAGACGGTAAAGAAGCGCAGCCCCGTGCTCGGGATGTTGTAGAGCTTGCTGTAGGCGTGGGCCATGAGCTCGTTGCTCTTTTTGGTGGCGGCGTACAGCGAGACCGGATTGTCGACCTTGTCGTCGGTGGAATACGGAATCTTCTTGTTGCTGCCGTACACGCTGGAGGAGCTCGCGTACACGAGGTGCTCGACTTCAAAGTGTCGGCAGGCTTCCAAGATGTTGTAGAATCCGATGAGGTTGCTCTGGATGTAGGCATCCGGGTTCGTGATGGAATAGCGGACGCCGGCCTGGGCGGCGAGGTTCACGACGACGGCAAAGTGGTATTTCTCGAAGAGGCTGTCGATGGCGGCCTTGTCGGCGAGGTTCGATTTGACGAATGTCCACTTTTTGCCGGTCGATGTCGCGAGGGCTTCGATTTCCTTGAGGCGCTCGTACTTGATGTTCACGTCATAGTAGTCGGTGATGCTGTCGAGCCCGACGATTTCCGCGCAGTTGTATTCGGTGAGCAACTTCTTGCAGAGGTTGCAGCCGATGAATCCGGCGGCTCCGGTGACGAGGACTGTTTTTCCGTTGAGGTTGACGTTCTTATCCAGCATTTGGTTCCCTTAGCAGCCGATGGCGCTGTATTCGAATCCCGCTTCGGCGAGTTCCTTGGCGTCGTAAATGTTGCGGCCGTCGATGATGAGGGCGTTCTTCATGGACTTCTTCATCACGCCGAAGCTCGGCATGCGGAACTGCTTCCATTCGGTGACGAGCAGCAATGCGTCGGCATCGAGCAAAGCTTCGTACATGTCGTTGCTGTAGACGATTTGTTTTGCGATTGTTGCGGCATCAGGGCGTGCTGCCATACGGCGCTTGCATTCGTTCATGGCGACCGGGTCATAGACGCGGACTGTTGCGCCTGCCTTGGTCAAGAGGTCGATGAGCACGAGGGCGGTGGCTTCGCGCATGTCATCAGTTTCGGGCTTGAAGGCGAGACCCCACATGGCAATGGTCTTGCCCTTGAGGTTTGCTTCGCCACCGAAGCGTTTTGCGAGCTTGTTGAACAACACCGTCTTCTGGTATTCGTTGACTTCTTCGACAGCTTTGAGAACGCCCATCTTGTAGCCGTTCTTTTCGGCGGTCTTGATGAGGGCCTTCACGTCCTTCGGGAAGCAGCTTCCACCGTAGCCGCAGCCCGGGTAGAGGAATTTGCTGCCGATGCGGGTGTCGCTACCGATGCCCTTACGGACCATGTTCACGTCGGCGCCCACGAGTTCGCAGAGGTTTGCGATGTCGTTCATGAAGCTGATGCGGGTTGCGAGCATGGAGTTTGCAGCGTACTTGATCATTTCGGCGCTCGGGATGTCCGTGAAAATCACGCGGAAGTTGTTGAGCATCATCGGGCGGTACAGGCGGGTCATGAGTTCCTTGGCCTGTTCGCTTTCCACACCGACGACAACGCGGTCGGGCTTCATGAAGTCCGTGATGGCGGAGCCTTCCTTCAAAAATTCCGGATTGCTTGCGACGTCGAACGGAACGTTCACGCCACGTTTGTCAAGCTCTTCCTGGATGGCTGCCTTGACCTTCTTGGCGGTGCCGACCGGGACGGTAGATTTGGTCACGAGAACGGTGTACTTCTTGATGTTCTGGCCGAACGTGCGTGCCACAGCGAGCACGTACTGCAAGTCGGCGGAACCGTCTTCGTCGGGGGGCGTACCCACGGCGCTGAATACCATTTCGACATTGTCGAGGACGCTGGCGAGGTCGGTCGTGAAGTTGAGACGGCCTTCGCGCTGGTTACGGAGCACCATTTCGTCGAGACCCGGTTCGTATATGGGAATTTCGCCTTTCTGGAGAGATTCAATTTTAGCCTGGTTCACATCGACACATGTCACATTGACGCCCATTTCGGCAAAGCATGTGCCGCTCACAAGGCCTACATAACCGGTTCCAACAATCGCAATATTCATAAGATTCCTTAAGATATTTTTGGAATTAATATACAAAGTTAAATGTAACAAAAATATAACGCAAGGGTGGGGGAGGTTGAAAAATCGCACACTGGGTACAGATGTAACCAGTTTTCTCTTTAAACGAGGAGCGTTTCAACCTTTTCGGGATATATTATATAGTGTGAACTAAGGAAAGGAGTGTCTTATGAAGCTCACGTTTGGCTTAAAACAGTATATACCATTCGCCGCTACGGTGCTTTCGCTTGCTACGGTGGCGTCTGCTGCTACGGCCTATATTAACCAGATTGGCTATCGTCCGGCAGACCCGAAGGAATTTGCGCTTGTCGATGGCACGGGCGATATCGAAATTGTCAATGCCGCTGGCCAGACGGTGCTTCAGGTGACTCCGAAGGCTTCTTCTTATTGGGCTCCGAGCACCCAGAATGTTCAGCTTGTCGATTTTACGGCGTTGACGGTTCCCGGAACTTATTCCATCAAGCAGGGCGGTCAGGTGCTGCGTTCTGACTTGAAGATTGCCGACAAGACTTTTGAAGATGTCGCAAAGGCGGCTCTCAAGTGGTATTATTATCAGCGTGCCTCCATGGCTCTTGAAGAAACTTATGCAGGTCAGTGGAAGCGCGATGCAGGCCACACGAATGCGACCGTGAATCTCCATAAATCTACGGGTGCTTCGGGTACGATTGAATCGAGCAAGGGCTGGTACGATGCCGGTGACTATGGCCGCTATATCGTGAACTCGGGTATTACCACATACACGCTCCTTTCGCTTTACGAACATTTCCCTGAATATTTCAATACGCTCAAGTGGAACATCCCGGCAGAAGGTACTTTGCCGGATTTGCTTGCCGAAATCAAGTACAACCTTGATTGGATGCTTACGATGCAGGCGGAGGACGGTGGTGTTTACCACAAGCTTTCGACGCTCCAGTTCCCTGGCGACGTGATGCCTGCGAAGGATACGGGTAAGCTTTATGTTATCGGTAAAGGCTCTGCCGCAACGTTTGACTTTGCGGGCGTGATGGCTGCCGCATATCGCGTGTTCAAGACGTTCGATGCGACTTATGCCGCACAGTGCCTCGAAGCGGCTAAGAAGGCTTATGCCTGGGGCCTCCAGAATCCGAAAAAGACTTTTACCAACCCGTCCGATGTCGCTACGGGTTCCTATAGCGATGGCGAACTTTCTGATGAAAAGGCTTTTGCTAGCATGGAACTCTTCATCTCCACGGGAGATGCTTCTTATAAGCCGACGATTGACCCGAACAAGACTAGCATAGTCCCGGCATGGCCCGAAATGTACGGCCTTGCGGTTTATGCCGCTGCAACCCACGCTACAGAATTGGGGGCCGATGCCGAAACGGCCAAGTCGATGCTTTTGCAATATGCCAATGAATTTGCCTATGCCGCAACGACAGGCTTTGGCGTCGTGATGTCGAACGAAGATTTTGTCTGGGGCTCTAACGCTGTTGCCGGTAACCAGGGCGTGTTCCTCCTTTACGCTTATTACGTCACGGGCGAACAGAAGTATTACGAAGCTGCAAAGAAGGTGATTGACTACCTGCTTGGCAAAAACCCGCTTGATATGTCCTTCTTGACGGGCTTTGGAACGAAGTCTCCGCTGAAACCGCACCACCGTCCGAGTACGGCCGACAAGGTGACTCCGCCGATTCCGGGTATGATTGTGGGGGGCCCGCAGCCGGGTGGCGAAGATATTGGATCGGAATCTTGGGAATGCAAGGATTATAGGACTGGCGTACCGGCGACATCTTACACGGATGACCGTTGCAGCTATGCCACGAACGAAGTCGCCATCAACTGGAATGCTCCGTTCGCATACATTGCGGGCGCTCTCGAAGCTTTGAACGCTGGCTACGCTCCGTCTTTTGCAGCACCGGGTGTTGCAAAGGGTGGTACTTCGGCGATCAAGCCTTTTGTCACGAGAAACCGCGTGTCTGTTGAAAATGCACCGCGCCTCCGCTTTGATGATCAGAAGGTGTTCATCGAAAAGAGCGGCAAGCGCTTTGACCTCAAGGGCAACCACCTGAAGTAATATTTGCGGAAAAACCAAGATTGTGAAAATCGCGAGATTCCGCGAAAACGAACCTCAAAAATCCATATTCATAGAATGCAAGACGGCGCCCCTCCCGGGACGCCGTTTTTCTGTCATCCTGGAGCGTAGTGACGGGACCCATTTTTTTACAAAACACTTGCAACACTTCTATTAAAAATGACGTTTGCACGGGTAGAAAAAGTACTTGAACGGCTCTATATTATATGGGCTAAAACTTGCACTTTTTAAGTGAGGATGTTTGTGAAGAATCATGCGTTAAAATCCGTAGCGCTTGCCGCGCTCGTCGCAGCCCCTGCTTTCGCAGCGACTGCCTACATCAACCAGATCGGCTACCGTCCGGGCGATTTCAAGGAACTCGCCTTGGTCGATGCTAACGGCAGCGTGGATTTCGTGAATGCCGCTGGCCAGGTCGTTCTCTCCGTGACTCCGAAGGCCGCCTCTTACTGGGATGCGAGCGGTCAGAATGTCCAGCTCGTCGATTTCTCCAAGCTCGCTGAAGCGGGCAAGTACAGCATCAAGGTGAACGGCAATGTGCTCCGTTCCGACCTCGTCGTGAAATCCAAAACTTACGAAGAAATCGTCAAGGCTTCCATCAAGTGGTTCTACTACCAGCGCGCTTCCATGGCTCTCGAAAGCCAGTACGCAGGCAAGTGGGCCCGCGCTGCCGGCCACACGAATCCGACCGCTGAACTCCACAATTCTACGGGTGCTTCGGGCACGATCAATTCGACCAAGGGCTGGTACGATGCTGGCGACTACGGTCGTTACATTGTGAACTCGGGCATCACGACCTACACGCTCCTCTCTCTTTACGAACACTTCCCGCAGTATTTCAAGTCGCTCAAGTGGAACATCCCGTCCGAAGGCTCCCTTCCGGATTTGCTTGCCGAAATCAAGTACAATCTTGACTGGATGCTCACCATGCAGGCGTCCGATGGCGGTGTCTACCACAAGCTTACCTCTCTCGGCTTCCCGGGCGACGTGATGCCAGCCGCGGACAATTCTAAGCTCTATGCTATCGGCAAGAGCACGGCGGGTACGTTTGACTTTGCAGCCGTGATGGCAATGGCATCCCGCATTTACAAGCCGTTCGATGCAACTTACGCTTCCAAGTGCCTCGAAGCTGCCAAGAAGGCTTACGCTTGGGGCCTCTCGAACCCGAGCCGCAACTATCTCGCCAATCCGTCTGATGTTTCGACGGGCGCCTACGAAAACGACAATCCGAACGACGAAAAGGTTCTTGCCGGGACAGAACTCTACATCACGACGGGTGACGCATCCTACAAGCAGTCCGGCTCATCGGAATACGTCTCTTACTGGGGCGATGTCATGGGCCTTGCCACGTACGAAAAGGCTACGCATCAGGCGCAATTTGGTGGCGATGCAAACGAAGCTAAGCAGAAAATTTTGGGTACCGCCGACAAGTTTGTGAACCGCGCTGAATCTGGCTTTGGCGTCGTGATGGCAAAGGATGACTTTGTATGGGGTTCCAATGCGGTTGCCTCCAATCAGGGCGTTTGGCTGTTGCATGCCTACTACCTCACGGGCGAACAGAAGTATTACAAGGCTGCCGTCAAGGTTCTTGATTACCTCCTTGGCAAGAACCCGCTTGACATGTCTTTTGTAACTGGTTACGGCACCAAGTCTCCGAAAATGCCGCACCACCGCCCGAGTACTTCGGATAACGTAGAAGAACCGATCCCGGGTATGCTAGTGGGTGGCCCGCAGCCTGGCGGCGAAGACGTTGGTTCTGCCGCCGAATGGAAGTGCGCTGATTATCGCAAGGGTCAGGCCGCTACCGCTTACACCGATCAGCGCTGCAGCTATGCCACGAACGAAGTCGCTATCAACTGGAATGCTCCGCTCGCATACCTCGCTGGCGCTATCGAAGCTATCAACTCTGGTTATGCTCCTGAATTTGCCGCCGCTGGCGTTGCAAAACAGGATGTACCTGCATCGAGCTCTTCCGAAGCTCCCGCAAGCTCTTCTTCGAGCGCTCCGCAGAGTTCTTCCTCCGAAGTTGCAAGCAGTTCGTCCTCCGCAATTTCTGGCAACTCCTCGTCTTCTGTGGAGCCCGCAAGCTCCTCTAGCTCTTTTGCGAACGTAGAATCCTCCAGTTCTCAGGGCACGATTGCAATTCATGCTCCGGTGGATTACAAGACCATGCGTTCGACGCAGCCACGCCTCCGCTTCGATGACCAGAAAGTCTTCATCGAAAAGAATGGCAAGCGTTTTGACCTCAAGGGCCATCGTATCAAGTAAATTCTCTCATATTCATAGAATGCAAAGCGGTGCTCCATCCGGGGCACCGTTTTTTTCTAAATTGACCGTATGATTTCGAGTATTTTGAATAATTTATTGATGTTTATTTTGGGGCTCTTGGCGTTGAGCTTCCTCGTGACGATTCACGAACTGGGTCATTTTATCGTTGCCAAATGGAATAAGGTCCGCGTAAATACGTTCTCGGTGGGCTTTGGCAAAAAGCTTTTCCGCTTCAAGAAAGGCGAGACGGAATACTGCATCTCGGCGATTCCGTTTGGCGGTTATGTCGCCATGGCTGGCGAAAATCCGGATAGCATTGAAGAGGGGAAACTCCCGTCGCAAGATGATTTTTTGGGAAAGTCGGTGGGCGCTCGTGCCGCGATTGCTTTTGCGGGCCCATTTGTGAATATTGTTTTTGCTTTTGTCCTCTTGATTTTCCTTTATATGGTCGGCGTTCAGGAACCCGACAATAAGAGCCTTATCATCGGTTTTGTGGCTAAGAATTCTTCTGCCGAAATTGCAGGTATCCAGCCGGGTGATACAATTACGGCTATCAATGGCAAGGAAACGCAAGGGTGGGAAGATTTCCGTGAACAGATCGGCGTGAGCCTCGGTGCGGATGTGATGCTCGAAGTGCATCGCGGCGGTGAACCGCTTGCCATCAAGGTCGTTCCGCAAGAACTCGTGATTCCGGCGGCCGATTCGACTTCTGAACCCATCAAGATGGGAATTGGCGATATCGGCATTTACCCGCGCAACCGCGTGATTGTCCGCCTTCCGCCTAAAGAAGGTACTGCTGCTCAAAAAGCAGGGATTGCGCAGGGCGATACAATTTTTGAAATTAATGGCGAACACATTTCCCGTTATGAAGATGTTGTCCGCCTGATTGACGGTTCCAAAGGTGCCGAAGTCAACGTGACGCTTTTGCGTAATGGCGAAAAAGCCAATGTGAAGATGACGCCTGCTTACAATGAAGAACTGAAGCGCTACATCGTAGGAATCCAAATGGGCTACGTGATGTTCAGCGAAACGCATCTTGTGCGTCGCGGTCCGATTGAAGCGTTCGAAAAGACTTGTGCTACGAGCTGGAAAATGACGACGAGCATCTTCCGCTATTTCAAGCGTTTGTTCCAAGGCCAGGTGAAGGTCGATGCATTCTCCGGCCCGGTTTCGATTGTCGCCGTGATGGGCAACGTGTGGATGAGCGGTTTCCAGGACTTTCTCATGCTCCTTGCGCTTATCAGCATTAACCTTGGCGTGATGAACTTGCTCCCGCTTGCGATTACCGATGGCGGTCTACTCCTGTTCCTTGGCATCGAAAAAGTGCGTGGCAAGCCTCTGAGTCTCAAGACGCAATCTGTAATCCAGAACGTCGCTGCGGCATTCTTCATCAGCTTCTTCGTGTTTATCACGATTCTCGATTTTGGGAAAATCTCGCTCTTCTTGAAATAAAAAATGGCGGCTTCGGCCGCCTTCTTTTATCTTGCCTGCATGTATGCGTACGCGAAATTCATCGGCGGCGTACTGATGCAAATGTATTCGAAAATCTCGGGCCCCATATTGCGCAGCCCGTGAATTTCCTTCTCTGCAAAGCGCACGACGTCGCCTGCTTCAAACGGAACTTCCTTATCGTCGGCGAGCAAGAGAACGCCACGGCCCTGAACCGCGACCCACACTTGTTCCGACGTATAATGCTTATGACGCGGCTGTTCTGCACCCGGCATTACAGAAACTTTCGTGACCGAAACCTTTTCTGACCTGCTGTTCTCGGGCGTGAGCAATTGTGCAGACTCCACTCCGGGGTTGCACAAAACCGTTATGTCGTACTTTTTAATCAGTTCCATTTCGTTTGCAAAGATAGCTCTTTTTCGAATCTTTGTGGCGCGTTACCCGTTTATCAGGTACCACAAAAATATTCTCCAGCCATTGATTACTGAAACTCGCTCTTCTTCACTTGCTCCATCGAAAATGTACCCGAAGCTGTTCCAGGAGACAAAATTTAAAGTGGCCGCAAGGGCGTCTGTAACAACTTGTGGGGTGTAATGCCAAGTTTTTTCTGTGCCGTCGGGGGATTTATTTTTGAACGTGATGCTTTTTATGGCGAGTTCCCTTCGGTCATCCATTTGGCAGATGATGGTTGGAATGGCTGATTTCCCCAGTCTTTCCAAGTTGACGTAAGCGCTTTCTGCTTTGGAGGCTACAAGCATATCTTCGATGAGAGTCTTGACGCTATCGGCGAGCTTTGTGTAAGGACAAACTTCTGTGTAGAATTTGCTTTCGATGATTTCTTTTTGCAATTTGACTTCGTTAGAGACTTTGTTTGCGTTTTCTTCGGTAGCAAGTTGCAATCCCTTTACGGAACTTTTTATAAATGCGTATTGGCCAGGCTTTCGTTGGCTTTTGACTAAAGGTGCGATAACTTTTTGGCCGTTGAGCGTAAACAGGTTCGAATCATTGCAACGATTTTCCTTTCCGTTTATGTCGCAGATGAATTTTCTGAGGGTAATTTCTTTTTTCTCGATGTCTCCTTTGAATACGGAGTCAATTACAAAATTAAATTCGATATAATCGCCTTTGCTCTTTTTAATTTCTTGGATTTTGTTTGTATCGACATTCAATGTGCCGGAAACAATGTATTGGGCGTTTGCGACGTTTCGCCAAAAATCACTTTTTATATCTACAGTAGGTTTGTTTTTGCGAGAGGTCTTGTCGAGTATAGAAATCGCTTTGACGGCTTCTTTCCAATTTTTAGGAGTATCGTTGAATTTGCTTGAATTGTATTTGCTTGCAATACCGATGTCGTAACCATAAGTGATGGCGATGAATAGGTTTTCGTCTTCTTCAAATGTAAATCCAGAGTCGAAAATAATTTTTGCAATTTTTACGGCTAGTAATGTGTCGTTTTCGTCTTTGTTTATCTTAGTGGCGGAGACTTGGATGAGCTTGGTTTGTGTAGTCTCTCCGTTGAAATTTGTGGTTTCGGTTTTGTTACGGTACATGGTTATACTTGAAATCGGGAGCTCTTGGCTTGCGACGCTAACAATCTTTTGCATGTCCTTAACATATATAAGCTTGTTTGAAACTGCGGAACTGCCTGCGAAGACTACTGCTAAAATTAAAATCGGCAGTGCGAATCCTGCATAAAGAATTGCCTTGTTGTTGGTAAAGTCGATACTACCTTCACTTTTGGCAGAGACGACGTAAGTCTTTGCTATCATGTCGTGTAAGGACTGCAAGGATTTGTTGTTGGCTATGGCAAAGTAAATTTCAAGAACCGGTATTGAAAATAGGATTGTGCCGAGAATGAGGCTTGGATAAAGGTCCGAGGAATCAGAAACTGGCATGCCGTTTAGCAAAATGTAAAGGGCAAATGGCAATGCTCTCAAAATTGCTTTCGCGACAGAAATATAGTTGGAATTTTTGTCTACAACGCGAATATTTAACAGCATCTTTCCAAGCGTCTGCCCGTTCATAAGCTTGCTGTTGCAAATCCCGAAATAAAGCAGAACAACTACGGCGCCGATGGCTCTCCCGAAATTCCCGAGTTGCAAAATGGCATCTTCAAAGGACCACCCGATCATCCAACCGAATACGCCGATAATCAAGGCGTCTATCAAAAACGCGAAAAGTCTTCTCTTTCGTGTGGCCAATTTTATTGCGGTTGTCTCTTCCATTTTTTTTCTCCTTCTCGTAAAAAATTAAGCTTGCATCCCGAGAACGGCGCGAGCGAGCTGGTCGGCGCAAGAGGTCGGCTTTCCACCACAGGTGTTTCCGAGCAACTTGGCTGCAATGTCTTCAGCCTTCATACCTTCGCAAAGCTTTGCAATGGCTTTGAGGTTCCCGTTGCATCCACCTGTAAAGCGGATGTTGCGGATAATGTCTCCGTCACGCGTAAACTGAATTGTCGTTGCGCATGTGCCTTTTGTCTTAAATGTCTCTTCCATAATAAACTCGTTGTTTTTTTTGTTATGTTCGCGCATCTCGTCATCCTCGCCCCTGTCATCCTGGAACGTAGCGACGGGATCCATTATTTTCCTTTTACTTTAAATATAGAATGTATTGTCGATGGACGAGACCGCTTAGCAGTTTTGAGTTTATTTTTATAGATTATAGCAACAAACTATATGGCAATGGTTTAGGTATGAATATTCTTGTTCTTTCTGGGAGCCCGCGCAAGGGCGGTAATACGGATTTGCTGGTGGAATCGTTCGTGAAGGGTGCTTCGCAAAAACACCAAGTTGAGGTCGTTTCGGTTCACGATTATAAAGTCAATCCTTGCATCGGTTGCAATTCGTGCTTTGCCCGCGAAGACCACAAATGCTGCCAAAAAGATGATATGCAAATTGTCTACGAAAAAATGGCCAAGGCTGAAATGCTCGTGATTGCATCGCCTGTGTATTTCTATGGACTGAGCGCCCAGCTGAAAGCGGTCATCGATCGTTTCCACAATTCGATTCGCGATACGTTTCATATCCATAAGATGGCACTCCTCTTGGTGGGGGCAGCATCGCTCCCGGATCTGTTCGACGGCATCCTTACGCAGTACGAGCTTTGCCTAAATTTCTTCAAGTTGCAAGACATGGGCCAGGTGCTTGTGCGCTGTGCAAAAGATAAAGGCGATGTCAAGAACGGCGATTCGCTCCAAAAAGCTTTTGAGTTAGGACAAAGTCTTTAAGACCCCGTCATCCGGGAGGAAAAATGAAACGCTTTCGTGATTTTATCGGTTACTTGTTGGGCGGGATTCTCTTTGTGATGCTCATCCCGACAATTATGTGGCTTGCATCTGGAATGCCCGCGCTGTGGCCGGTTGATACTTGGCGCTGCATTGTGGCGCCTGTTGTGATGCTTGTGGGCCTTGTGCTGAGTATTTGGACTATCGTCTACATGCGCAATCGTGGCAAAGGAAATCCGATGGATGCTTTCGGCCACGAAGTGGCCCCGCGTACGCAGCACTTGATGGTCGATGGTCCGTATAAAATCAACCGCAATCCGATGCTGACGGGGACTCTCGTTTATCTCATGGGTGCCGCTGTGTGGCTGTGGACCTGGCAATCTTGCGCTGTATTCGTCGCCTTCTTTGCGATTATGATGGTGCAGGTGCTAAGCGAAGAAAAACGCCTCCGTCGCGACTTCGGCGAAGAATACGAAGAGTATTGCCGCCATTCTCGCAGATTCTAAGACATTACGGACTTTTTTGTTCCAAGCTGTCGTTAGCGGCGTGCCATAAATAAGTTCTCCAGCCACGAACGGTGTTTGCTCGTTCTTCTTCAGTACCGCCATTTTCAATGAAACCAAAACTTTGTCCGGTTATCTGGTTCAAAATAGCTTCAAGAACATCGACAACAACCTTTGGGCTATAATGTCTATATGCTTCCCAGGCTTTGGGATTTTTGTTTTCTAGAGAAATGTGCTTTTGAGCGAGCTCTCGTCGGTCGTCCATTTGGCAAATCATACTGGGGACGGCGTCAAATCCCATTTTTTCGAGCTCAATATAGGCGTCATTGGCTTTTGCCCCGTTGTGCATATCGGCAATGAGTCTTTTTACTCTAGCTGAATTTTTGTCGTTCGGGCAGATGGAAAAGAATGTTTTATCGTCAGTGATTTCTTGTTGCTGTTTTACTTCGTTGGTTATGACTTTTATGGTATCTTCTGTTTTTGACGTTAAAGAGTTGTCTATATTGCCCAACATAAAGAGTGATTCGGTGCTAGCGGGGCTTTCAATTAAAAAATCGATAGTTTTTTTTCCGTTGAGTAAAAACAGGCTTGAATCGTTAGAGCGATGTGATTTATCTTTTTTACTAAAAATATATTTTGCAATATTTAATTCTTTTGTTTGAAGTTCTCCTTTTAAAACAGAATCTATGGAAAGAGTAAAATTGAGGTAGCCTGATTCTGTTTCTATGATTTCCTTTAGCTTATTTGTGTCAACTTGAAAAGTTCCTGCGACGATAAATCGACTTTTGGCAACGTCCAGCCACAAGGCTTTTTGGGGGATTGCGTTAAAATTGTATTTTATCGGCTTGACAGGGGTGTCTTCGGTTTTTCCGCAAGAGGTCAAGCTCGCCATCGCGATTAGCAAAGCTATAGCGGTGAAAAGGCGCGCGGTTTTCAAGTTTCTAAAAAATTTCTTTTCCATGGAATGCACAAATATTTAAAAGCCAAAATATATTTGTATGATTTCATTTTGTTGCTATGATGCAGCGGTTCTAAAGATTACGTCCACAAGCTTGTGATGAACATTGGGCTTGCGTCAGTTGCCTTCTTGAATCCGCAGTATTCGTAAAAGTCTATTTCCTTGTCGTATGCCACGACGACAATACGCAAGTAATCCTTGTACACGTCCTTGACCTTTTCGACAAGAGCCTTGCCGATGCCTTTTCCTTGGTATTCCGGGCGTACAAGCAAATAATGAACATACGCATTCATGATGCCGTCGTCCATTGCGCAAATCATACCGACAAGCTTGTCGCCGTCCCATGCTGAAATGGCCGTCTTGAAATTCTTCATGGCGATAACAAGTTTGTCAGGGAAATGCCCCGAAGACCATTCCACCGAAAGGAACAAATCTTTTAAATCTTGCTCCGAAAAATCATGAATTGTTTTATATGAGATAGCCATAATTGCATTTAAATATAACATGTTGACAGTGCTGTCACGAAATTTTATCTTGAAAACTAAATGAAAATTGAAATCGCGACAACCAATGATATTCCCGAACTCATGGAG
Source organism: Fibrobacter sp. UWB2 (assembly GCF_002210425.1). Lineage (NCBI taxonomy): Bacteria > Pseudomonadati > Fibrobacterota > Fibrobacteria > Fibrobacterales > Fibrobacteraceae > Fibrobacter > Fibrobacter sp. UWB2. The sequence continues at coordinate 69,118 of NZ_MWQK01000005.1, read as the reverse complement.
CTGCATGATAGGGCGTTCTTTGCTATTGCTGCAGAAGTAGATTGGCTCGATGCTCCCGGTTTGAAGGAATCTCTGGAGCAAGCCTGCGAAGACTTTCCGAAATACATGACGCTAAAGATGCTCTCTGACGATGGTAAAATTGTTGGCTCTGTTCGTGGACGCGTTGAAGATGGCTCGCTTTACATTGGCCGCCTGATGGTTCTGCCGGAATGTCAAGGGCGCGGATACGGCAAAATCCTGTTTCGCGAGATTCAGAAGAGAATGCCGCACAATCGTGCATGGCTGTTTACCTGTGGTGAAGTCCAACGTATCGTTTCGTTCTACGAGCGTGAAGGTTTTCGCACATTCAACACTGAACGTTTCGAAAATGGTCACACGTGGATTTCCATGGAAAAGAAATAGAAGCTGAGATTAAGGCGGCGAGGTGAGGACTCCGTCTGCGTGGATTCGTTCTTTTTTCTACATTTTCCCCCGTACAAAGATAAGGACTCGCTTATGAATATTCTCGTCGTTGGTAGCGGTGGTCGCGAACATGCCATCGCTCTTGCAGTCAAGAAGTCGCCGCTGTGCGACACTCTCGTGTGCGCTCCGGGCAACCCGGGCATGGCTAACCTCGGCAAGTGCGTGCCGGTCGATGTGGCCGACCCGAAGGCAATCGCTGACCTCGCCGTTGCAGAAAAAATTGACCTTGCGATTATCGGCCCCGAAATCCCGCTCGTCGCTGGCGTGGTGGATGAATTCCGCGCTCGCGGTCTCCGCGCTTTCGGCCCGACTGCTGCTGCTGCCGCGCTCGAAGGCTCCAAGGCCTTCAGCAAGGATATCATGAAGAAGTACAACGTGCCGACGGCAGCCTTCGAGACCTTCACCGATCTCGCCTCCGCCAAGAAGTTCCTCGCTGAACACCCGGCTCCGATCGTGGTGAAGGCGTCGGGCCTTGCCGCAGGCAAGGGCGCTATCGTCTGTATGACCGACAAGGAAGCTAACGACGCTGTCGAAGAAATGCTCGGCGACAAGGCCGTGTTTGGCGAATCCGGCAAGACGGTCGTGATCGAAGAATTCATGGACGGCGAAGAAGCCTCCATCTTCGTGGTTTGCGACGGCAAGGACTACGTGATTCTCTCCTCCGCCCAGGACCACAAGCGCGTCTTTGACGACGACAAGGGCCCGAACACGGGTGGAATGGGTGCTTACAGCCCGGCTCCGGTTGTGACCGACGCTCTCCTCGACGAAGTCAAGAAGACTATTATCGAACCGACCCTCAAGGGTATGGCCGCCGAAGGCAAGCCCTACACGGGCGTGCTCTATGTGGGCATCATGGTCACGAGCAAGGGTCCGAAGGTCGTGGAATACAACTGCCGCCTCGGTGACCCCGAATGCCAGATTGTGCTCCCGCTCTATGACGGCGACGTGCTCGCCTTGTTCGACGCTGCTGAAAAGGGTGAACTTGCCAAGCTCGGCGCCCCGAAGGCTCCGAAGGGCAGCTCCGCTATCGTCGTGCTTGCTAGCGCTGGCTATCCGGGCTCCTACGAAAAGGGCAAGGTTGTTACAGGTATCGAAGAAGCCGAAAAGAACGGTGCACAGGTGCTCCATGCCGGTACCAAGATGGTGGACGGCAAGTTGGTGACCAACGGTGGTCGCGTGTTCGGCGTGGTCGGTCACGGTGCAACGCTCCAGGAAGCATTGAACATCGCTTACGCCGCTTGCGAAAAAGTTCAGTTCGAAGGCAAGTTCTACCGCAAGGATATCGGCAAGAAGGGACTCGCCCGTCTTGCGAAAATGGGCAAATAAAAAAGGAATTGAAAATGCAAATTAATGAAGTTCCGAATGCAAAGGTTGGTATCGTTGCGGGTAGCAAGTCCGACCAGGAAACTGTAGACAAGATCACCGCTGTGCTCGACCAGTTCGGCATCACGTGGGAATACAACATCCTCTCTGCACACCGCACCCCGAATGCGACCGCGAAGTATGCTCGTGAAGCCGCCGGGCGAGGCCTCCAGGTCCTCATCGGTGTTGCTGGCCTCGCTGCAGCCCTTCCGGGCGTGCTCGCAGGGCACACGATTCTTCCGGTGATCGGTCTCCCCTGCGCGGGCGGCCCGCTCAACGGCGTCGATGCACTGCACTCCATCGTGCAGATGCCCCCGGGAATCCCGGTGGCCACAGTCGGCATCGGCAACGGCAAGAATGCCGGTTTCCTCGCCGTCCACATCGTCGCCCTCTCTGACGCAATCGTCAAGGAAAAGCTCATCGCTTACCGCAAGGGCCTCGGTGACATCGAAGGCTAAGCCATTTATTCCTATCTAGAATAAAAAACAGAGCGCCTGTGCGGTTTCCGCGGGCGTTCTTTTATATATTGTCCTTATCTTAAATTTTATTCACTACAAAGAGTATTGGGGCTTATGTTTTATCGTGCTTTGAAAAGTGTTTTGCTGTTTGCGCTTACTTTGTCGATTTCGTCTATGGCGGCGGAGTCTCTGGCTTCGTCCTCGTCCGCGCAGTCCAAAAGCGCGGCGACTCTCGAATCGACATCTCCAAGCGTCCAGTCGTCCTCAAGTGCTAGTGTCCCTGCTAAGCCGCTCTCCAAGTGGCAGACCCTTCCCGAAATCAACGCCCCGTGGATGAAAGGCGAACGTCTGGAATACGAACTCAGCTGGGGCTTTGTGACGGCTGGCTACGCCACGCTCGAAGTCAAGCCGCGCAAGGATGGCAAGGTGGAATTCGAGACTTATGCGACCGCCAACAAGACTGTCAATAAGTTCTATCCGGTCCATGATACCGTCTATACGCTTGTTCACAAAAGGGGCCTCATGACGGATGTCTTCCGCAAGTCCCTCCACGAGGGCACGTTCCACAACAAGTCGCTTATCCGTTTCAATCGCGATGACAAAAAGGCAGTCCTTTCCGATACGGTCTTCAAGGATCCCGTCAAGCACTATGTCAAGCGCTCTGCCGATACGTCTGTGACTATCGATGGCCTCGAACATAGTATCATGTCGGCTTTCTATCTTGTGCGAACCCTCCCGCTTAAGGAAGGGGCGACCTCCCGTTTTGCCGCCGTAAGCGGTAAAAAACGCTATGAACTCAAGGTGATTACTCACAAACGCGAAACCATCAAGACGGATTTGGGCTCGTTTAAGACCGTTAAGGTGGAACCGGTACTCGATGGCGACGGCATTTTCAACTCCAGTGGCCGCATTTTCATCTGGTTTACCGATGACGAAAAGCGAATTCCGGTGCTCATGCAGTGCGAAATTAAGCTCGGAAGCATAAAAGCGACGCTGACAAAGGTCAAATAGCCCTACTATAAACTTACGAAATTGTAAAATCAAACGAAAAAACAAGTTTTACATGAAGTTTTCGAAAAAAACTTCTATAAAAAGTTATATTCCAAGCGTGGTTATTTATCCGAGGCGTTTTTAATGCTTAAAAAATTGTTGTTGCTGTTGTGTCTGTCGAGTTTGGTTGCATGGGCTGCCCCTGCAAAAGCGCGTAAAGCGAAGTCTAAAAAAGCTGCTCCTGTAGCAGAACAAACGGTTGAAGCTCCTGCTGCAGCGGCTGAATCCGATGATGGTTTCATGTCCGTTTCTGAATCTGCCGCACCTGCCAAGGCTGCTGTTGAAGATGACGACGAAGACGAAAATGTCGAAGTTTCCACGGCTGGCATGACTGCCGCCCAGAGAAGGGATTTCCTCACCCGTAAAAAGTTTGAAGAAGAACAGCGTTTGGACGAATATGCAAACTCCGAACGCCGTCGTGACTGGCTCAAGGACCGCTTGATTTTCGAAATGGGCCTTGGTTCTCGTATGCCGTTCATGGGCGAATCTGGCATGGGTATGGGCTTTGGCATTGGTGCCGAATACATTACCCGTTGGCATATTGGTGCCTATGCATCTTACGGCTTCTTGCCGAAGGTCAAGGACAGCGAATTTGAATACTGGGAACTCCAGGGCGGTACGGGCTATAAGGTTGGCCTTAACTATTACTTCTTCCCGAAGATTCCTATCCATTTGGGCTTGTCCGCTTCTTACGGTACGGTCTACTTTGACCACGATATGGAACCGGAAAACAATGTCCGTAAGCTGATTTCTGTTAATGGTTTCCAGTTTGACGTGTTGATTGCCTACCTCACGAACGAATGGTACTACCTCCAGTTCTCCTTCGGTATGTACTACGCTCCGGATCTTGGCAAGGCCCCGGAAAACAACCCGAGCTACAAGAAGACCTTGGACTCCAGAACCGAAGCTGTCGATACTTACGCATCCCGTGTCGTGAACAAGAACGGTATGAGCAAGACTGGCATCGTGTTTGGCATTACGATTGGTTACTCCTTCCCGGAATTCTTCCCGGATGATACCGAAAAGCGTCGCCGTCAGCGTGAAAAGGAACGCAAGGCTTCTTCCAAGTAATAGCGCTCAAGCTTGCTAAAAAGCCCGCCGGTTCAAAGAACGGCGGGCTTTTTGTTTGCTTTTAATACCCATGTCCGGAATCGAACCGGAATACCTTCCTTCGGAGGGAAGGACACTATCCATTGTGATACACGGGCCTGAGCCTTTAAGGCGGGTATAATATAGTAAAAAGGCCTTTTCCTAGTCTATCAATTTAACTACGAGTTCGTGCGGCTCGGCGTCTACGACGAGTGCGTTATGGAATTCACCCACGTCGCCATCGCCTTCGATGACTTTCACGATATCGTCGTTTTCCATCGAGTTGCCTTCCGTGCGGCCGTAGAAGTGGTATTCGCTTTCTTCGGCAACCTGGTCGATGATGATCTTTACCGTCTTTCCGATCATGTTCTCGGCATATTCGGCGGCGAGCTCTTCCTGGTAATCCGTGACCGCTTCGAGCCTTGCGCGGGCATCGCTTTCGTCCACGGCGGGGAGGTCCATTTCCATCACCGGAGTGCCTTCTTCGGGGCTGAATACAAATCCGCCCAGGTGGTCGAATTGCACGTCCTGCAAAAGTTCCATCAGCTCTTCAAAATCTTCGTGCGTTTCACCGGGGAACCCGACGAGCACCGTACTGCGGAGCGTCACGCCCGGGATTCGTTCGCGGATTTTGTGCAAAAGATCGACAAGTTCCTTTTTGCGGTAGTTGCGCTTCATATTCTTGAGCATCTTGTCGCTTGCATGCTGGATAGGCATGTCCACGTACTTCACGAGGCGCGGTTCCTTGGCCATCAAGTCCAGAAGTTCATCGTCCACAAACATTGGGTACCAATAAAGCATGCGGATCCACGGAATGTTCGTGTTGTCCAAAAGGGCTCGCAAAAGATCAACAAGCGTGCCGCCTTTTTTGCCCTTTTCACGTCCAAAGTAAGTCGTGTCCTGTGCAATCAAAGTAATTTCCTTGACGCCCTGGGCTTCGAGGTCCTTTGCTTCAGCGACGATGTCATCGATGGAACGGGAATCCTGCTTGCCGCGAATCAGCGGGATGGCGCAGTAGGCGCAACGGCGGTTACAGCCTTCTGCAATTTTCAGATAAGCGTGATGGCTGAATCCACCCAGGTTCATGCGGGGGAGGTTCTCGGCGTCACAGCTCTGCGGAGCGACGATGCCCATCTTCTTCAAAAGTTCGCCCGGCTTGTACGTGCCGACCCAGTAGTCCACCTCGGGCAGTTCCTTCATCAGCTCTTCGCCATAGCGGCCACTCAGGCAGCCCGAAACAATCAGTTTCTGCTTGGCCTTCTTTGCTTTCGCCTGTGCGAGAATCGCGTTGATGGATTCTTCCTTGGCGGCTTCGATGAACCCGCACGTGTTCACGAGGATGTAGTCCGCCTTCCCGGCGGTATCACAGGTCACAAAACCCGCATGGAGCATTTCGCCGACGAGGTTTTCTGCGTCGACCTGGTTTTTTGCGCATCCGAGATGCACGACAAAGACTTTTGGCTTTTTTGTAGGCATGCCCACAAATATAGAATTTGGGGCAAGAGGGGTGCTAACCTGTTGGCCGCGAAATCTGCTCATAATGATAGTTGAATTTGTTAAAAACTTTGCTACATTATTCTTAAGTTCTTTAACATGAGGATTACCATTATGAAAAAGCTTATTCTTGCTTCGGCAATTATGCTTGCTATGACTGCTTGCGAAACGAGCACGAGCTCTAGTTCTAGTGGCAAGGTCGATTACGGCTTCAGCTGCAAAGTTACCCGCACGGATAACTCGGTCAATGTCTATGAAACGTTGATGGGTATGGTTTATGATGAAACGTCTACCGTCAAGCTGGGCGATGATGGTTACTACTACACGGAAATTGTAACCAAGGAATCGTATCCGACTGCTTACGCTGCCGATGACGCTTGCGAAGATTGGCGTGAAGAAGCCTCTCACTGGCATGATGGTTCCCATCGCGTCGTTTGCGAAGGCAAGACCGTTACGGTGTACGATTATAGCGATGATGCCGATTTGGAAGAAATTGAAGACGATTACAATGGTATCTGCGAAGTTGCTCGTAGGGCTGTTGAATCTGGTGAATTTGAAGACTAATCGTTTAGTTTAAAGCTTTCAAATTAAAAAGGCTCCGCAAGTGCGGGGCCTTTAACAGTTCGTTGCTTTTGTAAAATTACATGTCTTCGCTTGCGCCAGGCTGGCCAATGCGGTCGTTCTTGCGGTTGTCCACCCAACCGGCGTAACCCTGCGGAGCGAGGACTTCCTTGCCAAATTGCTGGGCGTTTGCGATTGTGGAGAAGTATCCGACACGTACGCGGTAGAACGTGCCTTCGAGTTCGCCTGGATTTTCAACTTCGGCGACGTATGCCTTGATGCCCTGGTCAGAAAGCTTGCTTACAACGTTATTTGCGGCTCTTCTGGAGGCCTGGATGCTCACTTGGATGACGAACGGGCCGGAGGATTCCTGTTCGACGGCGGAGACCGGAGCGGCGGGAGCTTCTGCCGGAGCTGCCTTTTCTTCGCTAAGAGACTGGATAGGGACCAATGCCGGTTCTTCCTGAGCCGGTTCCGGAGCGGCTTCCTGTACAGGAGCCGGTTGTTCGGTAGCGGGCTTTACTTCGGCTGCTTTAGGTTCCGTTTTTTCTTCCTTGCTTCCGCAAGCAGAAAGGAGAGCGAGGGAAAGGGTGATGGCCCCGAGTATGGATACCGATTGCATTTTCATGATTGAGCTCCGCGTTGAAAAACTTTCTCCGGCATATTGGAATAATCTTACAAAGAATATACATAAGTCTTTGATACTTCGCAAGTTATGAAGATTTATTTTTGTGAAAAAAGTTGAAATTTTACAAAAAATTACGCGAAAAAAGCAAGTTTTTACCTATATTTGGTGCTCAAATGTTTATTTAATTGCGGTGCTCAGAGCCGTTTCCGAAAATGGAGCTTTTTATTCGACAAAATTTTTTTTAGAGCTCCTACACAAGGTCGATTAAGTTACATATATTTTCGCATGTAATAAAAAACGATTTTTGTTATAGCAAAAAGAAAAGGTTTTCCTTATGGGCTTCAATATGCACGGGCTGGCGTTTAAACAGTCCATGATGACCCTGGTCGGTTTCAGCATCGTTTTCGCGACGCTGTTTGGGGTTCTCAGTTTTAAGGTGCAAAGCGAGCTTTCGACGTTGCTCACGGAAAAAGGCGAAGAGATCAGTCTCGCCAATGTCGCCATAATCGAAAAGCTTTTCGAAAAAGGCAAAAAGCTCGGCGATGAATACGCCGAAGTGCTTGGCAAGGAGATGCTTTCGGGGAAGGATCTCGACGACTTCTTGACGCAGGCTGTCTTTGATGCCCGCCAGACGCTTCCGCAAGTGCTTGCCGTGGTTGTCGCTTACGAGCCGGGAATGGCTCCCAAGGCTAAATGGCATCAGGAGGTCATGCGCCTTGCCCAGTATTCGGGTAACGAAATCAAGCTCCTGAAGGGCAAGGACTACTTCGAAAAAACCTGGTACAAGAGCACCAAGAACTTGCAGAAGGGACTTTGGCAAGAACCGTTCGTCGGTGACTTTATCAAGGAACCGATTGCGATTTACACCGCCCCTATTTACCAAAAGGATGCCTATGGGAACACCGTTTTTGCGGGTGTTCTTTGCGTCGATATGTCGATTGCGTTCCTCAAGGAAACCGTGGCGTCGATTCCTGTGTCGAACTCGGGCTACGTCGTTGTGCTGTCCGCGAACAATACCATTATCGCGCACCCCAAGAACGAGATTGTTTTCAAGGAAAGCTTGTCTGACCTTTCCGGTGGAATGGGCACACAGACGGTTACGGAATTCGAAAAGACCGTGCAGAGCATGAGGAAGGGCCTCTTTATGGGGACTACTGCTGATGGCAAGGATGCGGTCATTTACTTCAAGGCGATGGAATCGAACGGCTGGACGTTTATGATTGTGTGGCCCGCGAGTGAATTCATGGAAAGCCAGCGCTCCCTGGAAAAAATGTTTGCGTGGATGTGCTTTGCCGGCTATGTCGTGATGCTGCTTTTGATATTTGTGATTTCGACCAGGGTGTCCCGTCCGCTCAAGGAGCTTGCTGTGGCGGCGAACAAAATGGGGCAGGGCGACTTCGATGTGGAGATTCCGCACCTCTCTGGTCGCGATGAAATTGCCCAGTTTGCATGGGCGTTCCTGAATATGCGCACCTCGCTCAAGGAACACATGGAAAAGCAGAAGGATCTGGACCGCATTGAAAGCGAACTTGACTTTGCAAAGGATATCCAGATTGGGTTCTTGTCGATGGATGAGAAGGAAGAAGGCTCCGAAGATCCGCACCACGAGCTGACTCCGTTCCTCTTGCCGGCGAAGGAAGTCGGCGGTGATTTCTACGATTTCTTCAAACTGGACGACGGACGTCTATGCGTGGTTGTCGGTGATGTCTCGGGCAAGGGCGTGCCTGCCGCACTGTTCATGATGGTTTCTCGAATCGTGCTGCGTACCATGGCGCAGAACTTGAAGTCCGTTGTTGAGACCTTTGAAAGGGCGAACTACGAGCTTGCCAAGCGCAACCGCGCGAACATGTTCGTGACGGTCTGGATGGGCATTGTCGATTTGAAAACCGGGCATGTTGAATTTGCGTCAGCCGGACATAACCCGCCGGTCATCCGCCATAAGGATGGCTCTGCCGAATTTGCAAAGAGCAAGGCTGGAGTCGTCATGGCGGCAATGGAGAACTCGCACTACAAGATGCAGACGCTCGAACTTGCTCCGGGCGATACGTTGTTCCTCTATACCGATGGCGTGACTGAAGCGACCAACGAACATAATGAACTGTTCGGCAACGACAGGCTGCTAGACGCGCTTACGCATGGCGGCGGAAAAGGCACCAAGGAAATGTGCCGCTTTGTCAAACGCCAGATCGATGCGTTTACGAGAAAGGCATCGCAGTTTGACGACATTACCATGCTTGCAATGGAATATAAAGGGGGTAATGACCGGTAAGCGGAAAACGCTTGCAAAATGTTACCCTTGACGGATTTAGAATATTTAGGTATATTTGGCTATCCAAAAACTGAATTTTTAACCAAAGGATTATCGTGATCGGCGTTATTGTTAAGTCCAACGAACCTTTCGAACGCGCACTCAAGCGTTTCACCAAGTCTTGCGAAAAGAATGGTATCATTTCCGACGTCAAGAAGCGTCAGCGTTTCGAAAAGCCCTCCGAAGAAAAGAAGCGTATTGAAACGGCTGCTCGTCGCAAGCGTCTCAAAGAGATTGCTGACCAGAACCGCAAGCGTCTCTACTAATTCGATTCCTTAATCGGACTTTGTTAAGCTTTAATGAGTTGTCAGCTTGCGCTGATGACTCATTAGGTGTTTTATAACAAATCTTCATCGCTTGGAGCGAAGCGTTATAATCGCTCGAGGTCAATATGAGTTGTGCTTTGCTTACCCAGATTCTCGACGACATCAAGACCGCCATGAAGGCTCACGATGCCGAAACTCTCGGAACTCTTCGTACGCTCCATTCTGACATCAAGAACGAAGCTATGAAGTCTGGTGCCACTCCGGCACAGATTACCGAAAGCATTACCGATGCCATGTGCATCGACGTTCTCGCCAAGAGCGTGAAGCAGAAACAGGAATCCATCGAAATTCTCAAGAAGGGCGGATTCCTGGACAAGATTCCGGCTGAAGAAGCGGTCATTGCCATCTACCGCAAGTACATGCCGGCCGAGATGACCGAAGACGAAGTCAAGGCTCTCATTGCCGAAATCAAGGCTGCAACGGGCGCCTCTTCTCCGAAGGACATGGGCAAGATCATGAAGGAGCTTTCTCCGAAGGTCAAGGGCCGCTTTGATTCCAAGCGCGCATCCGCCCTCGTACAGGAAGCGTTGAAGTAAAGCGAAACGTGTCATCCTGAGCGAAGTCGAAGGATCTCCGCTTTGTCATGCCCGCCTCCGAGCGGGCATCTCCTTTTTATACAGTTCAAAAAATTTATATTGTTAGTCCATGTCAACAACTCACGCCAAGATTCAAGAACTAGAACTGCTCTACAAGATCAGCTCCATTTTGAACCAGAGTCTTGATTTTGAGACTGTTGCGCATCCTGTATTGCAGACCGTTGAATCTGTGATGGGTGTTGAACACGCCACCCTCACTTTGTACAATCGCCATACTGGCGAAATTTCCATTGAAATTGCAGAAGGCCTGAGCAGTCGCCAAGCGAGCAAGGGCCGCTATAAAGTGGGCGAAGGCATTACGGGCCGCGTCGTCGAAACGGGTAAACCGATTATCATCCCGTCCGTTGCGAAAGATCCGGATTTCTTGGACCGCACGGGTCGCGGCAAGACCGAAGACAAGGCGTTCCTTTGCGTCCCGATTATCATGGAACAGGAAGTCGTTGGCGCCTTGAGTGCTGACGAACATAATCCTGATGAAGCAAACCTCAACGACCAGATTCATTTGCTCGAAATCATCGCGCAGATGCTTGCGACTGCTGTGAAACTCCGCCGCCAGGCCCGAGAAGAAAACGAAATCCTCAAGGCCGAAAACGAACGTATGGCGATGGAGCTCAAGGCGCGTTTCCAACCGGATAACATCATCGGTAAAACGCCTGAGATGCAACAGGTCTATACGCAAATCGACCAGGTCGCTAAAAGCCCGCTCCCGGCGCTCATCGTGGGGGAGGTCGGGACTGGCAAAGGTCTTGTTGCCGAAGCTATCCATTTCCGTTCTGATCGCAATTTAGGGCCGTTCGTGCGAGTGCATTGCGCGGCCCTCCCGGAGTCCGTTCTGGACCGGGAACTTTTCGGTAGCGAAAAGGGCGCCTTGGTTGGCGTCGTCAACGAGGCGCCGGGCCGCGTCGAGCAGGCCGAAGGCGGTACGTTATTCCTCGATGAAGTTGCGGAACTCACACCGAATTTACAGATAAAGTTACTTCGCCTTTTGCAGCAGGGCGAAATGGAACGCGTAGGCGCTCGCTTCCCGAAAAAAGTGAACGTGCGCGTGATTTGCGCAACGACCAAGAACTTGCAGCAGATGGTCTCGGATGGGACTTTCCGCGAAGACTTGTACTACCAGCTTCACATTGTTCCGATTTACGTGCCGCCTCTTCGCAAGCGCCGTACTGACATTGTGCTCTTGGCGGATTACTTTGTGGATCATTACTGCCGCTTGGTCGGTAAAAACGTGCGCCGCCTTGCCCGCGGTACAATCGAGATGCTCATGAGCTACCCGTGGCCGGGCAATGTGCGCGAACTCGAGAATGCGATTGAACGTGCTGTGCTCTTGACCGAAGAAGACGTCATTTACCCGCATCACTTTCCGCCGACGATTCAGACCGACGAAACGAGCGGAACGCCAGTGAGTGGAAACCTCAAGCTTATGGTCGAGGCGTACGAACGCGACATCATTTGTGATGCGCTCAAGAGTAGCAAGGGCAAAATGGCTGCTGCCGCCCGCAGTCTTTCGACCACCCCGCGCATCCTCACTTACAAAATCAAACAGCTCGGCATCGACCTCGCTGCCTTTATCAAGTAGCAGTTATGTTGTCATGCCCGACTTGATCGGGCACCTCCATCTCGTCTAAAAACCTATATTGCTACACATGGAACTGACTCAGCTTAAATATTTCCTAGAGGTGGCTCGCACGGAGCATGTCACACAAAGTGCAAAGAACCTCTGCATCGTCCAACCCGCACTCACACAAGCTATCCACAAGCTTGAAGATGAACTGGGCGTGTCGCTGTTCAAAAATTCTGGGCGAAACATCAAGCTCACGGACAGCGGAAAGTTCTTTTACGAAAAGCTTCAGCCGCTTTACGAGAATATGATGGCGCTTCCGGCGCTCCTCAAGGAAACGGCGGATAAGCAGAATAACAACGTCAAGCTGAACGTTCTTGCGGCTTCCACGCTTATCACAAGTGCTGTGATTGAGTACAGACGAAGTAACTCCGACATTGATGTGGACATAGTGCAGAACGAAGAGACGAGTGTCTTTGACATTTGTGTTCGCACTTATGCAAATTACAGGCCGGAACTTGACAACACCGAAAGTGACGAAACGTTTGTTCATTCCGAAAAGATTTATCTCGCGGTCCCGAATACGGCACAGTACAAAAAGCTCGATTCCATTTCGCTATTTGATCTGAAAGACGAAAAGTTCATCCGTCTTTACGGTTCCAAACAGTACCGCCAGATATGTAACGAACTTTGCGATAGCATTGGATTCCATACAAATGTTACATTCGAAAGTGACAACGCTGCCGTTGTCAAGGAAGCTGTTGCCGCAGGTATTGGCGTGGGCTTCTGGCCGGAACTTTCATGGGGCAAGATGGACCACAAACGCGTTAGGCTCCTTGAAATTACCGACACGGATTTTAAGCGTGATATCGTGATTTCGCTCCGTCGCAACAAGCAGGACAATTCTAAAACAGAACAGTTCTACAACTTTTTGACGAAGTACATTCTCCAGCGCCAATCTAAAAAGCGAAAATAATATAGCTGCTTATTGCTGAAAATGATGATTTTGAAGCATAGTCTTGCGTTATGCGACATCTCTAATGACTAATGACCAATAACCAATAACGACTAATTGCTATCTTTACCTCGTAAATTAACTACTAACTATCAACTATTAACTCGTAACTAAAATGCAATTCCGTCCTGTAAAAGAACAGCTTGAAATTTTGATGCGCGGCGTTACCGACATCGTGCCGCAAGATGAACTCGAAAAGAAACTCCAGAAGTCCTACGACACCGGTGTCCCCCTCCGTATCAAGATGGGTGTGGACCCGACGGCTCCGGACGTTCACTTCGGTCATACGGTCGTGATGCGCAAGCTCCGCCAGTTCCAGGACCTCGGTCATACGGTTGTCCTCATCGTGGGTGACTACACCGCGCAGATTGGTGACCCGAGCGGCCGCAACAAGGCCCGTCCGCGCCTTACGCACGAACAGGTTCTCGAAAACGCCAAGGAATATCAGGAACAGTTCTTCAAGGTCGTTCGCCGCGATCAGGTCGAAATCCACTACAACGGTGAATGGTTCTCCAAGCTCCCGTTCAGCAAGGTCACCGAACTCATGGGCCAGTTCACTGTCGCCCAAATGCTTGAACGCGAAGATTTCCACAACCGCTATACGGCAAACACGCCGATCAGCCTGCACGAATTCATGTACCCGATGATGCAGGGCTACGATTCCGTCGCCATCAAGAGTGACGTGGAACTCGGCGGCACTGACCAGAAGTTCAACGTGCTCCGTGGCCGCGACTTGCAACTCTTCGAAGGTATGGAACCGCAGATCGGTCTCTTCATGCCGATTTTGCTCGGTACTGATGGCAAGGTCAAGATGTCCAAGTCCATCGGCAACTACGTTGGCCTTAACGAACCGGCTGACGTGATGTACCACAAGATTTACAGCCTCTCCGACAACATTGTCGAAAACTGGTACGAACTTCTCACGAACATCCCGCTCGACGAAGTCAAGCAGATGATGGCTGACATTGCCGCAGGCAAGATGAATCCGAACGAAGCCAAGCACCGCCTCGCTATCGACATCGTGACGCAGTACTACGGTGCCGAAGCTGCCGAAGCTGCAGCCGCTAAGGAACGCGAAATTCACAGCGGTAACGCTATCCCGAGCGATGCTCTCGAATGCTCTGTCGATGCCGGTACTTATGGCGCTCTCGACTTGCTCGTGAACATCAAGGCTTTTGCCTCTAAGGGCGAAGCTCGCCGCATGGTGCAGAACGGTGGCGTGAAGATTGGTGGCGAAAAGCTCGCCGATCCGCAGGCCCAGATCGAAATCAAGGGTGGCGATAATCTCGTCGTCCAGGTGGGCAAGCGCAAGTTCTTCAAGGTGAACTTCTAAGGTACGCGATGTCAAGGGAAATCTTAGTTCTCGGTTTGAATCCTGCTTGGCAGAGGGTGTTCTTTCTGGACAAGTTTACTCCAGGCGAAGTCCACCGCATCTCCAAGGTCAAGGAATATGCGTCGGGCAAGGGCATCAACTGCTGCCGTGTGTTGCAGCTTTTGGGCGGCTCTCCTCGCTTGATGCATTTCCTCGGTGCTGGGAACGGAGAAAAAATCTTTGACGAGCTTTCTGCTTGCGGCATCCCGCAGGTGCCAATCTGGATTCGCGAAAACACGCGTATCTGTACGACGATTGCCTGCAACGGCGACACGACGGAACTCGTGGAACCGTCCCCGATGCTTGCTGATTCCGAGAACGATGATTTCGCACAAACGCTGAACGAATACTGGGATTCTACGCAGTACATCGCCTTGTGCGGAACGTTCCCGCAAGGCTTTAACGCAAAGATGTTCAATGAGCTTGATTTCAGCGACAAGCACATCTTTGTCGATGCCATCGACGGCATTGATGAACTCCTTGCCAAGGGCGTGGACCTTCTGAAAATCAATATGCTGGAATACTGCAAGCTCCTGGAACGCATGGGCATTCCGCAGGTCAAATCGAGCCCGCAGTTCTGGAAGATGACGGCAACTGCAGTGCTTGAACGCCTTCCGATCAAGAACCTCATCGTGACCGAAGAAGACGCCCCTGTACGTGCCTTCCGTCTCATGGAAAAGAAATTCCAGGGAATCCAGCTGCAACCGCCGACCATCAACGTGAAAAACGATATCGGCGCCGGAGACTCGTTCTTTGCGGGCTGGCTCTATGCTTTTGAACAAAATCTGAGCTTCGAAAGCTGCTTGGCGAAGGCGACTGCTGTGGCAAGTGCCCGTTGTGAAGTCGAACGCCCGTGGAACTTGAGCCTCGACCGTGTTGCCGAGCTCGAAAGCGATCTCTCGACAAAGGTCGAACGCCTCGAATAAGGACTTTGCGATGGAAGACAACTTTGTTCCTTTGTTTGCCTTTGCGTCAAACTTGGAATTCTTTGGCGTCTTTCCAGAATGCAAGTCTTTTGTCCAAAATAACATTCGTTTAGGTGAAATTGTAGAACTCCCCGAAGGGCGTGGTTTTGCCGTTGTCCTTGGCGTGGGCTTGCTTGAATTTGCAACAAATTTATCCGTTCTGCTCTCTCGGTTTGCCGCCGAGGGGCCTTTTACGCATGTGGTACTTGCGGGCATCTGTGGCGCCTATCCAGGTCGCGGTGTGAACGTAGGTGATGTTGTCCGCGTCGATTCCGAAATTGTCGGGGACCTTGGCGTTGTAGAATGCGATGGTTCCTTTACGCCGTGGCACAAAGTTGGCGCGACCTCTGTCTACGAATCTTCGTCGTTACGGGGCGTTCCTGCCTGGCTTTCGAATTTGAAGCCTATTGCTGGGCTTAGTGTCAATTGCTGTACGGGGACCGCCTCTATGGCAAAAGAACGTAGCGAAAACTTCAATGTCGATGTCGAATCGATGGAAGGGGCCGCCTGCTTCTCGATTTGCCATGCCTTTGGCATTCCCTGTTACGAAATCCGTGCCGTAAGCAACTTTGCCACCACCCGCGACAAGTCTACTTGGCGCATCCCCGAAGCTCTCGCAGCTCTTCGTGCTGCTTTTACGTCATTCTGAGGGCGAAGCCCGAAGAATCCAGTTAAATTTACTTCCTGCATCAAATTTCTTACTCCTTACAGCATATGCAACTCTCTCTCGGTATTTCCACTTGCCCAAACGACACCTTCATTTACGAAGCCTTGCTCCAGGGGCTCGAAAATTCCCCATTTGAATGGAAAGTCACGTTTGCCGACGTGCAGACGCTCAACGAAATGGTCCTGCGTGGTGAACTTGATGTCGCAAAGATTAGCGCCCAGGTCTATCCTCAAATTGCCGAAACGTACCGTTGCCTTGGTTGCGGGGGCGCTATCGGGTACGGCTGTGGCCCCCTTTTGCTCTCTTCGGAGTCTGGTTCCTTCAATCCGGACCTCCCGACGACCCTTCCAGGCGCAAATACGACCGCTGCGCTCCTTTTCAAGTTTTGGTACGCCCATCAGTTCAAAAATGCCCCAAAACTCGAATATGCCCTCTTTAACGAGGTTTACCAGGGACTCCTCCACAAAAGTATCCCCCAAGGCGTGACAATCCATGAGCACCGTTTTACGTGGAAACGTGACGGTCTTCACCTTTTGCAGGATTTGGGCGCCTACTGGGAACAGGAAACGGGTTCTCCGATCCCGCTCGGAATCGCTGTAGTCAAAAAGGACCTTGGCTTTGCCGAAATCGAATCCATCGAAAAAGAGATTCGTGCAAGTCTCCGAATTGCCCGCCAGAGGCAAAATCCAGTGACCCCCTTTATCGTCGAAAAAGCCCAGATCGATGATGACGAAGTCATCAAATCCCACATCGCGATGTTCGTGAATGACTTCTCCGAAAATGTCGGCGAGGCGGGTTGGAGGGCTCTTGAGAATCTGTGGCGGTTATCACACTGTTGATAACTTGTTGAATAAGCCCTATTCTATGTAATAGTTTATAAACGTAACCATAATTTTGCAAAACGGCGAATTTTTAGCAAAAACTTTATTTATTTTCCAAAAAGCATCTTTTTTTGGAGTTTGCTTATGAGTTTAGTAAACGATCTCGAACTAGAAATTGAAAATTTCAAACGCGAATACGAGAAATTCGAACGCGGCAACAAGTCGGCTGGCACGCGCGCTCGCAAGGTCTTGCAGAACATCAAGAAGACCTGCCAAGAGATCCGCGTTTCAATTCAAGGTGCAAAGAAGGAGGAGGAGAAGGACGATCTTCCGAGCGAGGATTGACAGATAAGTTATCCCCAAAAGGTTATACCTGTGTAATTTTTACACGAAAAATGGCGTTTTTGACGAAAAGTATTTGACTAAAGTCATTTTTGAAGGTATATTCCCACATGGGTTTTGTGTTTGCCAAACAGGCAAGCGTATGTTTAACGAATTTAAGTGTTCTATGATTGGAGAAACGTAGCAGTATGACCCTAAAGAAACTGGTCTTAATTACGGCCGGGGCGATGCTTCTTTCAGGAACCGCCATGGCAAAGAATATCAACGTGCCTGGCGATTTCGCAAAGATTGCAGATGCTCTCGGAAATGCGGATGCCGGGGATACAATCCTTGTCAAACGCGGTGTTTATAACGAAAACATCACCTTGATCATGGGTGTTGTTCTCAAGGGCGAGGACCCCTTGTCTACCATCATCGATGGTGGCCGCCGAGGCCCGACCGTCATGGGTACTTCGGGCGCCGAAATGTCGCACTTCACTGTGAGGAACGGTCTCGAAGGTATCCTTTGCGAAAACGCTGCCCCCTACATTCATCATTGCTATGTGATCGATAACCATGCAACGGGTATCGGTGCTTTCATTTCTCTGCCGTGGCTCCGCAACAACGTGGTGTACGGCAACCGCTGGTCCGGCATTCTTGCCTGGGGTGCTAAGTCTCTCGATGCCTACATCGAACAGAACGTCGTGCTCCGCAATGGCTACTCTGGCTTGACCCTCAAGGGACCGACCAACCTGGTCGCCCGTAACAACATCTTCATGGAAAACCACTACTACGGTGTGTTTGCTGACCCGGCTGCCGGTCAGACGAAGGTGGAATACAACAACATCTACAAGAACTACTACCCGTTCAACCAGTTCATCAAGGTGAACCGCACGAACGTGTCCTTGGACCCGAAGTTCATCAGCTCGTCTCTCGGCAACCCGAACTTCTTCTGCCAGTCCACCTCGCCGATGATCAAGCGCGGCAAGGGCAAGCTGGATATTGGTCTTACTGCAACTGACGTCGTTAAGGAAGAAGAAGCTGTCGAAGAAACGCGTAATCCGGATACCGATGGCGATGGCCTTTGCGATCCGTGGGTTTCTGAAGAAGGTCTCTCCGAAAAGTACGCTGGCGTCTGCTCCGGCTTTGACAACTGCCCTGAAGAAGCCGAAGACTTCGATGGTTTCCAGGACGACGATGGCTGCCCGGATGCCGACAACGACCGCGACGGTCTCTGCGACCCGTGGGTTGAAGCTAAGGGTATGCTTTCCCAGTACGCTCACATCTGTAAGGGTGTGGACCTCTGCCCGGAACAGGCTGAATCTATCAACAACTACAAGGACGACGATGGTTGCCCGGATGAAGTTCCGCAGCCGCCGAAGAAGGTCTTCGTTCTTGAAGGTGTGAACTTCGAATCCGGTAAGGCTACCATTACTCAGGACTCCTACATCTCCTTGATGAAGGTTGTCGACATCATGGAAACCTTCCCCGAAGCTACATTTGAAATCGTTGGTCATACCGACAACATCGGTAACAAGGATAAGAACATGATTCTCTCCGCAGACCGTGCAAACGCTGTGAAGAACTTCCTTGTCGAAAAGGGCATTGTCGAAAGCCGTATGACTACAAAGGGCTTGGGCGATACTAAGCCTGTTGCATCCAACAAAACACCTGAAGGTCGTGCTCAGAACCGTCGTATCGAGTTCATCCGCACGGATATTAAGTAAAGGAGTAGGTGATGTTGCGTACTAGTTTCATCAAGACGTCCGCTTTTGGACTTGCCGTAGCCAGCACTTCTTTGTTTGCAGAGGCAACCTACACGCCGAATAAGTATCAGCAGAATGACTGGTTTGCCGAATTTGGTGGTAACACCTCGATGTATGTGAACCCGGCTGGAATCTCTGAAACCGATCAGCTCGAATTCAGCGCTGCATTCTTCAGCACCATCAGTGGCGAAGCTAGCCAGGAATATGTCAGCTTGACATACCCGATTGACTACAAGCACACGTTGGGCTTCTCCCTTTTCGAAAACGGTGCCTCCATTGAAGGTGGCGAATCCTATAGCGAAATTGCCGCAATGTTCGGCTATTCCTACAGGCTCTTCCACCTCCTCTCTCTCGGTGTCGACCTCTCTGTCTTGTACATCAACCAGTTTGATGAACTCAAGCAGCTCACCGTCGGTGCTGACGTGGGTATCAGCTGGAACCCGCTCGCTTCTTCGAAGTACGGTTACTTGCTCATTGGCGCAAGCGTGCAGAACCTCCTTGCTCCGGCTGTCAGCGAAGCTGATGGCGACGGTAGCTTCAAGTTCGTGCTCATGGGCGCTGCCGATGCTTACAAGATTCCGACGAACCTGAACCTTTCCTTGTTCTATCGCGGATTCAACCGTCTCCTCGAATTCAAGGCCGAACTCTCCATCATTGATATCATCCACGATTCTGACGAAGGTGGTAAGGGTAGCAATCTGGAAATGAGCTTCTCCTTGACCTATTATCTTTCTTCTCACCTCGGTGTCCGTGGCCGCTTCACTAAGGAAGGCTACCCGGTCATCGGTGCTACGGTTAACGTCAAGGATGTCAGCATCTTCCGTTACCTCGCTCTCGACCTCGAAATGTCTCACGACGACCTCTGGGCCAAGAAGAACCGTGGCTTTGTGTGGGCTGTCAAGCTGACTTCTCGCTTCGGTGATACCCGTGAAGAGAAGATCGGTGAAGAACGTTATCGCCGCTTGAAGATTGAACCTGAAAACGACTACCGCGCTGCTATGCGTCTGTACTTGAACCGTGAATTCCTTGCTGCTGCTTACGCATTCGGTAAGGTTCAGACCAAGTACCCGGCATTCCACTTGGTGGACCAGGCTGCATTCTACAAGGCAAAGTCTTTCGAAAACCTCCGTATGCACAAGGCTGCTAAGTCCGTCTACGAAGATGCTATCAAGCGTTATCCGCAGAGTGACCAGCGCGCCAAGTACCACTTCCAGTTGATGAACATCGACTATAAGGAAGGCAAGTACACGGAAGCTATGAACAAGTATCAGAACATTGCTCAGAAGTTCGGTGAAAGTGACGTGAAGGCTGACGCTGACTACGTTGCCGGCCAGATCAAGTTCGAACAGGGCCTCTATCAGGAATCTGTCGACCTGCTCGCCTCCATCCTTCCGGGTAACGCAAACTACTTCTACGCTCGCTATACCATGGGTATTGCTAACAGCCGTATGAGCAAGTTTGACGAAGCTGAAAACTGCTTCCGCGATATTACGGAACAGCCGGTGTCCAACAAGTCCGAACTTGACTTGCAGGACGCTGCAAGAGTTAAGCTCGGCCACCTCTTCTTCTCTGGTGAAAAGCCGGACATCGCAGCTGCCGCTCAGCTGTACGGCCAGGTCAAGGAAGGCTCTCCGGTGCTCGACGAAGCTCGCCTCGGTATTGCATGGTCCTTCCTCAAGGTCAACAAGCCGGATGAAGCTATGAAGCATGCCAAGTGGATTATCTCTAACCTTCCGGAATCCTTCCTCGTTTCTGAAGCCTACCTCGTGATTGGTTACTGCCACTTCATGAAGAAGGACTACCAGGGTGCAATCACCGCTTTGGAAGAAGCCGTGAAGCGCACGGAACAGCCGATTGTCTCTGTCGCCGCACGTGACAGCGCCCGTCAGGCTTATGATTCCATGCAGAGCCAGTTCGACTCAGTCCAGGTGATTGCCTTGGATCTCGCTCGTCAGTTGCCGACTCCGCGTGTGGAAAGCAAGCGTGAAGCTTTGCGCCCGACGTTCAATAAGGCTAATCAGTCTATTGAAGATTACGCATCGTTCATGCAGAGATCTATCCAGAGTGACCGCTTTGAATCTAACCGCAAGCGCATTTTGGAAGACGCAGGCTTTACATTGGCTACTGCAAGAACCAAGGTTGCCGGTCCTGGTGGCAGCGCTGCAGATACTGGCTTGGAGGACCTGGAGTAATCCGGGCCCGTCCCTTTATTTTGATATAATAGGTGGATAGAGAACGATGAAAAATCTTTTGCTCGTCTCAGCAATCGTTTGCTCCATGATTGGAACATCTTTTGCTGCATCGGATCCGTGTAAAGAAAAAACGGACGAAGCTAAGAAATTGCTTGCAAAGTGCAAGTCCATTGGAAAGGGCAACTCTGGCTATGAACAGTGCGCCAGCTCCTATAAAGTTGCAAAGAACCAGGCCGAACAGGCTTGCCGCTCTGGCGGTCTTGACGAAAAGGGCATGCGTGACGCTATTGCCGAATGGGAACGTCAGGTAGAACGTTGCAAGGGCAAAGTCAGTAACCGTTGCGCAAGCTCCTTGCAGCAGCTTGGTCACTACCAGTTCTTGCTCGAAGAAAAGCAGTTCCTCGACAAGAATGCCCAGTACGAAGAAGATGTCGCATGGTGCGCTGACCGTGATAACAAGCCGGCAAAGTGCGCTAACATCAACCAGTTCCCGAAGGCCGATCACCAGAAGTCCTTGGGCTACTTCCTTGAATACATCGACAAGTATCCGAAGGAATCCAAGGCTCCGACCGTGATTTACCAGGCTGCTGCAGTGCAGGAAGCCAGTGGTGAAGACGACAAGGCTTACAAGCTCCGTATGCAGCTTGTTAGAGACTTCCCGGACAACGGTCTTGTGCCGAAGGCTTGGCTCCGTATTGCTGAATACCACTTCATGAACCGTAAGTTCAAGGACGCTATCAGTGCCTATAAGAAGGTGACTGGTTTCGAAAACCTCACGGGTAAGGAAGCGGCTCTCGCCATGTACCACTTGGCAGAATCTTACTATAACACTGCCGAATACGAAATTGCCGCTAAGCAGTACTACGATTACATCGTCGGTGCTGACGCCGGTAAGTATCCGAAGGACTTGCGTCCTGAAGCTATGGACTTCATGGCAGCCTCCTTCTCTGACTTGGAAGGTGGTGGTGTCCAGGAAGCTGAAGCTTTCTTGAAGGACAAGAAGGTTGCGTTCAAGGACTCTGTCTACTACCGTATCGGTATGAAGAACAAGGACCATGACCGTAACGAAGAAGCTGTCCAGTCCTTCAAGCGCTTGATGAACATCAACCCGGACTACATCGACGCTCCGCTCGCCGATATTGCCATGATCGAAATCTTGATCGTGCAGCAGAAGTTCGAAGATGCTCAGGCTCACCGTTACCAGGTTGTGAAGCGTTATGACCGCAACTCCTCTTGGTACAAGAAGAACCAGAAGTATCCGGAATCTGTGAAGAATGCTGAAAAGGCTATCCGTGGCGCTATGCTCGACATTCCGCAGTACCACCACGCTCAGGCTGCTAAGCTCACCAAGGAAGGTGATATCGAAGGTGGCAAGAGACAGTATTCTAAGGCTATCGAAGCTTATGAAGCTTTCTTGAAGCGCTATGCCAAGGAACCGACCTGGGATGAATACAAGGTTCACATCAACCTCGCTCTCGTCTATCAGGAAATGGGCCAGCATGCTAACGCTGCCAAGATGTTCAACTGGATCGTCGAAACCGATACGACCCGCTATGGCCGTCGCGAAATGGGTTCTGGCAACCTCCTCTCCAAGGATGAAGCTGGTTATAACGCCGTTCTCATGATGGACCAGGCTCGCGAAACTGCAAGAAAGACCAAGGCTAACGATGATGCCGTCCAGGCATACAACTTGCCCGAAACCAAGGCCTACTTCGACCAGGTCGACAAGTACATGGCTAAGTTCGGCAAGAACAAGGAAGCTGCAGAACTTGCATACAACGCCGCTATCGTTCATTACGATGCCAAGCAGTTCAGTGTTGCCGTGAACGTCCTCCGCAAGCTCAAGAAGGACTTCCCGAAACACCAGTACATTTTGCTCATCAGCCGTATGCTTGCTCAGTCCTTGCTGGAATCCAACCAGCTTGACGAATCCCTCACGGAATTCGAATGGCTCCTCAAGCAGTACAAGGCCAAGGAAACTCGCAACGACTCCATGGCTGCTGAAATCGAAAAGGCTATCGCTTACGTTCTCTTCCAGAAGGCTGAATCCTCTGTCAAGGCAGGCAAGAATGAAGCTGGTGCCAAGGCTTACTTGGACCTCGTGAAGCGCTATCCGAACATCGACATTGCTGACAAGGCTATCTTCGAAGCTGCAGCTGCCTACGAAGCTACGAACCAGTACAAGAAGGCTGCAGAAACGTTCATGCTCCTCCCGAAGAGCTATGCCAAGTCACCGCTCACGGTTAAGGGTATCTTGCGTGCTGCAAGTAACTACAAGAAGGACAAGCAGCCGGTTGTCGCTGCCAAGACGTTCTTGTTCATTACCGACAACTTCCCGCAGGATTCCATGGCCTTCCCGGCAATTGGCTTTGCCGCTCAGACCTATGACTCCATCCCGGACAAGAAGCAGGCCGCTATTACCTTCGAACTTGCTTACAAGCGCTACCCGCAGAACGAAGAAACTCCGTCCTTCCTCTATAGCGCATGCTTGAGCTACGACGAAGCCAAGATGACCAACGAAGCAATCCGCTGCTCCAAGGACCTCGTCCGTGACTATCCGAAGAGCTCTTACGCTGTTGACGCTGCCTTCTCTATCCCGATGGCATACGCTAACGCTAAGAAGTGGGACCTCGCCATCCAGGAATATCGCAACTTCATCAAGATGTACCAGGAAGACAAGGAAAAGCTCATTGCCGCTTACATCGGTATCGCTCGCGCCTACCGCAACGTAAAGGACATGGAAAGCTCTGTTGACGCCTACAAGAAGACTCTCGAAGCCTACGACAAGTACGGCTTGCAGATCAAGAACGCAGATGCCGCAATCCCGGCCGAAGCTGCTTTCTACATGGGTGAATACGAATACAACAAGATGGTTCCGGTTGTCTTGAAGGGTAAGGAAAAGGAAAAGGCCAAGATCATCAAGAGCTTGGTTGAAATCCTCCAGAAGGCTATGGGTCACTACTCCAAGTCTGCTGCTTACGCATCTGAAAAGTGGACATTCCGCGCCACGAACAAGATGGGTATGCTCTTCGTGACGATGGCTGCAAAGATTCGTGAACAGCAGCTCAACGGTAAGAAGGAAGAAGAAAAGTTTGCAGAACGCATCGGCATTGTGCAGCAGCTCCCGACTTACTACGAACAGGCTCGTCCGATCTTCCAGAAGAACATCGACCTCGCTCGTGACCAGGGCTTCTACAACAAGGACGTGATCGCTGCAGAAATGGGCTACATCGAAATGTACTACCAGGGCTGCGCTGTGTTCGTCGAAGTTGCTGACGCATTCGCTAACTCCCCGCTTCCGGATAGTGCTTTGATCGTACGTGAATACGTTGGCCAGGGCATGGTGAAGGATGACGCTATCATGGCTGCCCACGAAGACTTGGAAGCCTACCGTGAAGAATTGAACAGCCGTTCTGACGCCGCTAAGCAGCTCGCTATCCCGCAGTGCGCTACCGGTATCAAGGCCTCTGCTCACTACGGTATCGATAACGAATGGACTGCTAAGCTCTACGAAACCTTGAGAAAGCTCGACGAAGCCAACGAAGATCTCAACGTGAAGATCGAAAAGTTTGACCCGTCTACGCTGTTCGCTGACCCGACGTACTTCAAGTTGAAGGCTCGTATCGAACAGATCGAACAGTCTGACGCTATGACTCTCGAGGAAAAGGTCTCTACATTCCGCAACATCGTCAAGGAAACTAAGGACGATCGCGCTAAGCTTGAAGAAGAACTCGCCAAGCTCAAGGAATGGACCGCTAACCCGAGCCTGATCCCGGCTTCTGAAAGAGGTGTGGAAGCAGCTTCTGAATCTTCTAGCGATGAAGAAGCCGTTGAACAGACCTCCAAGAAGTCTAAGAAGGGCAAGAAGGCTAAGTCTGAAGCCAAGAAGTCCAAGAAAAAGGCTAAAAAAGGCAAGAAGAAATAGCGGTAAAAACTATTTTACGGGGAATCCTGCTTCGTGGGATTCCCCTATTTTATTGGGCTTGAGGGCGATTGCCTAGCGGTAAAGAAAGTTTTACTACTAAAATCTCCCACAACGCTCCAAAAAAAAATAAATATGAACGAAGATTATCAAAAACAACAAAAACAATAACTCAATTAAAGGAGTCTCTAATGTCTAAATTGCTTCAATCCTTCAGCCCTGAATCTGATGGTTACCAGTTCATGTGGATCATCTTGGTCGTGTTCATCATCGGCCTTGGCTTCTCCCTCGAACGTATGACCTACATTATGATTAAGAGCTCCAAGGGCCGCGGTAAGTTCATGGCCGATTTCGGTAAGCTCGTCATGCAGAACCAGCTCGAACAGGCTCTCCAGTTCGCTAAGAGCTCCAAGCTCCCGATCGCTAAGGTTATGGACGCTATCGTCGCTGCCAAGCTCAACTGCAAGGATGCTGACAAGGCTCGTGACTTGATGACTGCTGCTTCTGACGCTGTGTTCCTCACTGAAGCTCCGCGCCTCACTCGCTACATCTCCATCATCTCCGTTATGGCTTCCATCTCCACGTTGCTCGGACTTATGGGTACGATTTACGGTCTGATCTACACATTCGACGCTGTTGCTAACAAGCCGGCTTCTGAACGTGCTAAGGCTCTTGCTGATGGTATTGCTATCGCTATGGGTACTACGCTCCTCGGACTTCTCTCTGCAGTTCCGCTCCTCGTCATCGTCGGTCTTCTCAACATGAACTCCGAACGCCTCATCCAGGAAATGGAAGAAAAGGGCCTCAAGATTATCAACTCCCTCGCATAATCATTCAGAGAGTTTAATTTTAACTGGAGTTTAAAAACATGGCAAAACAAATCAAGAAACCAGGAAAGGTCGAAGAACCGGATTTGCTTCCGGCGATGGGCTTGTTCACCATCTTGATTCCTATGCTTCTGACCATGACTGCTTTCTCCAAACTCGCCATTGTCGAAGTCAACCTGCCGGAACGCAGCCAGATGCTTATCGACAATGACCAGCCGCCTCCACCTGATGAGCAGGCATTGAACTTGTCCCTCGCTATCGCTAACAATTACCTTGTTATCGGTGCACGCGGTGGTTTCCAGCCGAACGTCTATTTCAAGGAAATGTGGACGTTCCGTTGCAAGTCTGATGCTCAGCTCGTTACTTATGCGATGGAAGACGTCAAGACGGCTGTTGAAAGTGGACATGGACCGAAGTGCAAAGATGGTTCCGAAATGGACAAAGAGAAGTATCTCTATGAAATCGAAACCATCGAACTCTGGGCTATTCAGAAGGAATCTGAAGAAGACCCGGGTAAGGTCATTTGGGCCGCCTACAAGAACGACGGTAGTGCTGAAGAAGCTCATGCCGACAGTGCTTATGTAGATGGCGCTAACAACTTCTTGTCCCTTCCGGGTGAAGGCGTAGGTGGCCTCCAGAAGCCGGCTGCTCTCAAGGCTCCGACTCCGGGTATGGCTGTTGCAACGCTTCAGCCGAACTCTGCCCGCACTCTCAAGCCGGGCGACAAGACTATGGTTTATCCGCTCTCCGCATACGATCTCATCGCTAAGGACTTGATCGCAATCCATACTCAGTTCATCGACTTGGACGACGTTGATAACATCATCATCGTTGCAAACGACGACACTCAGTTCGACAAGATCATCCAGCTCATGGACCGTGCTAAGGAAGCTGGTTTCAGCAAGATCAACCTTGCAAAGTTGGGAGGTTAATCATGGCTAGAAAATCTCGTAAGTATAGCGAAGACGTACCATTCTCCCTCACGTCCATGATGGACATGATGACCATCATCTTGGTGTTCATGATCAAGAACATGGACGCTGAAGGTCAGCTCTTGACCCAGGCAGAAAACTTGATTCTTCCGATCTCGACCTCCAAGGTCCAGCCGAAGGAAGTTTCTTTGACTGTCGTGGTCGATGCTAACTACGTTATCGTTGACAATGAAAAGGTCGTGCCGACCGCTGACGTTCTTGCTCAGGAAGACCTCCTCGTTACGAAGGTGGACGAAATCCTGAAGGACCGTCGCGCAATCGAACAGGAACACGCTCTCAAGATGGGCCTTCCTGCAGAAGAAGCCGGTCACATCATTGTCCAGATTGACAAGAACATCCCGTATGATGCGATGTACAAGGTGATGGCCACCTGTGGCTTCTCCGGTTACACGAACATCGCATTCGCCGTGATGGAAAAGAACGGCGGGGAGGAATAATCAATGGCTAAGAAGAACATAGATCCGTTTATTGCGTCGCTCATGCCGGAATCCGACAAGAAGATGGGCGCAATCGCCGGTGTCTCTCTTGTGATCGCTTTGGCTATGTGTATCTGGGCTTCCATGTACGAACAGGTCGTTGCTGAAGTCGTCTTCGACAACGCTGATTCCGTGGACCTTACTACTTCCATGCAGATTGAGCAGAAGGAAGAAAAGAAGGAAGAAAAGAAGAAGCCCGAACCGAAGAAGCCTCGTAAGAAAGCTGGTGGCGGTGGTAAGCCGCGCGGTAAGGGTCAGCCGAACGCTCCGCAGACTCGCGGCGTGCTCAAGCTCCTCACTGCTCAGACCAAGAATGCCTCTGCTGCTGCTTATGACTTGATGAAGAACCAGAAGTTCACCAAGGACATCGATAAGGTGCTCAAGGACGTCGCTGGTCTCCAGACTACGGGTAAGACCGTTCTCGGTGGCCGTCGCGGTAAGGCTAACGGTGGCTTCAACGAAGGTTACGCAGAAGGTGGTTCCGGTGGTATCGGTGACGGCCTTGCAGGTCTCCTTGGCGGTGGTGGCGGTGGTATCGCTACTAAGGCTAAGGGTTCCATCAAGACTCCGTCCATGCGTGATATCGACATGGGTGCCGGTGGTGGCTCTCGTTCCGCAGCAGACATCATGAAGGTTGTCCGCCAGCGTACTCCGGGTCTTCGCCACATCTATAACAAGTGCCTGAAGAAGAAGCCGGGATTCCAGGGTAAGGTTACCTTGAAGTTCACGATCGCTCCGGGTGGCGAAATCATCAGCATTTCCACTGTGTCTTCCACGACCGGTTTCGCAGAATTCGACTCCGAAGTCAAGAATGCAGTTAGCCGCTGGACCTTCAGCAAGGTGAAGTCCGGTAACACGACGGTTACGATTCCGTTCACGTTCACCGAATAATTCACTTGGAAAGCTTGAAAAAAGACCAGACGAAAGTCTGGCCTTTTTTGTTTTGGGGTTAAAACGCCCCAAAATTTTTTGCATTTTATTAAAATATTGTTGCGTTTTTTATTTTATAAAACTAACTTTATAATTGAATTTTCAATAGGAGTTATTCCATGAACTTAAAAACCGTAGCTGCAGTTGGCACCGCAATCGGAATTTTTGGTGTCGGTTCTGCATTTGCAACATTTGCCCGTATCGAATCTATGGGTAAGAATACGACTTACATCATGGATGATGTGAGCATCTTCGATAACCCGGCAAACATCAACCTCTACTCCAACTACTTGATCGGTGAATTTGGCCCGTACACGGACCGTGTTGAAGTGGGCGCAAACCGCGATCCGCAGCACCCGAACTTCGGTGGTATTTTCTCCATCGCTATCGGCGGTGACAACAATCCGGACCCGCGTATTTCTATCGGTGGTCTCTTTGGCCGTATCAATGCTGACCTTATTCAGTATTTGCCGGATGTCGTCATTGGCGACAACGGTTCCAAGACGAACGTTCCTGAAACGGTGACGAACTTCGACGGTTTCTTGGGCGGTACGCTCACGAACGGCAACGCTTGGGGCTTGCATGTGTATATCGCAACGCAGGACGGCGGTGACAAGGGCGAAGATGGCAACTACCAGGTGAAGAAGGACGCCTTTGCCTCTATCGTGCAGGCAGACGGTGGTATGAACTTCCAGTTCACGAACTACTTTGACTTGGAATTCTCCTTGGCCTTGGCCCGTATCCAGTATGGACCGGAACACCACAGCTTCTTTGACGATGGTAACTTCTCCTGGTTGATCAAGTCCCGTGCATTCTTTACTTTGGATGCTATCAACGGCGAACTTGTTCCGGCTTTGAACCTCAAGTTCATCGATGCTCCGGGCTTGGATGAAAAGCATGCCCAGGTGGGTGTCGGTATTAACGTTGCCCTTGACCGTGGCTTCTTCTGGATGGGCTTGGACTTCATCTATAACAAGAAGAAGGCTCACGACTGGATCTTTGACGCCATCACCAAGACCTGGACTTATGATTCCCGTAACGAAGACAACAGACGCTGGGACGAACGTACCGATGTGGGTGGCATGATCAGCTTCGGTATCGAACGTAACATCTGGTGGGATTGGTTCGTGATCCGCGTTGGCGGCCAGAAGTCTATCCTTTATACAAAGTGCGATGTCAACAGCAGAAATGCAGACAAGTACAACGACAAACAGTACGGCATCTGCAAGGATGACGGCAACTTCTTCAGCACGAATCCGCTCGCTGACGGCACCTCCAAGGACCATGTCGGCTTCGGTTTCGGTATCAACATCGAAGAAAAGCTGAAAATCGACGTGACCGTTGCTGAAGACCTCTTGTTCCGTAACCCGTTCCAGGGCGAAGGCAGACTCTTCTCCAGAATCTCTGCAACGTACTCGTTCTAGTTAGGTAACTAGCAACTATTTCGAAACGCATTCCATCTGAGTGCGTTTCTTTTTTTATTTTATGGATATGAAAAAGATTTTGTCCCTCATATTCCTTGTGTTGCTTTCGTCTTGTTCTGAACCGACGGAACGCATTGAAAAGAAGCTCCTCACGTACTTGCAAGAGGACTTGAAGTTCATGGTCGCAGAAACCTTGAACGCGAATGCGACAAAGGCGGATTTGCTCGAAGAACCGTATTACAAGATTCGTGATTTTAGGTTGTTCGAAGGCGCCGAAGCGGAAATCTATGCGGCGTACGCCGAAGTCGATTTTTACATCTATCGTGACCTCGCCATGTACGAAAAGCGCAAGTACCGTTACGAGGTTCATGGCAGGCATTGGGACCGTTATTCCAAGGTGCTAAAATTTGGCAAGGATAAAAATCCCTAGGTTATAAGAGGACCTGATTTAGTTATATTTGGACTGTGGGATTTTTATTATAGAGGGCTAAATTTTGTTCGGACTTTTCTCTTGTGATATCGGTATTGATTTGGGTACCGCAAATACGCTTGTCCATGTGGCTGGACAGGGCATTGTCATTAACGAACCGACTGTGATTGCTGTTGACCGCAAGAGCAACCGCGTGACTGCTATTGGCGGCGAAGCTAAGAAGATGCTTGGCCGTACGTCTGGCGAAAGCCGTGCCATCCGCCCGATGCGCGATGGCGTGATTGCCGATTTTGAACTTGTCGAAACGCTTTTGCGCACCTTTATTACGCGCGTGCAGCGCTATCCGCTGTGGATGGTGAAACCGCGTGTGGTGGTTGGCGTTCCGAACGGAATTACCGAAGTGGAAACGCGTGCCGTGATCGATGCTATCAAGATGACGGGCGCTAAGGAAGTCCACCTGGTCCACGAACCGATGGCTGCCGCTATCGGCATGGGCATCCCGGTCGAAGAACCGGTCGGTAACATGATTGTGGATATTGGCGGCGGTACGTCCGACATCGCCGTGATTGCCTTGAACAAGTCCGACTGCAACGGCTCTGTGCGCGTGGGCGGTGACGAAATGGACGAGGCCATTGTGCGTTACTTGCGTACGATGTATAACCTCTGCGTGGGTGAAAGCACTGCTGAACAGATCAAGATCCAGATTGGTTCTGCAAGCCCGCTCGAAGAAGAATTGACGATGGAAGTCAAGGGCCTTGACTTTATTGCCGGTATGCCGCGCACGATTCCTATTGGAAGTGCCGAAATCCGCGAAGCCATCAACGAACCGGTGACATCCATTATTGAAGCCGTGAAGCAGGCCTTGAGCATTACGCTCCCGGAACTTTCTGCCGATATTTATGACAAGGGCATCATCCTCACGGGTGGCGGTTCCCAGTTGCGCGGTCTCGATGAACGTATCCGCAAGGAAACGGGCCTCTCCGTGAACGTGATTGACGATCCGATGACTTGCGTTTGCAAGGGTGCGGCTCGCATTCTCGAAGACCTGGACAAGTACCGTCCTGTTTTGGTGGCTTCTTCTACCTAAATTCTGAAATTGCACTTCGATGCTTAGAGCTTTTCGCTTTATTGTCGATTTGTTTACCCAAAGGCATGGCGTTGTCGCTTTTGCCTTTTTTCTCGTTTTAGGGATACTGATGCATGCGTCTTCGACGGCAGTGCGCGAGAGCATTGTCGATAAGGCGCTTTCGACGGTATTTTACCCGGTGCAGCTCTTGCTTGCTTCTGTGAATGACTTCAAGTCACTGCAGGCGGAAAATGAGCACCTGAAGGCGGAAAACGCAAGGCTCCGTCAGGAGACTTACCACGCGAGCGAGGGCTTGCAGGAATTGGCGCGTTTGCATACCTTGGTGCGCTTTGACGACAAGTGGGATTTCCCGATTGTGACGTCTCGCGTGGTGGGGCATAACCCCGGGCGTTTTCTGACGACTCTCGTAATCAATCGCGGGACGCATCACGGCGTGAAAGAGAACATGCCGGTGATGTCGATGAATGGCCTTGTCGGAAAGATTTCGAAGGCTTCGCTGACGCATTCCCGCGTGCAGCTCCTGGTGGACCCGAACTTGAAACTTTCCGTGCTCGAGCGCCGTACGCGCGTGGTGGGCTTCTTGGAGTCTGTAGACGGCCATTTGCTTTCGGCGATGATTCCGTCGCATGCAGGCGTTGCCGAGGGCGATACGCTCATTACCTCTGGACTTGGCGGCATTTTCCCAAAGGGAATCCCGGTGGGCACGGTGCACAAGGTCCGCAAGGCGGATTTGGACGTGATGAGCCTCATGGATGTGAAGCCGTTCCAGGAATTTTCGACCTTGGAAGAAGTGTTTGTGATGCAGAAGGATCCGGATTGGATTATCCAGGAGTTGCTTGATGAGTAATTACGGATGGTTAAAGACGCTCCTGATGTTTGTCATCGCTTTTGCGGTACAGTCGACGATTGGCGACTGGCTTAAGATTTTGGGTGTAGGGCCTGACTTTATCCTCATCTTTATTGTGTCTGTGGCTTTGCGTTTTGGGGCAGGGACGGGTTGTTTCTGGGGATTTTTGGCGGGGTTCACGTTGGATGTCTATGCTCCGGTAGAATGGCTGGGCGCCAATACGATTGCAATGACGATTGTGGGCTTTGCCGTGGGACAGCTCGAGGAATATTTCCTCACGCTCAACTTGCCGCCGAAAGTGGGCGTGCTTGGACTTGCGTTCTATGTGAACGATATGTTCTATTTCCTCATTACGGGGCTTGAAAAAGATGTCGTAACGACTTTGTTCTTGACGAAAACGGTGCCGGAGAGCATTTATACGGTGATTATTGGCGGTATTTTGTTCTACCTCACTTCGGGGAAAAAGTCGGATGTATAACGATACTTCGGAGAACGAGGCTCGAGTCCGTCGAAATTGGAACGTCCTGATATTTTTGGCAGGGACGGTTATCCTTTTTGCGGTGATTTTGTTCAAGCTTTTTTCGCTGCAGTACATCCATTACGAAGAAAACTTCCAGCGTTCCGAAAATAACCGCTTGCGCCGAATCGAGCTTATTGCCGACCGAGGCTACATTTACGATAGGAACGGGAATGTGCTGGTGCGTAACCGTCCCTCTTACCAGATTGCGCTCCAGGCGCTTGAAATGCCGCGCAAGAAGGCGGACAGGGACTCCATTTTCAAGAAGCTTCTGAATATCCGCGATGCGGCGGGTGTGCGGCTTTTTGATTCGCTTTCGCTTGATACCGCGTTCCAGAGAATCCGCTGGGTGCGTACGCGCCCAGTCCGCATTTTGGAAGATGCGACGATGGAACAGGTCGCGGTGATTGAAGAACATTCTACGGAATTGCCGGGCGTCTCGGTGATTATCGAGTCGCGACGTGAATACCCGTACGGGACGCTAGCCTCGCATGTGCTCGGCTACACGAGTGAGATTTCGGAAGAGCAGCTGAAACTACCGGAATATGCATCGTACTCGCAGGGTGACCGCGTGGGGCAAAAGGGCTTGGAGCAGGAATACGACAAGGAGTTCCGCGGCAAGAACGGGCTCAAACTTGTGGAGGTGAATGCTTCGGGGCGTGAAGTGCGTACGCTTACGGATGTGGGCGGCTTTATTGCACCGGAACCGGGACTCCACATGATTTCGACGATTGACTTGAAGTTGCAAAAGGCGGCAGAAGCGGCGATCCCTGATTCGGCGAAAGGCGCCTTGGTGGCAATCGACCCGCGCAATGGCGAAATTTTGGCAATGGTCTCTTCGCCGCGACTCGATCCGAACATCTTTTCGTTGAAGCGCCGTGAACGCAACAAGGGTTGGGCTCATGTGGCGCTCGATTCGATGCGCCCACTCACGAACCGTGCGATTTCGGGCGTTTACCCGCCGGCATCGATTTTTAAGCTTGTGACGTCTGGGGCGGGGCTTGAAAGCGGGATTATTTCGGAGACAAAGTATTACCCGAAAGCTTGTACGGGCGGCTACCAGTACGGGGCGCGTTACCAGAGGTGCTGGGGCGTGCACGGGAACCTGAACGTGGTGCATGCGCTGCGCCTTTCGTGCGACGTGTATTTCTATCAGGCGGGCCTTGAAATCGATATGGCGCGTATCAATGAATTTGCTCGCCGCTTTGGTTATGGTGAACAGTTGCTTGGCGTGGATATCCCGGGCGAGCGTGCGGGATGGCTCCCGGATTCGGCTTCGTTTAACCAGCGGAACAAACGCCTTGGCTGGCGCTGGGCTCGTGGACTTATTCTGAACCTCTCGATTGGGCAGGGGCAGATGGTGACGCCTCTGCAGCAGGCTGTTTTTATAGGCTCCCTAGCGACGAACAAGGGCGTGTATAGACCGCATTTTATGAAGGAATTGCAAGATGCGGAGGGAAACGTTGTACGCCGTTATGAGCCTGAAATTATCCGTCCGGGGACGATGAAACCCGAGACGCACCGTGTGCTTTTGAACGCGATGGATTCCGTGGTGAACCATCCGGGTGGCACCGGAAAGAAGGGCGCTGTGCCTGGAATCCGCGTGGGCGGAAAGACGGGTTCTGGCGAATGGAAAAAAGGGCAGAAGACGCATGCCTGGTTTGCTGCGGTAGCTCCCTTGGATGACCCGCAAATTGCTGTGGCCGTGATTATGGAAGCGGCAGGCGGTGGTGGCTCTGTGGCAGCCCCGATTGCGCATAAAGTGCTGATGGCCTTCTTTGGGAAGGAGGAAGAGGAACAATGAGTACCGACCGTATTCAGAACAAGTCGCTAAAGTTCGATTGGCTCTTTATCGGTGTGACGTTTACGCTCATGTCGTTTGGCGTGCTTCTCGTGTATTCGGCAACAATGGGCGAGGAGTTTGCTCTTTACAATACCCATTGGTTTAAACAAATTATTTACTTCTTGACGGGTATTGCGATTGCCGTGGGCCTTGTGTTTGTGAAGATTGACTGGCTTAAGCGTGCGGCGGTGCCGTCTTACGTGATTGCGCTATTGATGCTTGTGTTTGTGCTCATTTTTGCGGGTGACGTGAAAGGGGCGGGGCGTTGGATTGACTTGAAAATCATAAAACTGCAACCTTCGGAATTTGCAAAGATTGCGTACCTGATTACGATTTCGTACTGGCTCTCGAAACATCCCGTGAGTTTGCACAAGCTCAAGTCTTTCTTGGTGCCGCTTGGGCTTTTTATTGTGCCGTTCTTGCTTGTGCTAAAGCAGCCGGACTTGAGCACGGCGCTTGTGTTTACGGCGGTGACGCTTGTCGGGTTCTTTTTTGCGGGGCTTACATTTACGGATTTGTTCTTGATTGTGAGCCCGGTATTGTCGGTGCTGTTTTCGCATTCGCAGTCGATGGTGATGCAGGTCTTGTGGGGCGTGCTGATTTGCCTTGTCGTGTTCTCCGTTTTGCGCAGGCACTTGTCCAAAAAGTTCTCGGGCGTGATTATTGCGACGAACATCTTGGCGGGTTACGCCAGTACGATGGTGTGGAACATGCTGGAACCGCACCAGCAGAAGCGCGTGAACACCTTCTTGGATCCGATGAGTGACCCGCTAGGCGATGGGTATCAGGTGCTGCAGTCACTCACGGCAATCGGTAGCGGCGGCGTTGGGGGCAAGGGCTTTGGAAACGGCTCGCAGACGAACCTCTCGTTTTTGCCGGAAGAACATACGGACTTTATCTTTAGCGTGCTCGGGGAA
This sequence comes from Fibrobacter sp. UWB2, assembly GCF_002210425.1. Lineage (NCBI taxonomy): Bacteria > Pseudomonadati > Fibrobacterota > Fibrobacteria > Fibrobacterales > Fibrobacteraceae > Fibrobacter > Fibrobacter sp. UWB2. The sequence goes on along the minus strand of NZ_MWQK01000005.1, from coordinate 33,892 downwards.
CAGTTTGGCTTTGTCGGATGCGCGGCGGTCTTGGTCCTGTTTACTTTGTTTTTGTGGCGTGCTACCTCGATTTGCAAGACGAACGATGACCCGTTTGTGACGCTTGTGACGATGGGCGCTGCGACAATCTTTTTGTTCCACATCACGGTGAATATCGCGATGACGATTGGACTTATGCCGGTGACGGGGCTCCCGCTGCCGTTCCTCTCTTATGGCGGATCGTTTGCGCTTGTATGTATGTTCCTCGTGGGGCTCTTGATGTGCCTACGGTATCAGGGAAATAAGTAATTAAATAAAATTTTACCGTGCCAATTGCCTGAAAAAAGCGTGTTATAGAGATAGGGCGTGATTTTGCGCTCTCTTTATGACTGGAGGCTTTATGGGTGTTTTGAGGACGGTTGCAAATTTTGTGTTCGGGATGGAGTGCCTTGCGTGCGGAAACTCGTCGGAGAGGCTTGACCCGTGGCTTTGCCCTGCGTGTGCGGCGGAACTTTTGCGGGAATCCTGTTCTTCGAAATTCCCAAATGACGATACTTTTTGTTTGTTCCCGATGCGGCCATTGACGCGCAAGCTTGTGCATGCGCTCAAGTATAGGAACATTCCGGGGCTTGCTTCTTACCTTGTGCGACATTCTTCGGCGGTGAAGCATGGAGTGGTGGCGCAGGAACTTTCGATGCTTGCGCAGCCGCTTTACTTTGTGCCGGTGCCGCTCCATCGGGCGAGGTATCGCGAACGTGGGTACAATCAGGCGGAACTCTTGGCGGCGGCGCTTGCGACTGCAACTGGAGGCAAGGTTTGCCGCTTTCTCAAGCGCAAGACGTTCGTGGTTTCGCAGACGAAACTCTCGAAGGAGGAGCGCGAGCTGAATGTGGCGGGAGCATTTGTGGCGGATTTCCCGCGGGAGATGCCTACGCGGGGGAGCGTGGTCGTGGTGGATGACGTCTTTACGACGGGGGCGACGACTTCGGCGTGCATGGCGGCTTTCGGGCCGAATTTTCCGCTCCCCTTGAAGGTGTGCACTCTGATTTACGACGAGCCCGCGACGGCTGTGGCGGACTTTGCCGCCGATTGCCGCGCCTTTTACAAATAACAAGTACAAATAAAAAAGCGTTCCCGGTGCTCGGAAACGCTTTTTACGGAGGAAGAGGGACTCGAACCCCCAAGCCTTACGGCGGCGGTTTTCAAGACCGCTGACTTACCAATTAGCCTATTCCTCCAATTGGTGCGCAAAGAATAGAAAAAAATGCAGGATATCGTCAACGATACTTTGCTTTTTGTTGAAGATTAATTATTTTTTTACAAGTTATGAGCTACCAAGGAAAGTCTACCGATCTTGGAGACGGCGAAGTCGCTGCTCTCTTGTTCGAGTACATGCCCAAAATTGCTGCCGAACACGAGACGGACAGCCTCTTGGTGCTTATGGCTGATTTGGGTCGGCAGATTGTGCAGGCCGACCGCTGTTCCCTCTGGCTTATTGACGAAGAAAAGAACGAGCTGTGGACCAAGGTGGCCCATGGTGTAAGCGAACTACGTATTCCGCTTTCGGCTGGCTTTGTCGGGTATTCCCTAAAGACGGGTGAACCGGTTCTCGTCGATGATGCTTACCGGGACGCTAGGTTTGACCGCCGTAGCGATATCAAGAATGGCTACCATACGACGTCTGTCATGACGATGCCGCTTGAAAGCGATGGCCGCGTGATGGGCGTGTTCCAGGCAATCAACAAGGTCGGGGAGAACGTGTTCTTCTCTGAAAAAGACCTGGAACGCCTGAAGCTCATCTCTGTTTATTCCGCAAAGACGATTGAGTCGGCGATTCGTGCGCAGAAGCTTGAATGTTATGCAAAGCAGCTGGAGCGCAAGGCCGAGGAACTCAAGTCGGCGCACATGGAACTTATCCGCATTCTGGGCGAAGTCTCTGAATTCCGCAGCCAGGAAGTGGGCGACCATATCCATCGCGTTGCTGAGATTTCTTTGAAGCTCGCCAAGTACCTTGGTCTCCCGGCAGACCAGCAGGAGCTGATTTACTATGCGGCTCCGCTCCATGACCTTGGAAAGGTCGGCATTGCGGACATGATTTTGAACAAGGCGGGCAAGCTCACTCCGGAAGAGTTTGACATTATGAAGAGACATTCCATTATCGGGCGTACTTTGTTGCGCGATTCCAAGACGGACTTGCTCTGCATGGCGTCGGACATTGCTAGCGCTCACCATGAACGCTGGGATGGTACGGGCTACCCGGACAAGCTCAAGGGCGAGGAAATTCCGCTCGCGGCACGCATTTGTGCTGTGGCCGACGTGCTGGATGCGCTTTCGAGCCCGCGCTGCTACAAACCCGCCTGGCCGGAGGACCGCGTCAAGGAAGAAATGAAAAAGTCCAGCGGCTCGCACTTCCAGCCGGAACTCATTGATATTTTGATGGCTCACTGGGACGAATTTTACTCTTGCTATAAGCCGGATGGCGAATTCGTCAAGAAGAACCTCCTGCCACCTGTGAAATAAATCACATCGTCTTTTTTGCTATGCCCGCCGTTGCGCGGGCGTTATTTTTTATTTGCAGAAGGGGGGGCTGAGAATAAATCCGGGGTGACCGCTTAAAATTGCCGAAAATAAAGAAAAAACCTCGGTTTTCACCGAGGTTTCTTCGTGGTTCCGATTGGAATTGAACCAACGACACGCGGATTTTCAGTCCACTGCTCTACCAACTGAGCTACAGAACCATTTTGGTGACCCAATTATAGATATTTATTTTCGGCTTGTCAAGGGTAAAGAGAATATTACTGTTATTTTTTTGAAAAAACTACTAAATTTAGTGTTGTTGGATGGATTATTTAGGTGTCCCATGGAAAAACCTTGGGAAACGTGTTCTTTATTTTAGGTGGTCGCCGTGATTCGCTCAAAAAAATGGATTAAAGAGATTCTTTCTCTGGCTACGGTTTTAGGTACAGCGTTTGTTGTAGGCTGTGCTGATGATAATGGAAATGGCTCGTTCGGCGGGCCGAGTTCTCCGGATTGTACTGCACTTAATAATTGTGGTGCCTCTGTTCCGGGTTCTTCTGCTGGCACCAGCGTTCCGTACTCTTCAAGTATGGAAATCATCCAAATCGTAACTAGCAGTAACGATACCATTGCGGAGACGACCTGGGTTCAATTGCCGCCCGATACCACTGTTCATTGGGTGGGTCAGTCTGCATTGCGTATAACGGAAATTACCCCGCTTAACTTGGATTTCCTGGACGAAAATGGCAACGATCCGTCCTGGGTGGAAATCTACAACTCTAGCGACCAGGATGTAGATTTGGCGGGCTATACGCTTGTCGAAAATTTGAAGAACTTGCGCAAGTGGGTGTTTGGCCACGACATTCTCAAGGCAAAGTCCTTTAGAGTTGTTTTCTGCGACAAGAATAATATTTCTGCGGTTGCTATTGCCGATAACGGCGATCGCCATACGCGCCCGCATACGAACTGGAAGCTTGACAAAAACGGCGGCACGCTTTACTTGCTCGACAAGTTCAACGGAATCCGTGACTCGGTCGCTTATCCGGAATTGACGGGTGGCCTCAGCTGGGGCATTGTCGATGGCGGTTACTGGAAGTATTTTGAAAAGCCGACTCCGGAACAGCCGAATACGACATCTAAGGCTTATGACGAAATTGTCCCGGCTGCCGATATGAGCGGCCTTAAGTCCGGTTTCTATAACGAACCGTTTACCTTGAATCCGCCTGCACTCCCGGAAGGTGTCACGCTCCGCTGCACGACCAACGGTTCTGTGCCGACCGAAAGCTCTCCGGAATTCAACTCCCCGAAGCGCATTGAACATAGTGTGTCTTTCCGTTGCGCAACGTTCAAGAAGGGCGCTATTTCGAACACGGTGACGACCCGTACATTCTTTGTTGATGAAGATCAGGTGAAGATGCCGATTGTCGCTATCAGCGTGGACTCCAGCTTCTTCCGTGAACACTATATCAAGACTAGCTGCAATGCTCCGAAGAACTGCAAGGACAGCGCCGGCCTCTACGCCGATGTGGAATATCCGATCCATGTGGAATACTTCGAAAATGGCTCTTCTACGAAGGATGGCTCTACTTGGGAAAAGGATGCGGGTATCTCCCTCATGGGTGGCTATAGCCGCTTGAACGACAAGAAGTCTGTCTCTATCCGCCTCCGTGAAGAATATGAAGACGGTAGCATCAACTATCCGTTGTTCGAAACCCGCAAGGGCGTGAATGACAAGTACAAGTCCTTCAACCTCCGCAACAACGGTAACCGCTATGTGAGCGACTACATCGAAGATGCTATGGGCGGTGCCCTCCTTGAAGGTACGAGCGTGGATTACCAGAGAAGCCGCCAGGTGGTGGTGTTCTACAATGGCAGATACTACGGCATTCACGATATGCGCGAACGCTTCAACAAGCATTACGTAGAAACGAACTACAAGATCGAAGCGAATACGGTGAACTTCATCAAGCACTTGGGCCAGGAAGTTGAAGCCAGCAACGGTACGACTGATGCCTACATGAACATGCTCCACTTTGTGGCTACAAACGATTTCTCTGGCGAAAACAATGCGAACTACGCTTCGGCAAAGCTCTTGCTCGATGTGGGTAATCTTGCCGATTACATGGCTGCTGAAATTTATATGCACAACGGTGACTGGCCGAACAACAACGTTCGCGCCTGGATGGCTCCGGAACACCCGTGGAAGTTCATGGTTTATGACCTTGACCACGGTTTTGACTGGATGTGGGGTGTAAACGATAAAGAATTTGTACAGGAAACTAATATGTTCTCCTGGATCAAGAAGGGCGGTGGAAATAAGCCGTGCAAGGAAGAAGGTTGCTTTGCTAACCTCTACATTCAGCTTATCAAGAACCCGGAATTCAAGCGTATGTTCATCAACCGCTCTGCTGTGATGTTCAATAGCTATACGAACGGCAAGAATGTTGAAAAGATTGTCGATGCGATGACGTCTAAGATTGATGCTCAGGAAATGGAACGTGACCTTGCCAAGTTCAAGCAGAATGAAAAGTGGTATGAGAACGCTTGCCATAAGGGATTTGACAAGACTGGTTCTTGCATGAAGGAATGGGCCGAAAAGCGTGATCCTAAGGTTATTCAGGAATACGAGGAAGAATTTGGCTTGAGCGGTACGGCTACCGTGACGATTGCTGCTTCTGGCAGTGGTACGGTGCTTATGGAAGGTGCCGCTCTTCCGGGTGGTGCTACGTCTTACAAGGGCAAGTTCTTTGTGGGTAACCCGATCCTCTTGACGGCTGTTCCGAGTGCAGGTGCTTCGTTTACCGGCTGGAGCGATGGCGTTGCTGACAACCCGCGCTTGGTGGAACCGACGGAAGGTGCTACCTTCACGGCTCAGTTCCAGTAATTTAAAACGACGAGTACGCTGCGGCGAGATGCTCGTTATCGAGATGCGTCGCCGCTCGTGATGAAATTCGCGGCCTGGATGAAAATCCAGGTCGCTTTTTATTTCTACATTTTGCTATATGAAAAGTCCCGTGCGTAAGATGTTCGATGGCATTGCGAGCCGTTACGATTTTCTGAATCACTTTCTGAGTTGTTATCAGGATGTGCTGTGGCGCAGGTATTGCTGCAAGCGCTTGAAAAAGATGATGGCTGCGGGCATGCTCGCGGAAAAGTCTATTGGCGAGACTCCGCGCGATTTGAATAAAGTTCGCTTGCTGGACTTGTGCGGTGGCACGGGCGATTTTGCCAACACGTTCCGCAAGATTTTCGAATCTGGTTGCGTGTGTGCGCGCGACTTTGTTGTAGACCCGGCTGTAATCGGTGATTTTTCGTACGGGATGCTTGCCGAAGTCAAACCGAAGAAAATTGATGCGCATGCAGTACAACTCGACGCGATGAAAATGCCGTTTGCCGAACGCCAGTTTGATGTGATTCTGAATGGCTTTGGCATGCGTAACGTGCCCGAAGCCCGTGGCGCCTTGATGGAATCTTACCGCGTGCTCGACGAAGGTGGCTATCTCTGCGTTCTGGAATTTTTCTCGCCGAGAAACTTGTTCAACAAGTTCTTCTATAAAGTACTTGCACCGTTGTTCATCCCGGTAATGGGCGCCTTCTTTAGTGGCAAGCGCGATGCTTACGAATACCTGGTGAACTCGATTATCCGCTTTTTGCCAGTCGATCAGTTCTGCAAGATGGCTGAAGAATGCGGCTTTGAAGTCAAACAGGTTAAGATGTTCGATGGCGGGATTTCGTTTGGCGTGTTCTTGCACAAGCCGGGTAAAGCATGAGCCACTTTGTGCTTGGAGTGACGGGTGCTAGCGGCAGCATTTATGCGACCCGTACGGCGATGTACTTGCAGCGTTTTGGTCATGAGGTGACGCTCATCGTGACGCACCCGGGCAAACAGGTCCTCGAATACGAAGACCAAAGTGCGCTTTTTGATTATTGCAAGGACGTGTGCAACGTGGATGATTTTTTTGCAGAATGCGCGAGCGGTTCTAGCGATATTGCGGGCATGGCTGTGGTGCCGTGTTCCATGGGGACTCTTGGACGTATTGCGGCGGGGACTTCGGACAACTTGCTTGTGCGCGCGGCTGATGTGTGCCTTAAGGAACGTAGGCCGCTTGTGATTGTGCCTCGCGAGATGCCGTACAACTTGATCCACATCGAAAATATGAAGCGTGTGACCTTGGCGGGGGCGGTCGTGATTCCGGCTTCGCCGCAGTTCTACAGTAAGCCTCAAAGCATTGAAGAACTCGTGGATACCGTCGTCGCGAAAATCTTGAAGCACTTGGGCGTAGAACAATCGCTTGTCGCGAGTGTTGCTAAAGTGTGGAGCGGGAACGACAACCAATGACCATAGACCAATGACTAAACCATGAATAAAATCCTTGAATTTACACATCTTGTCCGTTTGAGCCATTCGCTGTTTGCGATGCCTTTTGCCATTGGTTCCATGTGGGTTGCTGCAAACGGTTTCCGAGACATGAGCGCTTTTGAAACGGCCCGCATTATCGTGCTCATCGTGCTTTGCATGGTGACCGCTCGTAACAGTGCCATGAGCTTTAACCGCATTGCAGACGCTAAGTTCGATGCGGAGAATCCGCGGACGGCAAAGCGCCATTTGCCGGCAGGACGCCTAAGCCGTAAATCGGTGATGGCGTTCTTGGCGTTGAACGGAATCTTGTTTGTGGTGTTTGCGTGGATGCTCCAGCCGCTTGCAGGGGCGCTTGCGTTCCCGGTATGGCTTTTGTTGCTCTCGTATTCGTACTGGAAGCGTTTTAGCTGGCTTTGCCACTGGTTTCTCGGCTTTGCGATTGGCATGAGCCCGCTTGGCGCCTGGATTGCCGTTCGTGGCGAATTTGCCGTGTTCCCGATTTTCCTCCTGTTCATTTTGATGCTCTGGATGGGCGGTTTTGATATCATTTACGCCACGCAGGATATTGAAATTGACCGCAAACAGGGCTTGCATTCCGTGCCCGCCCGCTTTGGCCTTGAAAAGTCCTTGCGCATTGCGCTTGCAAGCCATTTGGCAATGCTCGTGCTTTGCGTCGTGTTCGGGCTTTTCTGGAATATGGGCTGGATTTGGTGGGCGATAACGGGACTCATGACCGCTGCTATCGTTTATATTCACTTGTTCAGAAAATCGAATGACCTAGATGCGATGAACCGCGACTTTTTCCTTGCGAATGTGGCGATTAGCGCGCTCGTGATGATAGGCCTCATCGTCTGGATTTGCATGGGAGGTGATGTCAATGAACTTTATTAATCGCCCGAATGGAAAATTTACGAACGAAGAAAAAGTGAAAATGTTCCATACGATGGGAGGCGTCGCCTCCGTCATTGCGCTTGTGCTCGTCATTCTTATTGAATCCGGTATTGAAGGCGAACGTCGTGAATTGGCTGATATGGGCCTTACCGCGATGATTGTGATGCTTGCCGTTTCGCTTATCGGAAGCATGTACTTCAAGAAGTAGGAACTTTATTGAAAGGAGATGCCTGCTCGGTGGCAGGCATGACAAAAGAAGAAATGCCGCCCGCGGGCGACATTCTCGTATAAAGGAAACGTCCGTTAAGGTTGGTGTGTTACTTCTTGATGCAACGGAGAGGGTAACCGTTTATCTTACTTTCTGGGGACGTGTTTTTTATAGAATAGCGAATATTTTCAAACGACAATCTTGTTGCGGACGTATCGTTTACTTGTTCTGAACTCCAGAAGAACGTGTTGACATCGGCATAGGTTCTTATAGTGAGTTCTTCGGTGTAGTCAATTCCATTTCTGTAAAAGATGTCTATAAAGCCTGTTTCCAATGCTGAAAAACCGCAGACGTCCGTGTGAATGGAATCGCGTCCGGCAAGATTTTTGCGGAGTTCGGACGCACTGCATTCTTGAAGAAGTGTTGCCCAGTCTGTAGTTGAGGGGACTCTCCAACCGTTTGGGCAAATGCCTTGGAGCGATTCTGGATCTTCAATGTTTGCCAAGGTCGGTTGTTTGGTCTTCGGTTGTCCAATGACCATGTCCCAGCTGTACAGACGGCCGTATGTCGCACATCCATCATGATTTCCGCCACACCAGCTACCTTCCACATTGTATTGCAGGTTTTCGGCAATCCATTCCTGCTTGCCAATTTTGATGGTCTTGTATCGGCGGCCATCTCTTGCGTCTGTAACGGAACCATAATCGGCTGGATCTATTTCCCATTTGTTATCAAAGCATACGTAGTTCCTGCCTTTCATTTTTCCTTTTTGACCTTCTTTGGCAATGTCGCATCGACCAAAGAAAACGTCGGGTGTTGGTGCCGGGATCCAGTCGTATAAGTGATCTTCGCCGTATGAGTCCTTTTTTGTTTTGCAGTAGTATGGATTACCATTGTAAGTTATGGTATCTCCTTGATTATGCCTTGTACAAACCCCATTGACGGAGTCAATTGCGGTAAGCGGGTGCCAGCCAGGAAGGTAGTCCTTGTCGTCTAAATCTTTTTCACAATAGTAATGTTGTCCTTTATACCCGACTAAAATACCGTATTTCAAGGAATCGTTTTTGTTGCAAGAACCGTATGCTTCCCATGTGGTCGACACTTCTTCCCATTTGTTGTTTTTGCAGGTATAGTCCTTTCCGTTGTATTCATTCCATTGCAATTTTGAGTTATAGTTGTCGCATAATCCTAAGGCTTCAATTATCGGGGTGTATTCAACCCAGGTTGGATTTTTGCAATTGGCAGTTCCGATACACCCGTATTTTTTTTCTTTGAATGTAATGACTTTCCCGCGGATGTCGCAGGAACATTCTCCGAATTGCTCATAAAGATCTGTAGCAACTTTCCATGTCTTATTTTGAGAGCAGAAGAAATCGACTCCGTCAAGAGTCTTGGTTGCTCCCTTGTTTGTTTCAGTGCAGCTGCCAAAAACGCTTGCTGCCGAGACTGATGTCCACTTTTGGGATTTGCATTGATATATGTCTCCCTTTGTGGAATAAACGACAACTTCGTCTTCTCTTTGGGTGGTGCATATTCCGTCTTCAGCCTCAAGGCCTGTGGCTTGTTGCCATTTTTTGTTGCGACAGACGTAGATGGCTTCTTGGTACTTTGTGGGTTCATTTTCGCGATCTGCGGTGCATATGCCGCTTATGGACTCGACTCCCGTAACTTCAGTCCAACGTTTGCTTTTGCATACGTAGGTATTGTCTTGATACTTTACAAGTTCGTTCTCGCGTTCGGTGGTGCATAAGCCGTTAATGGACTCGATGCCTGTAATTCCCGTCCAACGATTGTTTCTACATACGTAGGTTTTGTTCTGGAACTGTACGAGTTCATTTTCACGATCTGCGGTACATGAATCGTGGATCGCAATAAGAGTTGGAACAACCCATCCTTCGCTTGTACAAATGTATTCCGTGGAGCCAACTTTACCGATTTTCTTCAATTTTGATGTTGTACAAACGCCAAGGGAGTCGTCTTGTCTTGTTTCTTCTCTCCAAGAGCCGAATGCACAGACATAATCGATCATTTTCTTGTTTTCTTTGAAAAAGCTCTTTTTGCCTTCGTTTTCGTCCGAGCATGTGCCAAGGGCTTCTGCCTTTGTTGCAGTGCGCCACTTGGTATCGCAAATGTAGCTTGTCGCGTATCGGTCAATTTTGACTACGCCTTTAAATTCGGGAACGCAATAGCCAAGGTCGCTTTCGGGGTATTCGAGGTATTCCCAATTAGGACCGTCCTTGCAACCGTAATCGTCGCCCCACAGATACTTCATTTTGTACTTGAACGTGGAATCGCATATGCCAAGGTAATCGTCGGCAACGGCTTGACGCCAACCAGAATCATCGCAGTAGTAATATGAACTTGTTCCAATCGTGTCCAGTTTGCCTTTCATATCTGGAGTGCAAAAACCGAGGCTGTCTTCGACGCTTGAAAGTTGTTCCCATTTGTTGTTTTTGCGGCAGGTGTAGGAATCTTTTCCGAGTTTGTAAATCTTGTAATATTTGCTCTTGTCGCATGCTCCGTACTTGTCCCAGATTTCGGCTTTGCGCCAGCCAGTGGAGTCGCAGGCGTAATCTATGGTGTCTTTTTCATCCTTAAAAGTTGCTTGTTTCTTTAAACTGTCTGGAGAGCAAATGCCGATAGCCATTTCAAGCTTGGTGGGTTCACGCCAGGTGGTATCGTCGCACACGTAGTCCTTGCCGTAGTTTGTTTCTTGTTCCCATTGCCTCTTTTGGGTGCATTTGCCGATGGAGTCTGTGAGTACAGCCTTACGCCAGCCGATAGAATCGCAGATGTAGTCGATGGATTCCTTCTTGTTTTCGAATACGGCCATTTTCTTTAAACTGTCGTTATTGCAGAGGCCGATGGAGGATTCGATGTTCGTGGGCATGCGCCAGGTGGAATCATCGCAAATGTAACTTTGTCCGTTCAGCTTTTGTACTTCCCACTGATTTTTCTTGGTGCAGCTTGCGTCGACGTCATTCATGGTCGCGTATTCCCAAGTGTTGTTTTTGCAAATGAACAACGTGTCCTTGTAGTAATGCTTTTCGCCGCGCTCAGAAGAAAGGCAGGAGTTTTCGTCGTCCTTGACCCATTTCTTTTTGTTGCAGTAGTAGTTTTTGCCCTTGCTTGCGACAAAGAAATCATCGAGGTATTTGTATGTAGAAGAATCGCAAGTGGGGAGTTGGCTTTCCGTTTCGACAAAGTGCGACATCTTCATGCAACGCACGGCGTAATAGGCGCTGAAATTGGCTTCTTCAAAATACGCCTTGCCTTTGGAGGTCACCTTAAAGACATCGAAATCGGATGTCATGAGGTAGGATTCTTTGCCTTGGCCCTTGCATTGTAGCTCCCCGTTGACGGTTTCGCAGGAACCGGACATTTGCGGGTTGAAACCGAAGGCCGGGTCGGTGACGCTTTTAGCGAATTTGAGCATGTATTCGTAATCGGCTTCGGACGGAATCTTGAACCCGCTAGGACATGCCTGGTCGGCATTCATGCTCTGGTACAGACGACCATTGGATTCGCAGTTTTCGTAATCCCCGTCGTAACAGGAGCTTTTTGAAACCTTGTAATTTGCGTTTTCGGCCATCCATGTGTAAGGCCCGAATTGGATGGTCTTGTAGGAGTTGCCGCTTTTTGCGTCGAGAATTTCGCTTTTGATAATGCTTGCGGAACCCGTCTTGGAATTGTAATTGGTGCCTGTAATGGTGGTGTCTCTGAATTCATCACCACCGAGGTTGTCTTCTTCCCCGTCTTCGATTGAAGGTTCCTCTGCGTTACTGCTGCTATCGTCACCACAGGCCATTAGATATAATGGCAAAACCAAACACGATGATAAAAATGCCTTTCGGAACGTAAATCGCGAAAAGTGCATATTGCCTCCTTAATTTGAACGCAATATACAAATATTTTAATTGTAAGACTATGGATGTGATTTTTAGAGTAAAAGAAGCGTTGCAAATGTTGTTTAAATTTCTAAATCAGCTGAGATGACTGTCTCGACGGTTCCGTCATCGCATTCAAAGAGGAGACTTCCGTCATCGTTCATGTCGATGATGCGGCCTGTTTTTTTGATGGCGCCTTCTCCGCTATCGCGATTTTGATCGGTGCAGTGGTTGTTTACGATGATGGTGCCGCGGGCGCCGATAAACTGGTCCATGCGTTTCCAGGCTTCGACCCATGGGCGAATGCCGAAGGCGCGAAATTGCCCGATGGCGCGTTCGAGATTCCCAATCAGTGCACGCAAGAGTTTTTCGCGATTGATGGCGTGTCCGAAAATTGCCTTGAGCGTGGTGACTTCACGATTCAAATGGGCGTAATCGGCGGGGTCGCTATTGACGTTGATGCCGACTCCCATCGAAAGGGCGGGGCGTGGCATTCTTTGTTGCGGTGCAAGCTGTTGTCCGGACTGCTGCGGACGCACATAAACAATTTCGGCGAGAATCCCGCAGAACTTGCTTTTGCCGTAGAGAATGTCGTTCGGCCATTTGACCGTGATTTTCGGGTCGCTTGCGCAATCCCGATTTGCGGACTGAGCGGAGCTTTCAATCGTAGACTGCGCGCAATCCACAATTGTTGCGCTATCTTGGATGCTGTTGAACGTCTCTGCAAAAGTGAGCGCTGCAATTTGCGTGATTTGTGCAAAATGGTTGGCGGGAATCCCTTCGAGCGGAATTAAAATATTGAAGTAGAGATTCTTGCCGGCGGGGGAGTCCCAAGTGCGTTCGTGGCGTCCGTGCCCATCGCTTTGAGAGTCTGCGACAAAGAGCGTGCCGGGAGCAATTTCGCCGGAGGCTGCCATGGACTTCATGAGCTTGTGCGTGCTGCCGATGGTTTCGAAAAGGAATGCGGGGGCGTCGCCAAAACCCGTGAGCTGCCAGTCTGTAAAATTACGTTCTTGTGAAAACATCCCTATTCGTCTGCTTGCTTTTCTTGCAGTTCCTTGAGGGCCTCGTCGGGGAAGATTTTGAAGAATTCTTCCTTCTTGTCTTCGAAAAGCTGCAACATGCGTTCCTGTTCGAACTGTTCGCGGTCGATGTTCTGCATAAAGAATTCATCGCGGGCGAAGTTGCGGCTCGTAATCATCTTTTTGATATCTTCGGACAGGTCTATGTTGTCCCAAAGAATGTAGTACGACCCGATAAATCCGTCGGCAAAAATGTCGACGTTCAGCTTCACGGAATTGCCCTGAGTCGAGTCCACCATCTGGACTTTGGTCTCGCGCTTTTCGGGACGGAAAACATCAACGTCGTTGATGGGTTTGCTGATGTCCTGCGCAAAAGAAATCGATGTGGCGCAGAGGACTAGCATTACCTTATGTTTGAACGACAAAATCATATTAACAATATACAATGAAAAATGCCGAAAAAAAACGGAGAATGTAAAAAAGCCTGGCTGAAAACACACCAAAAAAGCGTCAAGATGGTCTATGACGTCCCGATATTCTGCGGAGTGTATTATATGCGCGGATTCTTGCGTCTAGAGAGCGAGCGGCATCCACGGTTTCACGACGTCGATGGATTCGAGCTTGCCCTGCAACTTGCGGCGGATGGCGGCTGCGGCAATCATCGCTCCGTTGTCTGTACTCAGGCTACGGTCCGGCACGCAGAAGCGGATACCCTTTTTGTCACAGTAGTCCTGCAAGCGTGTGCGCAACCAGCTGTTGGCGCTCACGCCACCGCCCATCACGAGCGTCTTCATCTTCGTCTTCTTGAGGGCGTTGATGGTCTTTGTGACAAGGCTATCGACAATCGCGTCTTCGAGCGAGGCGCAGATGTCGCCGAGGTTCTGCTGGATAAATTCCGGGTCGTGCGTTTCGGTGTAACGGAGCACGGCGGTCTTTAAGCCGCTGAACGAGAATTCGCAGTTGTCGTGCGTGTGGAGTGCGCGCGGGAATTCCACGAATTTGCGGTTGTGGTCCTTGCCGAGTCGGCTAATCGTTGCACCTGCGGGGTACTTGAGGCCGATGAGCTTACCGCACTTGTCGAATGCTTCGCCGGCAGCGTCATCGCGGGTGCGGCCGATGCTTGTGTACTTGAATCCCGGTTCTTCCATCACGAGTTCCGTGTGCCCGCCCGAGACGGTGAGCGTCAAAAACGGCGGTTCGATGTCCGGATTGCTGAGCCATGCGGCGGCGAGGTGGCCTTCGAGATGGTTCATGCCGTAGGCCGGGATGTTCAAATCGCGGGCGAGGCCTTTAGCAAAACTAGCACCGACGAGAAGCGGTCCCATGAGGCCCGGGCCTGTGGTGTAGGCGATGGCGTCAATGTCCTTGAGCTCGATGCCTGCTTCCTTGACGGCGGCTTCGGCGATGGGGGCAATCTTTTGCAAGTGCGCACGGGCTGCAATTTCGGGGACAACGCCACCATAGAGGGCGTGTTCGTCAATTTGGCTATAAAGCGGGTTCGAAAGAACTTTTAAGGGTTCGTCCTGCAAAACGGCGCAGGCGGTTTCATCGCAGCTGGATTCAATTCCAAGCCAAATCATATTCCGTATTCCTCGTCTTTATTATCGTCCTCGGTCTTTGTCTTGATGAGCTTGATCTTGTCGGGCTTGACAAGGATGGCCTTGATGGACATGCTGCGGTCAATATCGGGCGGCAAGTTCAACTTGACTGTGGGAGCGAGGCTGTCCGCATCTTCAATAGCGAAGCGGTTGTATTCAATAAAAAGTTCAATATCGTTGTGCTTGATGGCTTCGATGACTTTATCACCGCCGGTGATTTCGACGGTAGCCTGCTGCGGCGAGAGCGTGTTCAAGGCGCGGTCATAAAAACCGATCAGCTGGATGGGGATGTTCTTGAATTCCTTGGACTTGATTTTCTGGATGTCGACAAAGACCTTGGCGACGGTGTCGCTAGGCGTTACAAACGGCGGGAGCTGTTCGGTGGCGAGTTTGACGGAAAATGTCTGGCTTGCCTTGATGCTGTCGAAAAATGCGGAGTCCGTCGGGATGTCGATAATGCGCGTGAGGGCGTTTCTGGCTCCCGAAACCTTCAGGTCTTCCTGGAGGAGCTTGGGTTGCTGCACGAGCACGTAACCAGGGGCTGCACCAAACGTCACGTTGCTCTTGATGGGGATGCTGCGTTCAATGCGTGTATCGACCGCCACATCGATAAAGAGGTACTGGTTGTCCGGTTCCACGTAGTGGACGGTTGCAAAGTTCGGGGCCACGAAGTTCTTGGAGTCGAGGTGGATGCGCTTGGAGCCGAGTTCGGCGAGGTGCATGTCGACAACCATCGCGGCCTGCTTTTGCGACTGCAGGCGGATAAGGTCCAGGGGCTTGCCTTCGACGGTCACCGAAACAGTGCTAGGTGGCTTTGAAGCAATCGCGAGCGCTTCGGGCAACTTCACGAACGTAAGCGGCACTTCCATCGTCAGTTGGAAGTCCTTCAGCGAGATGACGTAGAACCAGAGGGCCATCGCGCAGACCAAGGCGGTAATCTTTAATATGATGTTTCCCATAAAAGCCCCTTAAAGAACCTCTATAAATTTAATTATATTCGAGGCGTGTTCGGACAATTAGGTTACTTAATATCGGAATCTTTTAGAGGATGGAAGCAGCACCGCACGGTGATTCTCCCGTCTTTGCTCACGATTTTCCTGTGCTCGCTTTTGCTTGCGGCCTCTTTTACGGCGCTCGGCGTCTCGTTTAAGCTCCTCTCGGCCGAAAAATCGCTGTACGTGATTGAGGCGTTCTTGAAAGAAGACGTTCCCGAAGATTCCATTGCGGTTATCCAGACGCGGCTAAAGCATACGCGCCATGTGGAGTCCGTTGCGTTTGTGAGTGCGGATTCTGCGCTTGTGGATTTTAGCAACCATTTTTCATCGGACATGCTGGAACTTGTCGAAGGGAATCCGATCCCCGCGTTTTTCCGTGTGTCTTTGAGCGAGGAGGCTCGCAACCCGGCAGACCTTTCCGAAGTGCGCAACACGATTGCCGAAGAAGCTTATTTTGAAGAGGTGCAGGCCCCGTTGAAGTGGGCGTCTCGGGTGGCGTCGTGGAAGTTCAAGATGATTTTCTGGCCGATTTGCATCAGTATCCTTTTGCTCATTACGCTCTCGCTCATTATTTGCAACTCGGTAAGGCTTTCGCTCATGTCCCGCAAGCTTTTGGTCGAGAACATGAAGTACGCGGGTGGCAGTTATCTGTTTATTGAATTCCCGTTTGTGCTCGAAGGGGCAATGCAGGGTTTTTTAGGGAGTGGCGTTGCCATCTTGTTGCTTGGGCTTGTCATCCGTTCGCTCGTGCAGATGTTCCCGATTGTGGCAAGTGGCGTTGCCTACTTTGGAATCGTAGCGCTATTTACGGTGCTCTTGGAAACGATGCTTGCAGGCTACTTTAGTTTCCGCACGGTGCGCAGTTTCTTGTTCGAAAAGAAGGGTGAGCAGGAATAATGCGTCTTGTTTGCCGGTTCATTCCGCTTTTGGTTTTCATCTTTGCCGTGGTCGCGGGCTCAGCCGTTTCGTCTTATGCAGCCCCGAAAAAGACCGACGCGCAGATCGATGAACAAAAGAACGCCCTCAAAAAGCTAGAGGTCGATCTTGCGAAAAAGCGCGAAGAACTGGCCGTCCTTGAAACCGAAGAAAAGGGCGTCTTGAACACGATTTCGCTTTTGGACCAGAACTTGAACCGCACCAGGTCTTATCTTTCGGAACTGACCCGCAATGAGGATATGTTGCAGGGGGCGGTCAAGCAATTGGTGATGGATATCGATTCTCTTGACTCAAAAATCAAGGCCCGTAAGCGTGCCATGAGAAAGCGTATCCGTAATTTGTATGTACACGGCCGCAGTAACGATGCTGAAATCCTTTTTGAACTTTTGACCAAAAATGGGAACCCGGAACGCGAGGTTTACTGGGTGCATCACTTGCTGAACCGCGACCGCGAAGACGTTGAAACGCTCCGCCAGCTCATTGCTGAACGCTCGCAAAAACAACAGACGCAAGAGAAACACTTGGCCGAGCTTTCGAGACTCCGTTCCCGCAAGGCGGTCGAAGAACGCGGTCTTGTAGCGCAGATGAATGGTCAGGCGAGAATGCTGAATTCCCTCAAGCACGACAAAGCCGTGCAGCGCATGGCGCTCAAGGAATTCGAACGCAACCAGAAGACCATGCTTGCGCTCCTCAAGAAACTTGAGCAGCGCCGCAAGCGAGAAATCGAAGAAGCGAAGCGCGCCGAGGCAGCCCGCCTCGCCGCCCTCAAGAAGAAGGAACGCGAAGCCGAGAAGAAACGCCAAGCTGCCGACAAGAAGCGCGAATCAGAAAAGAAACGTGAGGCCGAAACCGCCCAAAAGCAGACTCCGGTACCGCATTTCAAAGGTCCCAAGTGCATGCCGCTCGACGGCCCGATTATTAGCGAATACGGCCTGCAGGAACACCCGGTGCTCCACATCATGACGCGTAACCTCGGGGTGGAAATCCGCGGAAAGCGCGGTGGCCGCATCCGTGCCGCAGCCGCTGGAACCGTTGCTATGGTCGCTGAAATTGACGGCCGCGGCCCCTCCGTGATCATTGAACACGAAGATGGAACGTACACGGTGTACGGTCACATGAAGGCAATCCACGTCCAAGAGGGCAAAAGTGTCAAGAAATGCGAAGAAATTGGAGAAGTAGGCGATATTGCTTCGTTAAATGGTATTAAATTGTATTTCCAAGTAAGCGAAGGGACACAGACCGTGGACCCGTTGCAATGGTTGAAACAGAGATGATAGAATATCGCTTAAATGGCCCCGCCTCCCAGGAACGAATCCGCATTCGTCTTATGGCGGCGTTGCGTGAGAACCGCTTCCCGCAGTCGATTCTTATCGACGGTCCTGTGGGCATTGGCAAAAAAGCGCTTGCGATGGAAATTGCCCAGGCGCTCCAGTGCACAAACCCGAGCGTTCGCCCGTGCGGTAATTGCTTCGGCTGCAAAATGGCAACCGATACCGGCGTGACCGACAACTGGGTCGTGCCGATGGAAGCAAAAGAGGCTAGTGCTCGCAATGCGGCCGATGTCTCTGCCGGGAGCTCTGCAAAGACCATCCAGGATTTTAAACAGGCCTATATCGAAGAAATCACAAAGAACCCGTACCGCGTGGATATTTTCAGTGCGGGCGCCGTGATTTCGGTGGAACTCATCCGTACGATGACCGCCTCCTTTGCGATGAAGGGCGACCGCGTGCGCGTGGTGATTATCGCCGAGGCCGACCGCATGAACGATTCTGCGGCAAACGCGTTCCTCAAGACTCTTGAAGAAGTTCCGCCGAACACGTACTTCATTTTGACGACTTCGTCTCGCGAAAAGCTCTTGCAGACGATCCGTTCGCGCTGCCTTGCGCTCCACCTGCCACCCCTCACGGATGAGGAAGTGCGTCAGGAGGCCATTCGCGTTGGCGGCGAAGAATTTGACGAATCGACACTGACCGACGATGTGATCGGGCTTGCCGTGGGTTCCCCTGGCATGGCGCTTTACTACGCTGAACACGCCAAAAACTGGTGCCCGCTTGCAGTCGATTTTATCGAGAAGTCACTTTCGCAGGACTACACCGACCTGTTCTTTAAGCTCGAAGATTCTGGACTTGAAGACCCGGCCATCGTGAACCGATTCCTCGAAGTCCTCTCGTTCTTGATTACGGACTTGTTGCGCCGTGAATCGGGCGCTCCGCTTCGCATCCCGGAAGCAACGGGCAGCGTGAATCTCGAACGCTACCCGCAAGTAGGGGCGTCTGCCCTCGAAGCAGCTCTCGTGAGCGTGCAAGAAACTATGTCGAGAATCGCCTCCAGGCGAATGGCGGCAGTGACCTGCCTCCAGAACCTCTCGCTAAAACTTTTTGAAGGCTACAAGTAATGGAAGATCTTGTCGCCTCAACTTTGTCCTCTACGCTAAAGATTCCGCATGCGGTCGCGAGGTTCTTGGTCTCGCGCGGCATCAAGACTGTTTCTGATGCGTACCACATGCTGTGCTCTAACGAGAGCGACGTGCATGACCCCTTCCTCATGATGGGGATGGACAAGGCTGTGGAATGGATACTTGCGGTTCGCGAACGTGGCGAGCGTGTGTTCATTTTTGGCGACTACGATCTGGACGGCATGACGTCTGTGACGCTTTTGACCCGCTGCCTCAAGACTGTGGGTATTGAATCTGAATGGCGACTCCCGAACCGCTTTGGCGATGGCTACGGACTTTCTGTTTCTGCTGTCGACGAAATGTACGAGGCGGGGGCGCGCAACTTGATTACCGTAGATACGGGCATTACCGCGAATGTGGAAATTGCGCATGCCAAGGAACTCGGCATGGCGGTCATGGTCATGGACCATCATCAGCCGTCGGGCGATGGACTTCCGGTGAGCGATGTGCTTTTGGACCCGCATCAGGAAGGCGACAATTACCCGAATCCTGAACTTTGTGGTGTCGGCGTTTCGTACAAGTTTATTTGCGCCTTGTTTAGCCGACTTGGCATAAAGGCTCCGGTGGAATATCTGGACTTGGTCGCCCTCGGAACGCTTGCGGACCTTGTGCAGATGACGCCCGAGAACCGCTATTTTACACGTACCGGGCTTGAAAGTCTCAAGAACAGCCGCTGGCCTGGCGTGCAAGAAATGTACACCTCCCTTATGAAGCCCCATAGCTGTGTGGGCGGCATCGACGTGATGTACAAGCTTGCTCCGCTCCTCAACGCCCCTGGCCGCATGGAACGCCCGGACCCAGCACTAAAACTTCTTTTGTGCGAAAATAAAGTCGAAGCGGGCAAGCTTTTGGAAGAGCTGAAAGACTGGAACACCCGTCGCAAGCAGAAAGAAGCTGAAATCACCGAAATGGCGATGGAACAGGTAAAGGCTCTTTACGGCGACACCATCCCGACCGTGATTGTCGTTGCCGGCGAAAACTGGCATGTGGGCGTGATTGGCATTGTCGCGGCAAAGCTTGCCCAGGAATTCCACAGACCTTCGGCTGTGCTGTCGATTATCAACGGCATGGCACATGCGAGCGCCCGTGCAGTTCCTGGATTCAACTGGCACAAGGCCCTTTTTGACAGCCGTGAACTTTTTGACCGCTGGGGCGGCCATGCCAATGCGGCGGGATTCTCGCTCGAAGCGGGCAAGATTGAAGAACTCCGCGGGCGCCTTTTGCAATCCGCAAAAGACCAGGGCTATACCGGCGAGGTAATCAACACCGATGAATCGTACCCGTACGACATCAAGATTGCGCTCCGCGAATTTACCGTAGAAACGCGCGTGCCGACAGGGCGTTATCCGATTCGTGAACGCTCGATTCTCGAGTTCATCGACTTGCTCGAACCGTTTGGCGGAAACTTCCCGTACCCCGCCTTCCGTGCCGAAAACGTGACCGTGCATCGCGTGCGTGAACTTCGTGGCGGACACTTGCAGATGGAAATATCGCAGGCGGGGAGTGCCGTTTTCCCGGCTATCGCCTTTGGACTCCGCAAGAGTAAGGCTTTGCTCGGGCGCTCCCGCCCAGTGACGGTCGTATTCGAGCCGATTTGGAATTACTATAACAACACCAAGACGGTGCAGCTCTGCATCAAGTCCATCGAGTAGTGCTATGCTAAAACGTAACGCTCCATTGCTTGCCTTTGCTCTCGTCTTTGTGGCTGTGCTGTATTTTGTCTACAGCATCCCGCAGTATGAACCAATCGTGGATGTCGAGGAAGAAGAGGAAGTTCCTGAAGAAGCGTTTACCGGCCGCGTGGAAATGCCCTCGATTGACGAAATCTACGTGATTGAAAATACCGCAGGTCGTGACTTGAACAAGCTTGCGATGTTTTTGGAAGGGCGCGCCGCAGGTCTGCATTACCTTTCTTCGGAGTATTTCAAGAAAATTCGCGTGACCCGCAAAGGGAACCGATTTATCAAGTCCGATGACGATGTTTTCCTTGGACTTCACCTTACGCTCGATAGTCTTGGACGCTTCAAGGACCCGCAAATCATGTTTACGAGTTCCGATAACGAAGTGTTCAAAGTCAAGCTCCTAAAGCACGTCGAATATTTTTGGCGCCTTCCGCCCAGCAAACAGGGCAAGCTCGAAATCTGGATTCCCATCCGCTTTCACGCAAACTAGTAGCTAGCTAATAATTTGGTTAATGGCAAAAAAGAAGCCCCACTGGGTGGGGCTTGGCAAATGCTGTTATGAGCGAGCGATTATGCTCTCAAGATTTCGACGAGCTGCTTTGCGTTCTTTTCGATAAGCACGAATGCTTCGAACATGCGGGCTTCGCGCCACTTGGTCAGGTACTTCGTCTGCCAGTCCACGGCAATCAAATCCGGGTCCTTCGGGCCGTTTTCGTTCTGGTACCAGACTTCCTTCGTGATTTCGCGGATCATAGCACCCATTTCGGCGGCCGGTTGGAGCGATCCCTTGCAGAGGAGGAGGGCACGGAGGTTGTCGAGGAGGATTTCGTCAGAAGGCTGTTCAGCATCTTCACGGGCACATTCCCAAATTTCTTCGCGGTGGCGCTCTGTCCAGCCGAACAAGTACTTTTTGGTCTTTTCGAGCTCACCCTTGGCAAGCTTTTCGTCGACCGCTTCGCGCGGATAATATATGCTGTTTGGATAGAATTCAATCATGATCTACCTCCCTTCTGCGAAGTGAAGCACAAAAACAATGCCCGGGGCGGGACTTGAACCCGCACGGAGTTGCCCCCAAGGGATTTTAAGTCCCCAGTGTCTACCATTCCACCACCTGGGCAGGTTGTGCGTGCAGAATATAGCAAATTTGAGTAGGATAGTTTACATGATTACGGAATTTAACATGGTTTTTATCACATTTCTCCTTAAAAAAACTTTTTCGTTTACAAATGTTTACTTTCGAACAGTGTTATTATATATTATAAGTTGGATCAAAACGGATTGGCTAGCTCCTTTTATTGTTAATTTTTGTCCGGTCAAGCTTGGAGATTTCGGTATGTTGAATCATGGTTCTAAAAAGAACGGCTATACCCTGGTAGAAGTCCTTGTCGTTGTATCGATTATGGGCATTTTATCGTCTATGGGAGTAGCTAGTCTTCGAGGTGCTGTAATCAATAGCCGAATGAAGGATTGTGCTATAAATGTGACGGCGTTCCTGGAACGCATGGCGAATGAATCGAATAGATTGTCCAAGCGTCTTTGTGTCAAGAGAGCGCCTGATACCGAGCAGGAACTTCAGGTGTACATTGCTGATAATTGCAACAATCTTGAAAATGTAGAGCTTTTTGCGACTTATAACTTAGAATCTCCGGCTAGATTTGGTTGCAGTGATGTTGATTTGAGCGTTTTTGGTGGAACCGGTGCTGAAGATTGGGCTCAAAATGGGGCTGTCTTTATTCCGCGTATTGGTCTTTCGGCCGCACCCTCTAATGGTTATGTTTGCATGCAGTATGGCAATAGCGCGGTCTATGGTTTAGTTGAAAAGACTAAAGACAATAATATGCTTATTCCTTGGTGGAGATCCGGGAGTTATTGGGATAAACTGTAGGTGAATTATGGTTAAACTTTGGAAGAACAAGAAAGGCTTTGGTATAGTTGAAATCCTGGTCGCTGCAGCTGTCCTCGGTTTTATGTACATGGCGATTTTGAATCTTCAAGGAGGAAACCATGATGCCTTGTTACGCATTCGTGGTCGTGATGGCGCTGTCGAAGTCGCCCAGCAGGTATTGGATTCCCTCAAGTCTGTGGGGATTGCCTCGATTCCGTCGAAATCTGCGGAGGATACGACTTTTGAAGTGCATGATATCAATCGCAAGTGGGCTCGTGGTCTGGGCGATTCTGCTACGGTAACGTACTCGCCAGAAGTGACTGTTTCTGCAACGCAGAACTACACATCGACTGACGCCTCGCAGTACGAAACAATTCACCACGTTTATGCGAAACAAGTAAAAGTCAAGGTTTCCTGGAACTTCAAAGGGTCCACGCAGTCTATCGAAGTCTCTAGTGTAATTAGATGAAATGTCATCCTGAGCGAAGTCGAAGGATCCAGTAAAAATATTCGCTAGAAATAACTGGATTCCTCGTCCTAACGGACTCGGAATGACGTTGTTCTGTCTGTTAATTTCCTAATATGTGCATTATCACGGGCCGGTTCTTGCCGGCTTCTGTTTTATGTATTGTGAGCTTGCCTGTGCTGTCGTAACTGAACTGTTCACCGACGCGTTCGCCGTTTACGTAGTTGAGGCTATCTTTCAATATGCCACTCGGGTACCAGTTGCGCCAGATGCCGTGACGTTTGGATTTGCCGTCATGAGTTCTTTGCCAAAAGCCTTCGCTTGCCATTCTGCCGCCCATGCTGTCTGGGTAGAAACTGCGGCTTGCGCGAAGAGTCGGATCGCCATAGCTTGACGGCGGATCATCGTATGCCCAAAATTCTTCATACAAAAGAACGTGCCCTGCCTTGATGTAGCGCAGCGATGCGGGGTACTTTCCGATATTTTTCTTATAGGCGTCCTTGAAACTCAACGTGCAACTGTCGAGCGTTCCGCTTGGGAGCCCTGAACGGACAAACGAAGTCTCGGCGCAGAATAGCGTGGACGAATTGGCGCAAGTTCCGTAGGTGATGCCCGTACTTTCAACGGGGCCGTCCGTTTCTTCGGTAATAAAATTGCTTTCTCGGACAACGTTGTTGTTCTCGTCAAACCACTGTATTTTTTCACGACCCTTGAAAAAGCTTGACTTGATTTTTTTGATAAACGTCCCATCGGCTCTGTAGGTTGTATGCGGGTCAAAGAGAATGTCGCTTTCTGCAAATCCTTCTTCCTTGATTTGTGCCGTGTTGCAACTTTCGCCGGTAGTGTCGGGATTTCCGTACGATTCGTAATAGAGTTTGTACGAGCCTTCCTTTTGGCCTTCGACGCATTCGTAGTATTCCAAAATTTTGCAGTTTCGACCGTAACGCTTGATGTACCCTGGTATTGGCGTGTACTCGGCAGAATCGTTTCTCTCCATGTCATGACAGTTGCTGTTTTCTTCGGCAAGCACTCCATTGTCGTGCCATTTTTTCCACACGCCTACTGCATTTCCGCTATCGTTGTAATGTTGTTCAAAGGACTTTTGCCCATTGTGGTGCCATCCTTCCCAGTCGCCAACAGGGTGGTCATCCTTGTAATACTGGACTGCTTCAACTTTCTTGTTCTGGTAGTAGACCGTCCACTTGCCGTCTTTTTTCCCTTTGTTGTAGCGTCCGATCATCGCGACATCGCCAAAGCCTGTCCAACGTTTGAATTCACCATGCGGGAGGCTGTCTTCGTAAGGAATTTCGAGTTCCTTGATGCCGTCGTTATACCATTCGTTACGCTTGAGGATGGTTCCGTCAGGGTAGACCCAGATGGAGGTCTTTTTGACGCCATTTGCGTGCCTTGCGAGGATATGTTCTTCAGCCCGCTCGACTGTACAGCCGGCGAAATAGTATAAAATGGCAAAAAAGGCGATTAAATGACGGAGTCTCATTGTTCGTAAAGTAGAAAAAAAGTAATTTCTAGATGTGAACGGACAGACGAAAAAATCAATTGCAGAAACTTTGCACATGAAAATCCAGACGCCCTGGATTTGGCTTGTCGTCGTCCTTACGATTTGCCTCACGGCACTGTTTTACGTTTCGCAAAAACCGCAGGTTGCCGTTTATTCCCAATACGTGAAGTCGCTTTGTGATTACCAGTTTGCCGATGCAAGCCTCATGCGTTCGATGGAACGCGTCCGTAACGGTTACGAGGTTGATTCTGCAGTGGTGATTGCGCAGATGATGACGCTCCGCGAAGTAGCTCTCTCGTTTGAGGGCGGAGTGCAAAAGCTCAAGCAGACCGGTTTTTCGGCGCCTCCGGCGGCCTCGGTTTCGCAGTTCAAGTCGAGCGTTTTGGCGAAGGTTTCGTGCTTGCAGCGCTACCTTTCGGAACGCACCGCATGGCATGACGATTTGGAACGCGTTTACCGCCTGATGGAGATGAACGCTTCGGACACCGATTTGTCGCTGTTGCGCAAGCTGGATTCTGCACGTGCGGGGTATGACGTGGTGGTCGATAGTCCGTCGAATTTGCCGGAGTCGGTCAACAAGCGAGTCGTGTCGCTGCTCGAGAAAAATCGGGATTTGCACAATGCGTGGAACCAGTTTGATAACGACAAGACTCTCAGTGCGAGTGACGAACTGCTCCATTTTTTCCAGATGGAAAACGTGAAGGAAATTTCTTTGTCGGCGAAGGTCCCGCTTGCGTTCTACTTCTTGTCGCTTGTGCTTTTGCTTGCCACGTTCTTCTTTATATTCAAGTCTAAACAGTAAGGAATTGTGATGCCTGCTTTTCGTGTTCGTAAAATCGCTTTTATCAATTTTGGCCTGCTGCTGATTTTTTTGGCGAGTTGGATTTCGTGGTATATCTATCCGCTGGCGAGAAGTATCACAAAGGAATATAACGCTGTTGAAATGACGGACGGCTCGTTTGAATACGGATTTTCAAAAGAGCTCGGGTTCCTTTCGGAAGATGTCTTTTACGGCAAGGTGAGCTATGCCGCGGTTCCGAGCCTGTTCGGCGGTTCGAACATCCCGTTCTTTGATAAAGTCTATTTCCAACTCAACGGGGATTCCAAGTGCACGTTTGTCCTTTATGTAACCGATGAAATCCTGGACGAGCTTTCGGAATGGTACGATTTTTCTGCAACGAACGCGAGCAATGTCTCGATGGAAGTCCGTGCGGTCAAGGTGGGCGACAAGTATATCGTGAAGTCGATGGAATCGACGGAGGGCGAGCTCAGCTGGGAATTCCTGATGGACGGTTACCATTTCTATTGGTGTTTCATGGGCGTGAGCCTTGTCGCCATAATGTTAATCTTTGGGATTATCCTCATCTTTGTAGCGCTTGTGCATAAGCCGCGTCAGGTAAGGCTACAGAATCCTGCGGATATTTTGCAATGATGAATCGCAATTTGGTGGCTTGGGTAATGCTCCTTGCGAGCGCACTTGCTTTTGCGTCTCCAGATTCTCTTGTGATAGATGTGCACAGTGCCAAGGCGAGCTTCCAGAGTCCGACGGGAATCTGGTGGCCAAAGTCCGTTGGCAAGAGTGCCCGGAAATCTTCGGCGAAGCGCGCAAATGCGCCGGTCGTCGTATGGTTCCATGGCGGCATGGGGAGTGCCAACTGCGCGAAAGGTCTTGTTGCCGGTACTGACTTTGCCGAACTTTATCCTGAAAAAATTGTGGTGAGTGTATCGGCCTGCCGTGAAAATCACTGGGTCACGCCGGCTGCAATTACCGCTGTCGATGCGGCGCTCGATTCTATTGCAGCACGCCGGAAATCTCCGGTGGAGCGCGTTTCGCTGGTCGGCGTTTCGGATGGCTCGCTGGGGGTGCTTGTCTATTCACTCGAGGGGCGTCGTGCGGTTGAAGACCGCTTGCTCATGAGCTCGTTTGGGGCGTTCTTGGGTGAGCCAGCGGGGCTTGCGTCGCCGAAGAAAATGCATACGGGCCGCTTCCGCTTTTTGCAGGGAGGTAAGGACAGACTGTATCCGTCGGACCAGACTGAGCCGTGGATTACGGAATTTTGCAAGGCAGTTCAGGTGGACTGCGAACTCCGGTTCGACCCCGAAGGCGAGCACGACTGGAGCTATTGGAAGGGCAAACGGATGGACTGGATCCGCGACGCCATCCGCAAATAATCGCCAAATTTCCGCCACTTTAAAATTGTGAAAATGCAATCGCTTTTTTGTGTAAAGCGAGTTTTTTGTTTAGTAAAGGGAATGAAATTTAACGGTGTGAGAATAGAGCGTCGGCCACAACCTTAAAAGGCGAACGCAGCGGGGCTGCTTGCAGCCCCATTGCTGAGCCGTAAGGTTGGCGCTTGCGCCAGGATGGGTAAAAAACTCCGAGCTGGGGCCCCGCCCGCATGACGTTCATTTGGCATTTCCCTTTAACGGCCTTCTATAAATAGCCTTATTTATAAACATCTCCCCTTGACAAATGGGTGTTTTTTTTCAAAATTTGGTGCACCACGCGGATGTGGTGGAACTGGTAGACACGCTAGATTCAGGTTCTAGTGCTCGCGAGGGCATGAAGGTTCAAGTCCTTTCATCCGCACTGAAAAACCCGGTAGTTCGCTATCGGGTTTTTCGTTTTTTTTCAGTAATGTCATCCTCGACCAACGGGAGGAGGATCCATAATTTCTTGATATAACTGGATTCTTCGCCATGGATGGCTCAGAATGACGTTGTAATTATGTACTCTTGGGGTTGATTGTTTTTTGCAAAAGGTCATAATGAGTGATTTTTTAGACGAAGATCTTAGCGAGTTCTCGCGGCAAGAAGTTGAAGGCGAACGTGTCGTATTGCGGCCGCTTGGCGAAGCAGACGTGCAACCGCTGTTTGCGCTGATCGAAGAATCTCGCGAGTTCTTGTCGGAGCACTTGCCGTGGCCCGCCGAGGAATGTCGTTCTCCCGAAGATGTTTCTGCGAAAATTGATGCTTGGGACATGCAGGCGCAGATGTCAAATGGTGCCTGCTGGGGCATTTTCGAGAAGTCCATGAGCTCAAGTGACGGCTTGAAAATTGCGGGCTGCATCATGCTTGGCTGGGTGCAGTGGAAGAATCGCTCGGCCACGGTAAGTTACTGGCTCGGCCAAAAATTTTGCGGCCGTGGCCTCGCGACCGAAGCGCTTTTGCTTGTGGCGGGCGAATCTTTTGCGATGGGGCTGAACCGTCTTGAA
Source organism: Fibrobacter sp. UWB2 (assembly GCF_002210425.1). Lineage (NCBI taxonomy): Bacteria > Pseudomonadati > Fibrobacterota > Fibrobacteria > Fibrobacterales > Fibrobacteraceae > Fibrobacter > Fibrobacter sp. UWB2. The sequence continues at coordinate 6,277 of NZ_MWQK01000005.1, read as the reverse complement.
CTTACGGCCTCGGTCAACAATCCGAAGAGTGCTGCTGTCGCCCGCCGTGCCGGATTTCTGGAAGAAGGTGTCTGTCGCGAGTACGAATGCCTCCATGGGCATTTCGAGGACCATGTCCGTTTTTCGCTTCTCGCTAAAGATTTTTGCTGAACGTTGTTATAGTCCAAGACTATCGCTCCTCTCGTCTCTCGTCTTTCGTCTCTCGTCTGGCTACGGGGCGTTGCGGGGTGGAACCCCGCTCGAAGGGGTGATGGAAGACCCGGCGAGCCGGGGCTGCAATCAGGGGAAAGCCTGCCCCTCTCGTCTGACATGGTTACCTCAGTAAACGATAAAAGCTTTTTATCCTTTGCTTTTGTGCCTGAACACTTCTATTTTTTAGAATATGGAAACAGGAGAAAATCGCATAGTTGAACCTGATGTTCTGCAGTACACAAACTACCGTGTGTATTTGCGGGACTACTATGAGTACAAGAAGAAGACGGTTCCGGCATTCAGCCTCCGTTTCTTCGCGGAGAAGGCGGGGCTTTCGAGTCATGCCCATCTCAAGCTCACGATTGACGGAAAGCGAAACATTACAAAGAACACGGTGGTAAAGCTCATCCACGGCCTCGGCTTGGATGGCCAGCGTGCCGCATATTTCGAAAGTCTCGTTTTCTTCAACCAGGCTCAGACGGATGCGGATAAGCAGGTTTACTACGCCCAACTTTTGAAGGCTAGCCCGCGCTCCAAACTGCACAAGATGGAAAAGGCGCAGTTCCGCATTTTCCGTGAATGGCACCATTCCGCAATTCTCGAGATGGTGGCGCTCAAGGATTTTCGCCCGATTCCCGACTGGATTTCCAAGCGCCTCGGTGGCCTCATTACGCCTGCACAGGTGACGGAATCGCTCAAGCTTCTCGTGGAACTTGGGCTTTTGGTAAAGACGGCCAATGGTTATCGCCAGCGCGACCCCCTGATTACTACGGACGACGAAGTCCAGGATTTGATGGTCAAGATGTACCATCTCCAGATGCTCAAGCTTTCGGCGGACATGCTTTCGGCGCTTCCGGGCTCGCAAAGGGACGTTTCTGCCCTTACGTTTAGCATAAAACGCGAAGATTTCCCCAATTTGAAAAAACATTTGCAACTGATGCGCAAAGAACTACTAGATTTCTCAGCAAAGGCTGGGGAAGGTGAGGATGTTGTGCAAATCAATATCCAGCTGTACCCTCTAACCCGAGGAGTATGATGCGTTCTTTGTGTTCAATAATCGGTTGCGTGCTTGTGGCATTGTGGTTTGCCGGATGTTCTGAATCCGACACTACGGCCGGTATTGAAATTGGAAATCCGGAAATTGCGCAGAACTTGGGACTCACGGCGGAGTTCTCGGTGGACTATTCGGATGCAAAGCCGGTGGCGCTTTCGAAGGTGGCTGCAGAAGACGAAAAGGTTGTAATCGATACGTTCCAGCTCACGCTCTCCGAGGTTCGTTCGTATTGCAGCTTCTATACGGGCGTGTCCGTTGATGTGAAGAATGGCCAGCAGATTTGGCCGTACGAGGATGACCCGGCGGCAGTGCTCCCCATTTCATTTACGGATGGCGCCTATGTCAAGGAAGCCTTCTACAATATCAACTTGAAAAATGGCGGGTTCCTCAAGGAAATCGGTGTCCGTTTTGAAGTTGGCAAAAAAGAGGGCGTTAACTCGATTTACGGACGCATCCGTCAAAATGGCAAGGAAATCCCGTTTGTCTACGAGATGAACAATTTCCAGCTGTTTGAATTGATGTACAATCATTCTCAGATTGGAATTCAGGATTCTGCGGTGAATTTGTCTGTAGAATTCCGTGTGCACCGTTTTGTTGGCGGGGTAGATTTTTCTACGGCGCATGTTAACGATGATGGTGTAATCCGCTTCAGCAAGACTGAAAATGCGGATCTCTGGAAATCGCTGAACGATCGGTTCTTGCCGAGTTTCCAGTGTCTGCGCTTCAAGTACACGGGTGCAGATGGTGCCGAATACGACGGCTTTGTAGATGATATCTGGGAAGAAATTGTCGAACCTCTGAATAAGAACTTTATTTCTAACGGCGACTTTAGTGATGGTGGCAATGAATGGATTTTCCATAGGCAGTTCAACGGGGTTGCCGATACGTCCATCGTTAAGGAAAAGAATTCGAATGTGATGCGCGTCCATGTGACTAGAGGTGGTGACTTTTCGTATAGCGTTCAGCTGTTGCACGAAAATATTCCTTTGGTGGCTGGCGCTACGTACAAATTTATATTCACCATCTGGTCCGATGTCGATGGAGAGGTGACCGCACGCCTTGCGAATTCCATTTACAACAATGAGACCAATGGGTTCCAGGAACACGTCAAGGTGTCGACTTCCGGGAAGTCGTTTGAAATTGAATTTACCCCAGAAAAAACGGACCCGAACGCCCGTCTGGACTTGAATTTGGGCAAGGCCGAAAGAACGATTTGGATTAAGGATGTGCAGTTGATTAGAATTAAGTAGTTTGCTAAATTCTAGTCATTATGGCAACTATTCCAACTCTAAAAGAAAATCTCGTTATTGAAAATATCCGCCCGAGCATTGAGGGCGGCCGCTTCATGCTCAAGCGTGAACCCGGTGATACCGTGACCCTCCAGGCAGACATCTTCCGCCACAGTCACGAAAAGTACGATGCTGCGATTTTTTACCGCCACGTTTCCAAGAAAAAGTGGGAACAGGCTCCGATGCACTTTGTCGACAATGACCTGTGGGAAGGCTCCTTCACGGTTGGTAATATCGGCTATTACGAATACAAAATTTGCGCATGGACCAAGGAACCGAAGGACGTCCCGACTGAAAGTCCGGTGATGAAGCTCCGTGTGGACCCGGTCTACAGCCGCGTGGGTACGTGGTACGAAATGTGGCCGAAGAGCCAGGGCACGGACCCGAACAAGAGCGCAACGTGGAAGGATTGCGAAAAGCAGCTCGACTACATTGCAGGGCTTGGCTTCGATACGGTTTACCTTGTTCCGATCCACCCGATTGGTGTCACGAACCGCAAGGGCGCAAACAACGCGCTCCACGCCAAGGTCGACAAGAAGGGCAATCCGCTTGAACCGGGATGCCCGTACGCTGTCGGTAACAAGAACGGTGGTCATTACGATGTGGACCCGGAACTTGGGACCATGAAGGACTTCGAACATTTTGCAAAAGCCGCTCGCGCCAAGGGACTCCGCCTTGCGCTCGATATCGCGCTCAACTGCAGCCCGGACCATCCGTATGTGAAGTCTCACCCGGAATGGTTCTACCACGAACCGGATGGCAGCATCAAGTTCGCCGAAAACCCGCCCAAGAAGTACGAAGACATTTATCCGTTCGACTACTACAACAAGAACTACAAGGCTCTGTGGCAAGAAATCGAGAACATTATTTTGTTCTGGGCCGACAAGGGTGTTGAAATTTTCCGTATCGATAACCCGCACACCAAGCCGTTCCCGTTCTGGGAATGGCTCATCGCCGACGTGAAGGAAAAGCGCCCGGAACTCGTGTTCCTCGCCGAAGCTTTCACACGCCCGAAGATGATGCATCGCCTTGCAAAGTCTGGCTTTGACATGAGCTATACGTATTTCGCATGGCGCTCTGCAAAGTGGGAATTCGAACAGTACTTGAAGGAACTCACGCAGTCCGACGCTAAGGAATACATGCGTGGTATCTTCTTCCCGACAACTCCGGATATCTTCCCGAAGTATCTTGCATACAAAGGTGCAAACGCCTTTAAGCAGCGCTACTTCTTGGCCGCGACGCTTTCGAGCCTCACGGGTATGTACAACGGATACGAACTCTGCGAAAACATCCCGAGCCCGATCAAGGAAGAACTCGCCGATAGCGAAAAGTATCAGTACAAAGTACACAACTGGTCTGGTCCGGGCATTCAAGACTTTGTTCGTCGTCTGAATGTTGCCCGTCAGGAACATGTCGCCTTGCAGGAATACGATAACCTCGATTTCCATTACGCTCAGAACGACCAGCTTATGGTTTACTCCAAGAAGTCTGGCGATGACGTGATTCTCTGCGTGTGCAATATGGACATGGACCACGTGCAAGAAGGTATTGTTGAACTCGACATGGCTAAGCTTGGCCTCCAGAACGATTCGTTCTTCTTCTTGAAGGACATTGTGACTGGCGAAAGCTATGTATGGCGTGGTAACAAGAACTATGTGAAACTTGACCCTGCAAAGGCTCCAGGCCACATGTTCGTGGTGAAGAAGATCTAAACGATCGCCAAAACGCGCGCGAAACGCCTAATTGCAATTGAAAACGCCTCGGAAGTGCTATTTCCGGGACGTTTTTTTATGGACTATTCGCAAAAACGCTTTTAAAAACCTTTTTTTGTGCCTTTTGGGAATGATTAAATCTAGTTTTAAACGAGGTATTAAAAGGAAGGTTATGAAAAAGGTTTTATTGAGTTCTTTATTGGCTGCGGGCACTTGTGCAATGTTTAATGCCTGCTCTGACGATTCTCCATCTCCGCTTACTCCGTCTGTTGCGGCTTCTTCATCGAGTGCTGATTGGTTTGTTGAAAGCTGCTCTAGTGTAGATGGAAATAGCAATTTGGGATTAAGCTCTTCTGTGGTTGTTCCGCCTAATTCGGCGACCAGTTCAAGCAATGGAGTGCCGTCTCAGTCGAGCTCTTCTGTCAATCCGACATCTAGCGCAAATCCGGTTTCATCTGCTGCAGAAAGTTCTAGTAGCAAGGAACCGGAACTCGATGCAAGTGGTTTCCCGACTCTTGAATCTTACGGTGCACCTCCGGCGGAGTACACCAAGGACATTAGCGCTACGGCAAAGCGTGGCTGGAATACGCGTTACTGGGATGCTTGCAAGCCGCACTGCTCCTGGCTTAGGGAAAGCGCTAACGATGTGACTCGTGCAGACACGTCTTCCGATGAGGCCTACATTGCCGACTATGGTACTGCACGTAACTGCAACATTCACGATGTCGAAGTCCCTACTTTTACCTTGGGAGACGTATCGAAGGCCTGGTTCGGTTACAACGGAACCCGAAGCGCTTGCGGCGACGAAAAGGAAAAGGGCGTGTTCACCTGCACGGACATGGCGCCGATTGCCGTGAACGATACACTTTCTTATGCATACGTTGCGGGCACTGCCGATAGCAAGTGCGGCAAGTGCTATCACTTGCAGTACGATGGCCACTTCGCGAACGAGATGGAAAACAACCCGCCAAGGGAAACCCACAAGGCTCTCAAGGGCAAGCACATGATCGTGATGGCCTCTAACATCGGTATGGATGTGGCTGGCGGCAATCCTAATCTTCCGGCGGGTCAGTTCGACTTGATGGTGCCGGGTGGTGGCGTGGGCGCCTTTGACGCTCTTACAACTCAGGTGAAAAAAGGCAGCGACTTTAACTGGGGTGCAGGCTTTGGCGGATTCTTGACTGAATGCCAGAATCAGCTCGGCTACGACGCTACTCTCGTTGAATACCAGACTTGTATCAAGGGTATGTGCGACGCGGCCTTCGGCGACGCCGGCCTTCCGAACCTGTTGCGCGGTTGCCACTGGTTTGCCGACTGGTACAAGGCTGCAGACAATCCGACCTACTACATCGAAGAAGTGGAATGTCCGCAGTACTTGATCGATCATTACATGAGCCGATTCAACACCACTACGACAACCAATATCAAGAAGGTGACGGACTGGTCCACTTTCAAGGAAGGCGATGTACTCGACACGCTCCATTGCTGGAAGGCGGGCGAGGCTCCTCCGGAAAACGGCTGGCAAAATCCGAGCGCCGGCTGCGATGTTAAATAAAGTAATCGAATAGATTTGAGACTCCTCGCACTTCGCGAGGAGTTTTTTTGTGGAACGCCGTAGTGTTTTGGAAAATTGCCAGGTGCTTTGACGCAAAACGTCATGGCGGGCCCCGTCCGCCATCCCCTGGCCGTGGCGCCCCGAAGATTTCTGTTTACAGAATGTGAATAATCTGTCGTGCCGCGGCGCACATCCCGTTTTTTCCGAAAAAAGTGAAAAAAAGTGAAATTTTTTCACTTTTACCCCTTGCAAAGTCATCGTAAAATTCTATAATTGGCGCCGTTCCTGAGAGACGAGGCCGAAACGAAGAAACGAAAGCCGAGAACGAAGGAAAAAGCGAAAGCCCGCGAGACTTTCGGGAAGATTGAAGGAATCGGAGATGTGCTTAGTGACGGCCCAAGAAAATTTCTTGGAAGTCAAATTTACGAAAAACAGGACAGACTATTTTAAAAATCAATGAAGAGTTTGATCCTGG